>CANJSX010000020.1 GCA_947477055.1 Sphingomonadaceae bacterium | reverse complement strand
TGCAATCGACGCGGTTTTCGCGGGCTTTCCGGCGGGCACCGTCAGCGGCGCGCCCAAGGTCCGCGCCTGCGAGATCATCGCCGAACTCGAACCAGAAACCCGCGGCGCCTATGCCGGCGGCGTCGGCTATTTCGCGCCCGACGGCAATCTCGACAGCTGCATCGTGCTGCGCACCGGCGTGGTCAAGGATGGCGTCCTCCACGTCCAGGCCGGCGCCGGCATCGTCGCCGACAGCGTGCCGGAATACGAACAGCGCGAATGCGAGGCCAAGGCCGGGGCGCTGATTGCAGCGGCGCGGGAAGCGGTGCGGGTGGCGGGCGAGGCCGGGTTCGGGCAGTAGGTGTAGGCGTCAGGCGAAGGGATTGATGATCGTCACGCCGTTCCATTCAAACCCGTGCTGCATGTCCTCGGAATAGAGGACTTCACACTCGGCTTGCGCGGCAGTGGCCAGGATGATGGCATCGTAGGTTTGCAGATTGTGCGCTGCGGCCAATCCGAAGGCCGCAGCGAGCACCGTCTCATCGGTCGGGACGACAACCGCATCGAATGCGTAATCATCCACAATCTCACTGGCCTCAACCGATGTCATTGCCCCCTTTCGGCGCAGGAGATGATGAAGTTCGGCAAGGACCTGTGCCGGCAGAGTAGCTTGCCCTTGTGCGACCTGCGCCCGGAACAGCTCGACCGCGCGCGCAATCTTGGGCTCGTCCGAAGCGATCTGCCGTAGACCAGCCGCATAAGCGAGGATGTTGGTATCGAATGCCCGCAAGACTTTGGCTCAGTCGCGCTCGTAAAGTTCTTCGCGGGTCCAGGGACCGATCGTGATATGTTTCTGGGTAGCCCAGCGCTTCTCGAGCCTCCTGAGCGCTTCCTCCCGCCGCGCCTTGCGCTCCTCCTCGTTTTCAGCGGGTGCGAGCGTTGCCAGGGGTTGCCCATGTGAGGTAATAGTCACGCGGTTGCCCTTGCGCACTTCCTGAAGCAGGCGCGAAAAGGACCGGTTGGCTTCGGTGGCCGTTACTTTGATGTGCATGTTCATAGTCGCGCCAAAATAGTGAATTTCACTACTTTATGCAACACCCTTTCGCTGCACCCTGTCACCCGCTAAAGGCCGCCGCATGATCCCCGATCCGCACATATTGGTCATCGACAACTACGACAGCTTCACCTGGAACCTGGTCCATTATCTGATGGAACTGGGCGCCGAGGTGCGGGTCGAACGCAACGATGCGATCTCGGCCGGGCAGGCGATTTCCAGCGGGGCGCAGGGCTTCCTGATCTCGCCCGGTCCCTGCACGCCCAATGAGGCCGGAATCAGCCTCGAGCTCGTCGCCGCCTGTGCCGAAGCGCGGTTGCCGCTGCTCGGGGTGTGCCTCGGGCATCAGTCGATCGGCCAGCATTTCGGCGGGCAAGTGGTGCGCGGCGGACTGATGCATGGCAAGACCTCGGTGGTCACCCATGACGGCTCTGGCCTGTTCAAGGGCATCCCCTCGCCCTTCCTCGCCACGCGCTATCACTCGCTGATCGTCGACGATGTGCCCGATGGGCTGCTGGTCAATTGCACCTCCGACGATGGCCATGTCATGGGCTTCCGCCACCGCGAGCTGCCGATCCACGGGGTGCAGTTCCACCCCGAGAGCATCGCTACCGAGCACGGCCATGCCCTGCTGGCCAATTTCCTGGAAATCTGCGGGATGAAGGCCCGCCTGGTCGCGTGAACGCCGCCGAGGCGGAGGCGCTGTTCGGGCAGATGCTCGACGGTGACATGGCGAATGCGCAAATCGCCGCTACGCTGACCGAACTAGCCGAACGCGGCGAAAGTGCCGCCGAGATCGCCGGTGCGGTGCGGGCGATGCGGGCGCGGATGATCCCGGTCGCAGCCCCCGCAGGCGCCATCGACGTCTGCGGCACCGGCGGAGACGGCCAGCACAGCCTCAACGTCTCGACCGCAGTCGCGCTGGTGGTGGCAGCCTGCGGGGTGCCAGTCGCCAAGCACGGCAACCGCGCAGCATCGAGCATGGCCGGCGGCGCGGACACGCTTGAAGCGCTGGGGCTCAATCTGGCGCGCGCGTCCCAAATGGCCGAAGCAACGCTGGCCGACATGGGCATCGCCTTCCTCTTCGCGCAGGCCCACCACCCCGCGCTCGCTCGGGTCGCACCGATCCGCAAGGCGCTGGGGCGGCGCACGATCTTCAATCTCATCGGCCCGCTGGCCAATCCGGCCGGCGTCACTCGCCAGCTGGTCGGCGTGGCGCACCCCGCGCTGATCTCGCTCTACCGCGATGCGATGGAGCTGCTGGGCACCGATGCGGCGCTGATCGTCTCGGGCGCCGAAGGGCTCGACGAGCTCTCGATTGCCGGGACCAGCTACCTCGCCGCGATCGGCCTGCCGGGCATGCCGATCGAAATACGGCCCGACGATGCCGGCCTGGCCCCGCACCCGCTCGAGGCGCTGCGCGGGGGCGATGCAGAGTTCAACGCCGCAGCCCTGCGCCGCCTGCTGCTGGGCGAGTCGGGAGCCTATCGTGACGCCGTGCTGCTCAACGCCGCTGCCGCGCTGATCGTGGCCGGAGAAGTGGACAGCTGGCTCGAAGGCGTGGAAGAAGCCGCCGAGGCGCTCGACAAGGGCTTGGCCAAGGCGCTGCTGGATTGCTGGATCGAGTGGGTGAAATGACCGACAAGCTGACCGAAATCTGCACCACCAAGCGCGAGGAAGTCGCCACTCGCAAGCTGCTGGCGAGCCTCGCCGAGCTCGATGCTCGCGCCGCCGCGCAGACGCCCCCGCGCGGGTTTCGCAAGGCGCTGGAGGCCAAGGCCGCCACAGGTTTCGGCTTGATCGCGGAAATCAAGAGAGCTTCGCCATCGAAGGGATTGATCCGGGCTGATTTTCATCCTGCAGAACACGCCCGGCAATACGAAGCCGGCGGCGCCGCCTGCCTCTCGGTGTTGACTGACGCGCCCTATTTTCAAGGGCATGAGGATTTCCTGATCGCCGCCCGCGCCGCCTGCACCCTGCCGGTGCTGCGCAAGGACTTCATGGTCGATCCCTGGCAAGTGGCCGAATCCCGCGCAATCGGGGCCGACGCGGTCCTGATCATCGTCGCCGCGCTCAGCGATGCGCAGATGGCCGAGATCGAAGCCGCCGCGCTCGAACGCGGCATGGATGTGCTGGTTGAAGTTCACAATGAATCCGAGATGGGGCGTGCAAGCGCTTTGAAATCGCGACTTATTGGCGTGAACAACCGCGACCTCAAGCGCTTCGTCACGGACATCGCCACCACTGAACACCTCGCCCCGCTCGCCCCGGCGGGCACGCTGCTGGTCAGCGAAAGCGGGTTGGGCAGCCACGCCGACCTCGTTCGCCTCTCGGCCTGCGGGGTGCGCTGCTTCCTCGTCGGCGAAAGCCTGATGCGCCAGGCTGACGTCACGGCGGCAACAAAGGCCCTGCTCCATGGCTGAACTCACTCACCTCGACGAATCGGGCAAGGCGCGCATGGTCGATGTCGGCGGCAAGGCGGAGACGCAGCGCGTCGCTATCGCTGCGGGCCGGATCCGCATGAGCGCGCCGGCCCTCGCCGCGATCCGCGACGGCAATGTGCCCAAGGGCGACGTCCTCGCCGCAGCGCGCATCGCCGGGATCATGGCCGCCAAGAAGACCGCCGAGCTGATCCCGCTGTGCCATCCGCTCGCGCTGGATGCGGTAACGATCGACTTCGCCTTCGAGGGCGATTGCCTCGCCTGTACCGCCTGCGCCTCGCTCACTGGACGGACTGGCGTGGAAATGGAAGCGATGACAGCAGTTTCTATCGCACTCCTCACGATCTACGACATGGCCAAGGCGGTCGACAAAGGCATGGTGATCGAGGCGATCCGCCTGATCGAGAAGCGCGGCGGCAAGTCCGGGACCTGGCAGGCCGAGGCATGAGACAGCCGCCGCTGCCGCTGGAGGAGGCCCAGGCGTGCCTGCTCGCGCTGGCCGTGCCGCTGCCGCTCGAGCGGGTCGATGCCGAAAGCGCGCTCGGGCGCTATCTTGCCGAACCACTGATCGCCCGCCGCACCCAGCCCGCCTGTGACCTCTCGGCGATGGACGGCTACGCAGTCTGCCCGGGCGACGGCGCCGGCCCCTGGCGCGTGACGGGCGAAAGCGCCGCCGGCCATCCCTATGTCGGCACCGTCACCCCCAGCACCGCAATCCGCATCGCCACCGGCGCGCTGCTGCCCGATGGGGCCGGATCGGTGATCCTGCAGGAAGACCTGACCCGCGCGGGCGAGACGCTGACGCTCACGGGCGAAGGCCCCCTGCCCGAAGGCAAGCATATCCGCCGCCGCGGCATGGACTTTGTCGAGGGCGCACAGCTCGCCGCCGCCGGCACCCGCATCGGCCCGGCGCATCTCGGGCTGATCCTCGCCGCCGGGCACCGCCATGTCGCCGTGCGCCGCGTTCCCCGCATTGCCGTGATCGACAGCGGCGATGAGCTCTCCGACGATTGCGAGGCTTGCGCCCCGCACCAGATCCCGGCCAGCAACGGGCCAATGCTGGCCGCGCTGGTTTCCACCAGTCTCGCCTGTTCGGTCCAGCGGCTCGGCCCGGTCCGCGACGATCTCGCCCTGCTCACCGCTGCGCTGGAATCCGCCGCCGATGCCGATGTCATCGTCACCAGCGGCGGCGCCTCGGTCGGCGATCATGATCTGATCCGCCCCGCGCTTGAGGCCTGGGGCGCGGAGATCGATTTCTGGCGAGTGGCGATCAAGCCGGGCAAGCCGATTCTCGTCGCGCGCAAGGGCAAGCAACTGGCGATCGGCCTGCCGGGCAACCCGGTCTCCAGCTACGCCACCGCCTATCTGTTCCTGCTGCCGTTGCTGCGCGCATTGGCCGGCGCGGGTGAGTGCCTGCCGCGCACCATCCCGGCGGTGCTGGCCGAGCCGCTGGGTGCGGGCGGGTCGCGGCGCGAGTTTCTCCGCGCCCGCTGGGACGGTACCAGGGTCTCGGCCCAGGCCGTGCAGGATAGCGCCGCGCTGGCCTCGCTCGCCGCCAGCAATGCGCTGATCGACCGCGCCGCCGGTGCCCCGCCGCGTGCCGCCGGCGAGGTGGTTCCGGTCTATCTCCTCGAAAATGGCGGTATCGCTTGACGTCCTGTTGGAAGTTGCTTACTTGTTCCGTATTCGTTCACGAAACGATGCACGATCAAGGAGCTTCCCCTCATGCTGACCCGCAAGCAGCACGAACTGATCCGCTTCATCCAGGCCAAGCTTGAGGAAAGCGGCGTCTCCCCCTCGTTCGAGGAAATGAAGGAAGCGCTCGACCTCAAATCGAAGTCCGGCGTGCACCGGCTGATCTCGGCGCTGGAAGAGCGCGGCTTCATCCGCCGGCTCCCTAACCGCGCTCGTGCGCTCGAAGTGCTGCGCCAGCCCGAGGATGTAACCACCAAGGTCGCCTCGGCCCGCGCCGCCGCCAACAACATCACCGCGCTGCGCCCGCCCCCGGCTCCCGTCAGGGCGGCCAATGACGTGATCGAGATCCCGCTGCACGGCCGCATCGCCGCCGGCATGCCAATCGAGGCACTCGAAACAGAGGCGATGCTGCCCGTGCCCGCCGCACTGCTTGGCGCAGGCGAGCATTATGCGCTCGAGGTCTCGGGCGATTCGATGATCGACGCCGGCATCCTCGATGGCGACTACGCCCTGATCCGCCGCACCGACACCGCCCGCGATGGCGAAATCGTCGTTGCGCTGGTCCGCGGAGAGGAAGCGACGCTCAAATATCTGCGCCGTGAAGACGGCATGGTCCGGCTCGATCCGGCCAATTCCGCCTACGAACCGCAGGTCTACCGCCCGGGCGAAGTGCAGGTGCAGGGCAAGCTGGCAGGACTGCTGCGGCGCTATCACTGAGGTTGGCCTCATGCCTCCCGTCCTGCTAGGCTGAGGCGACCCAGCCTAAGGACGGACCGGCATACGCAGTCGCCTCTACTCCCTCTCCGAACTCGATGACATTCCGGGCACGCTGGTGTTCACCGCCAAGCGATCGCGCCAGGGCTATCATCTCCACAAGTTCTGCATGAGCCTGATGCAGGAGGGCAACCGCGCGCAGTTCCGTCCCGACGAGCGCGCCTATACCAGCCGCGCCCGGTCCTGCGCCGGCTGCTCCTCGCGCGCAAGAATCCGCCCGGTCAGCACCCCGGCGGAGGCCCGAGCGATCGGTTCGGTGCCGATCAGCGCCGACTTGGCCCAGACCGTCGCGCAGCCTGCCGCCAGTGCCAGCGCCATCACTACCAAAGCCTGCCGCGCGAAGGGAAAACGGCCCTCGGCACGCAGCAGCGCCAGCGCCGCCAGCCCGGCTCCCGCACAGCCCGCGAGCAGCGCCAGCCACTGCCACGGACCGGCCAGCTGGAACCACGCCGCGATCCCGATGCCAAAGCCGACAGCGACCCATGGCGCGCGCTCGAAACCCTGCCTGGCAAGAAAGCTTTCGCAGCGTTCAAGGATGCTGGACAAGCCGCCAAGCTTGCGCCAAGGGCCTTGCTGCAGTGCAGCGGCGATGCCAGTCATGCTGGCTGCCGTAGCGGCGCTTTCGGCTTCCCCCGCCATCGCGCCATAGGACAGGAAGGGCCGGGAGATGGCAAGCGAAAGCGCGCAGGGCGAAGGAGCGGCTGCAGGCCGTCCGGTCGTCACCCGCTTTGCCCCCTCGCCCACCGGTTACCTGCATATCGGCGGCGCCCGCACCGCGCTGTTCAACTGGCTGTTCGCCCGCCACCACGGCGGCACTTATCTGGTCCGGATCGAGGATACCGACCGCGCCCGCTCGACCGAGCCGGCGATCGCAGCGATCTTCGACGGGCTCGACTGGCTCGGCCTCGGCGGGGACGAACCGGCGACCTTCCAGTTCGCCCGCTCTGACCGCCATGCCGAAGTGGCGCACCAGCTGCTCGCCGCCGGCCACGCCTATCGCTGCTATCTGACGTCCGCGGAACTGACCGCGCGCCGCGAGCTGGCCCAGGCCGAGCGCAAGCCCTTCCGCATCGACAGCGAATGGCGCGATGCCGATGCCGCGAGCTGGCCCGAAGGCCAGGCTTATGTGGTGCGGATCAAGGCCCCCCGCGAAGGCGAGACCACGATTGCCGACCAGGTCCAGGGCACGGTCACCGTCAGCAATGCCGAGCTCGACGATTTCGTCCTGCTCCGCTCTGATGGCACGCCGACCTATATGCTGGCGGTCGTGGTCGACGATCACGACATGGGTGTCACCCATGTGATCCGCGGCGACGATCATCTCAACAACGCCTTCCGCCAGCTGGTGATTATCCACGGGATGGGATGGCCTGAGCCGGCCTATGCCCATGTCCCGCTGATCCACGGCGCGGATGGTGCCAAGCTCTCCAAGCGCCACGGCGCGCTCGGCGTCGATGTCTATCGCGACGACATGGGCGTGCTGAGCGAGGCGCTGGTCAACTATCTGCTGCGGCTCGGCTGGGGGCATGGCGATGACGAGATCATCGGGCGCGACCAGGCGGTCGAGTGGTTCGATATCGCCCATGTCGGCAAGAGCCCCTCGCGCTTCGATCTGGCCAAGCTGCTCAATTTCAATGGGCACTATCTACGCGAGGCCGATGACGCGCGGCTGGCCGCACTGGTCGCGCCGCGCATGGCCGGTACTCCGGACGAGGCGCTGCTGGCCCGGGCGATGCCGTTCCTGAAAGTCCGCGCCAAGGATCTGAACGAGCTGGCGGCGGGAGCGACCTTCCTCTTCGCGCAGCGTCCGCTGGCGCTCGACCCCAAGGCCGAGGCGCTGTTGAGCGATGATGCGCGGGCGCTGTTGGCGCAGATCGCGAACCGGCTCGGCACTGATAACGACTGGACATCCGACCTACTGGAAGCCAGTCTCAAAGCTCAGGCAGAGGAGCTGGAGCTGGGATTGGGGAAACTCGCCCAGCCGCTGAGGGCAGCACTGACGGGGCAGACGACCTCGCCGGGCATTTTTGACGTATTGGTTCTGCTGGGGCGGGACGAGAGCCTGGCGCGCATCGCCGACCAGGCCAAAGCCGCCACATAACTTCGAGGGAGCATAACAGGTGGGTGACACTGCAAAACTGAGCATGGCCGGCGCGGATTTCGATTATCCCGTGATCAAGGGCAGCGTGGGCCCGGATGTCGTCGACATCCGCAAGCTCTATGGCCAGACCGGGATGTTCACCTATGACCCCGGCTTCACCTCCACTGCGGCCTGCGAAAGCGCGCTGACCTTCATCGACGGCGATGAAGGCGTGCTGCTGCATCGCGGCTATGCGATCGGGGAACTGGCCGAGCATTCCACCTTCATGGAAACCTCCTACCTGCTGCTCAATGGCGCACTGCCGAGCCAGGCCGAGCTCACCGACTTCTCCCGCACCATCAGCCGCCACACCATGCTGCACGAGCAGCTGGCGACCTTCTACCGCGGCTTCCGCCGCGATGCGCACCCGATGGCGATCATGTGCGGCGTGGTCGGCGCGCTTTCGGCCTTCTATCACGATTCAACCGACATCGCCGATCCGGTGCACCGCAAGATCAGCTCGCACCGGCTGATCGCCAAGATGCCGACGATCGCGGCAATGGCCTTCAAATATTCGGTCGGCCAGCCCTTCGTCTATCCTGACAACAGCCTGTCCTACACCGGAAACTTCCTGCGGATGACCTTCGGGGTCCCGGCCGAGCCCTATGAGGTGAACCCGGTGGTGGAACAGGCGCTGGACCGGATTTTCATCCTCCACGCCGATCACGAGCAGAATGCCTCGACCTCGACCGTGCGGCTGGCCGGTTCCTCGGGCGCCAATCCCTTCGCCTGCATCGCGGCCGGGATCGCCTGCCTGTGGGGCCCAGCGCATGGCGGTGCCAACGAGGCGGCGCTCAACATGCTGCGCGAGATCGGCACGCCCGACAAGATCCCGCATTATATCGAGCGCGCCAAGGACAAGAACGATCCGTTCCGCCTGATGGGCTTCGGCCACCGCGTCTACAAGAACTACGATCCCCGCGCGACGGTGATGCAGAAGACCGTGCGCGAGGTGTTCGCCGCGCTCAAGGTCAATGATCCGGTGTTCGAGGTTGCGCTGCAGCTTGAGGAAATGGCGCTCAACGATCCCTACTTCATCGAGAAGAAGCTGTTCCCGAACGTCGATTTCTACTCGGGCGTGATCCTCTCGGCGATCGGCTTCCCGACCACCATGTTCACCGCGCTGTTTGCCCTGGCCCGCACCGTCGGCTGGGTGGCGCAGTGGAACGAGATGATTTCCGATCCAGGCCAGAAGATCGGTCGCCCGCGCCAGCTTTACACCGGCCCGGTCGAGCGCAGCTACGTGCCCCTCAGCAAGCGCTGAGGCCGCGCGACACCGCATTTGCGCGAGCCATTGATCGGGCCTAGGCTCTCCTTCTTTGCGAAGGTGAGCCGGTCATGAAGATATTGCGCGCAATCGGGCTGGTGCTGGGTGTGCTGCTGGTCGCCTTCGGGCTGCTGTGGACCGGTCAGGGCCTGGGCATCATCATGTGGCCCGCCTCCAGCTTCATGCTGGCGGACAGTCAGTGGGCGATCAACGGCGCGATTACCGCGCTGGTCGGCGCGGTGCTGGTCTGGCTGTCACGCCGCGGGCGCTGAGGGCAGATCGAGGATGAAGCGCGCGCCTTGTCCCGGCGCGCTTTCAACCGTCAGATCGCCGTCCATCGCCCGGGCCAGCCGGCGCGAGATGTAGAGCCCGAGGCCCGAGCCGCCATCGCCGCTGCGGCCGAGCCGCTCGAACTTGTCGAACACGCGGCTCTGGTCCTCGGATGAAAGTCCGGGGCCCTGATCCGCGACGATCAGCCGGGCGCGATCCCCTTCCTCTTCCAGCCGGATCCAGACCTGCGAACCGGCCGGCGAATAGCGGATCGCATTGCCGACCAGATTGAGCAGGATTTGCAGCACGCGGCGGAATTCCGCCACGGCCGGGAGGTTCTCGCCGGCGCGCGGTGCATCGATCGTCACCCCGCGTTCGCGCGCGCGCACCCCGAGGATACCGGCCGAACGGCGGGCGACATCGGCGAGGTCGATCCGGTCCGGGGCGGTGCTGAAATCCTCGGCCTCGACCACTTCGAGATCGGACATATCGTCGATCAGCGCCAGCAAATGCTGCCCGGCGGCGGCGATGTCAGCGGCGTAATTGCTGTATTCCTCGGCCAGCGGCCCGGCGAGGCGGGTGCGGATCGTCTCGGCATTGGCGATGATCCGGGCGACCGGTTGGCGCAGCACCGGCGCGAGATCGCGCCCGACCAGCCCCTGCCCGGTCACCGCCGCCGAGCGTGCCTTTTCCTCGGCAGCGCTGGGCGCGGGATCGGCCGGCGCTTCATCGGCGGTAAGCAGCAGTTCGAAGCCGAATGGTTCATCCCCCGGCACCCCGCTCGGCACCAGCCGGGCGCGCCAGCGGCGGGGTGATCCAGCAACCTGCACGCGCGCACCATCGAGCAGGCGCCAGTGCATTGGCTGGCGGTGGGCATTGCCTTCGATGGCAATGAAATCGGTCCACGGCCGACGGATCCCGGCGCGCATCGCGGCTAGAAGTTCGGCCAGATCCGGCGCCTCGGCCTCGGCCGACTGAAGCGCCTGGCGCCCGTCGAGCCGCGCGGTCAATTCGGCGAGATTGCGGTCGATCGCCAGCAGGCGCGAATCCGCAGCGTTGTTTTCGGCCTGTTCGTGCTTGACCGAGCGCCAGTTGCGCAAGGTGATGCTGCAGCCGCCGTCGGCCTGCCCCGGCTCAATCTCGGCCCAGGCGGAGATGCTCTCGGCCCCGTCGAAAGCGGCGAAGCTGCGCGCGAGTTTAAGGCCATAGCTGCGTGCCTTGCGCACCAGCTCGAGCAGTTCGGGAATGGCGATGGTCCCCGGCAGTGCCCCGCCGCAGCGCAATTGCAGCCCGGCCAGCGGCTCTTCCGCCGAGGTCAGGCGATCGTCGCCATCGCTCAGCCCCCGGGCCAGGACCAACCTGCCCCCCGCCATCGCTCAGCCCCCCGCACGCACGGCGGAGCGTGCCAGCATGGCGGCGGCACGATCCGGTCCGAGCCGGTCAAAACCTTCCGGCAAGGCAACCTCGGGATGGAGCGCGAGAAACTGTTCCTCGATGCCCGGCACCTTTACCCCGGCAGCACGCAGCGCCAGCGCGAGCCGGGCGAGCTGGGTCTCATTGGTCGAAAGCACCGCCAGATCGCGGTCCTGTCCCGAAGCCAGCGCCAGCGCCGTGGCGAAAATCGCGACCCCGGCATGGGTTACAGAGAGGGCGGCGACTGCGCCGGCGCCCATTCCGGTCACCAGCCGGGCGATCAGGCCCAGCCGGCTGCGGCTTTCGTCATAGCGCGCGCGAATTTCGGCTTCGGCAGCACTGGCGCGGTCATCGGCCGCAGCATGAGTGCGCATCACCAGCAGCGCACCGTGCAGCAGGTCGCCGGGCAGTTCGGTTAGCGGCAACTGCATGCGCCGCTGCGTCTGGATAAAGCGCGCCTGAGCGGCGAGCAGGTTCATCACACTCGCCGCAGTGGGCGCATCGGGCGAAGCGATCAGCACCTGCAGCAGCGGCGGCAGCACCGGATCGAGCGCCAGGCGGGAATGCAGCCGCTCGGCCAGCTGACCTTCCAGCGCCAGCGCGTGAACATGCCCAAGCATGCCGGGAATCTCGAAAAAACCGGTGAGCAGCACGGCCACCCGAGCGGGATCCTGCGCTTCGTCCAGCGGCTCGGTCAAGGGCGCTTCGAGCAGCTGCCGGGCGAGATCACCCAGCATCCCGCGCACCCGCGCAATCGGCTCTTCGCCGAACAGCGCGCGGTCGTCGCTGGCGATGAGATGGCGCAGGATCGGCGCGACCGTACCCAGCACGCCATCGCCATGCGCCAGTTCGGCGCTGACGACGCTTTCGACATTGTCGCTGATCGCCGGGATTTCTGCCATTTCGCTCATACCAGCGCCATAGCCCAGCATGGTTAAGCTCGCGTTAGCCTCGACGCACCAACCGGCCAGATAATTCCCACCGCCGCCAGCACCAGGGCGAAGCCTTCCACGGCATTTACCAGAACCCCGCCGAGCGAGGCCGCCGCCAGCAGCGCGGCCAGCACCGCCCGATCACCAATCCAGCCGCGTAGCCGGCCCACGATCAGGCGCGGCACGATCCTTGCAAAACCGAGCAAGGCCAGTGCCGGAAACAGCCGCGGCCAGACCGGCTCGCCGGGGAAACGAAACATGCTCCAGGTCAGCACCATGGCGAGCACTGCATCAAGGCCCCAATCGAAGATCGCTTCGCGCGGGAAGCGCGGCGGCGGCAAGCTCAGCGAGGCGCGCTCGACCCGGGCCAGCAGGCCCCCGATGCGCCGCACCAGCACCGCAATTGCGCAGAGCCCCAGCGCCAGCGCGCCATAGCCCAGCCAGGCCCCGCCCAGCGCCAGCAGCAGGAGCAGCCAGGCCCCCGCAACCAGCGCATTTTCGCCGGTTCCGGCATGGAGCAGCGCCGCCCCGAAGCCGCGCACGATCAGCCCGGCCAGCGCCGCCGAGGGCGCGGCATCGGCGGGCGGAGTTGCGAGCGAGCGGATCCAGCTGCCCTCGATCGCATGGGCCTGCGCCTCATCGCGCACCAGGCTCCAGCGCCCGGCCTCGACCAGCCCCGCTGGCAAAGGTCGCTGCGGCACGCCGGCTTGCAGCGCGATCCGCTGCAGCGCCGAGACCGGATCGCAATCGGCGGGGAGTTCGGCCAGCCGCTCAACCAACCGGCCCGGAACCCGCATCAGCCCGGCAGCGGCATTGCCGGCGTCGATCCGCTCGAAACCGCCAGCCAGTCCGGGTTCGGCCGGCTGGACCGCGATGCCCTCCCCGGCCTCGGCCAGCGCCAGCGCCTCTTCCGGGGCGGGAAGCAAGCCATCGGCCAGCGCGATCACTTCATCGGCGGTCGAAATCAGGCCCATCAGCCCGCGTGAGCCATTGATAACATGGAATTTCGCGCCAGCGCCCTCGGCTTCGTGCTGGAGCGCCGCCACCTCCGGATCAAGCCCTCGAGCAAGGCAGATCACCCGCTCGCAGCCCAACGCCAGTACCAGCCCGAGCTGGTGGCGCGCGATCGCCGCGCCGCCGACGCGCAGGAACGCGCGCCGGGGCCCATCGGGCGATCCGGCCGGTTCCATCATGCTTAACAAGGCGACGCGCAGCCTGCTTCTCCTGGCGTGGTGCGCAGGGATTGTAGGGCAGCTGTCTGCTTAGGCCAAGCGCCGTGTCGGCGCCCGGAGTTCAGCTATGGCCGTATTCGTCGAGGAAGGCCTGCATCTTGCGCAGGGCGCCGGGCTCACCCGGTGCGCCATCGAGCGCCTCGTCGGCGAGCTTGATCAGCGTCTCGGCATGAAAACTGGCGGCAAGGCCCTTGAGCCGCATCGCCGCGACCTGCCAATTGCCGTCGCAGCGCGAGCGGCGGAGCAGATCGACCTGCCGGTTGGCGCTTTCGACAAAGGCGAGCCGCAGCTCCCACATCAGCGCGGGATCGTCCCCCGCCGCCGCGGCGAGCGTCACATCGAGGGCACCTGCTTCATAGACCATTTGCCCGGCTTATCGCAGAACGGTTAATCCGGGGTTTATTGCGGACATTTCCGTGTTATTCTCCGGGGATGGTGGGCAAATCACGCATTGTCGCAATCGGTCAGGGCGGCACAGACGCCCCTGCCGGCATTTCCGCTTCGGCTGACAACGCCGAGGAGCCACTCGCGCTCGATGCCAGCTGGGCCGAGCCGGAGTTCGAGGAGGAGGCCGATGCCCCCGCCGCGCGCAATCTGGCCTGGGTCGCGCCGCTGCTCACCGGGCTTGCCGCGCTCGGCTGGACCGGCTTCTACATCTGGACCAATCGCGCACAAATGCTGGCTCCGGCCACCCCGGCGCAGTGGGTTTCGTGGATTTCGGACTGGTCGCCCACGGTGCTGCTGCTGGCGGTCGCCTATCTCATCGCGATGCGCTCGAGCAGCCGCGAGGCGAGCCGGTTTGGCGATGCGGCCAGGCTGCTGCACGACGAGAGTGTGGCGTTGGAAACCCGGCTGGTCACGGTCAATCAGGAGCTCAGCCTGGCCCGCGAATTCATCGCCGCGCAGGCCCGCGACCTCGAATCGCTGGGCCGCCTGGCGAGCGAGCGGCTTTCGCGCCATGCTGCCAGCCTCAAAGACCTGATCCACGAAAACGGCGCACAGATCGCCTCGATCGGCGATGTCAGCGAGGCCGCGCTCGACAATATGGAGAAGCTGCGCAGCCAGCTGCCGGTGATCGCCAATTCGACCAAGGATGTGACCAGCAACATCGGCCAGGCTGGCCGCGCCGCGCAGTTGCAGCTGCAGGATCTGGTCCAGGGCTTCCACAAGCTCAATGAATTCGGGGTCGCCAGCGAGCGTCAGGTGGAAAGCCTGCGCAAGGTGGTCGACGACGTGCTGGGGGCCTTCACCAATCGCACCGAGCAGCTCGAGGTGATCGCCCGCGACCGCTTCATCGCGCTGGGCGAACAAAGCGAGGAGTTCCGCACAAGGCTCGACCAGCAGGAAATCGAGGCACTCGCCGCGATTCGCGGCCGCGCCGCCGCCCTTGCCGAAGAGCTCGGCCAGAGCCGCGAAACGCTCGACGGGCACGAGGCCGAAAGCATCACCTCGCTGCGCTCGCGGCTCACTACGCTGCGCGACGAAAGCACCACGCTGGCCCGCGCGCTGCGCGACGGCGAATCCGGTGCGGTCACTGCCTGGCGCGAAAGTCTGGCGGCGATGCAGGCCGATATGCACACCGCCATCGCCACGCTGCAGGATGCCGATGCCAAGGCGATGGACTCCGCCCGCCACCGCCTGACCGACGAAGCGCTGCGCTTCGACGCCCGCATCGCCGAGCGCAATCGCAAGTTCACCGACGAAATGCAGACCCGCGCCGCCGAGGCCGAGAACCGCGAAGCCGCAGCGGCCGAACACCTGCTCCGGCGTCTCGCTACGCTCGATGGCGAGATCGCAACGCGGCTGGAGAAGCATGAGGAGCATGCCCGCTCGATCAGCGCCCATGCCGATGCGGTGACTGGCGCCTTGGCGGAATTCGCCACTCAGATGGGCGATATCCGTGCCGAGGGCAGCCAGGCCGAAGCTACCATCGCCGCCACGCTGCAGACGCTGGCCAGCCATCTGGCGGCCAGCCGCGAGGCGCTGACCGGGACCGACCGCGAGATCGCCCAGCTCACTGACAGCAGCGTCCGCCTGCTCGAACTGCTGCAGGCCAGCGCCAAACAGACTCGCGAGGACCTGCCCTTGGCGATTGCCGAGGGCGAGACCCGCCTGGCGGATATCGAGCGCCGGGCAATCGCACTGCGCGATACTATCGGCGAGGCCGGCACCAGCGGCGAATCGCTCTCGGCCTATGTGCTCGCCACGCAGGAGACACTGGTCAAGGTCGCGCCGCTGCAGGAAGCAATCGCGGAGCGCAACACCGCGCACCGCGAAGCACTGGGCGAGCTGCAGGGCACGCTGGGTGCAATCGGCAGCGAAAGCGCAGCGATCACCGAGGCGACCAGAACCGCGTTCGATGGTGCAGCAGCCCGGCTATCCGAAGCCGCCGGCAGTGCCGTGGCGCAGATCGAGACCATTGGCGGACAGGCTGCGGCCAGTTTCGCTGGCAAGCTCGACGCGGCCGGCAATGCCGCAATCGACCGGATCCTCGAGACCCGCGCCGGGGATATCGCCGCACGGCTCGAAGAGGCCAGCGCCAAGGCTGCGAACGCCAGCCGCGAGGCCGCGATCCAGCTGCGCGACCAGCTGGCCAAGGTCAACGAACTGGCCGGCAATCTCGAACAGCGCGTCAGCCATGCCCGCCAGCGCGCCGAAGAGCAGGTCGACAACGACTTCGCCCGCCGCGCCGCGCTGGTCACCGAATCGCTAAATTCCAACTCGATCGACATCGCCCGCGCACTCGACGCCTCAGTCGCCGATACGGCCTGGGCGAGCTATCTGAAGGGCGATCGCGGGATCTTCACCCGCCGCGCGGTCAAGCTGCTCGACAATGCCGAGGCCAAGGCGATCGCGCAGGTCTATGAAGCCGACGACGCCTTCCGCGACCACGTCAGCCGCTACATCCACGATTTCGAGGCAATGCTGCGCCAGCTACTCTCGACCCGCGACGGCCACGCCCTGGGCGTGACCCTGCTCTCCTCGGACATGGGCAAGCTCTATGTCGCGCTGGCCCAGGCGATCGAGCGCCTGCGGAATTAGGGCTTACCGCCCCTGCGAGCGCCAGCGGGCAACCGTGCGCTGGACCGATTCCTCTTCGCCGCCGGTGCCGTGCCACAGATCGACGAAGGACGGGTCGGCCGAGGCCGGGCGCTTGTCTTCGTCGAGAGTGTCGAAGGCGACGCGCATCGGGATCGAAACGCCCTCGCCGCAGATGATGCATTCGCGGTTGCGCAGCGCCGGGATCGAATCGAGGAAGCCGCGCGCACCTTCGGGCATTGCCGCCTTCACGAAGGCCTGATCGCGATCGTTGTTGAGACGCATCGAGATGATCGTGCCGCACTGCGAGAGCACGCCTTCGGCAAGGTCCGACGGGCGCTGAGTGATCAGGCCAAGCGAGATGCCGTATTTACGGCCTTCCTTGGCAATCCGGCTGAGAATGCGCCCGACCGACGAGCCATCGGCGTTCTTCTCGTTCGGCACGTAGCGGTGCGCTTCTTCGCAGACCAGCAGGATCGGCCGGGTCTTTTCCTCGCGCGACCAGATGGCATAATCGAATACCAGCCGGCTGAGCACTGCCACCACCGTCGAGGTTATGTCGGAAGGCACGCCCGAAACGTCGATGATCGAGATCGGCTTGCCGCGGCTCGGCATGCGGAAGATCTTGGCGATGAACTCGGCCATGGTGTCGCCCACCAGCATGCCGGAAAACATGAACTGGTAGCGCGGATCGACCTTGATCTCGTCGATCTTGGATTTGACCCGCATGTAGGGCGCGGTCGAGCCGGCCTTGTCGAGCTTGCCCATCTCGTTCTGCAGTGTGTTGACCAGATCGGAGAGTAGGTAGGGGATCGGCGAATCGATCGTGATCTTGCCCATCTGTTCGGCCAGACGGTTCTTCGATCGCGCCGCCAGCAGGCATTTGGCGAGGATGTCGGAATCCTCCTGCCGGTCGTTGCCGCTGGTGGTGAGGAAGACTTCGCAGTGTTCCTCGAAATTCATCAGCCAGTAGGGCATATTCAGGTTCGAAACGTCGAGCACCAAGCCGGTGTTCTTGAACGCGGCACAGTATTCACCGTGCGGGTCGATCATCAGGATGTGGCCATCGGGCGCGGCTTCGCAGATCCGGTGGAGGATCAGCGCGGCGCTGGTCGATTTGCCGGTACCGGTCGAGCCGAGCAGCGCGAAATGCTTGCCGAGGAAGCTGTCGATGTAAAGCCCGGCGCGGATGTCCTTGGTCGGGAAGACCGTGCCGATCTGCACCGAGGAACGCCCGTCGCTGGCATAGATCTGCTTCAGATCGCTGCTGCTCGCCGGATAGATCATCGCTCCCGGGATCGGATAGGTGGTCACACCACGGCGGAAGGAGTGGATCCGCCCGGTCAGGCGCTCTTCCTCGCCCTCGCCGAGAAAGTCGATCGCGGCGAGAACCCCGCCGGCGGTGCGCGAATCCTGCTTCTGGGTGCGGACACTGGCGAGCAGCCACTGCTTGCCGACGCGGATCTTGATCTGGCTGCCGACCTGGCCGGCCAGCGCGATCGACGGATCGGAATCGCCGGAGCATTCCTGCAGGCGCTGCAGATCGAGCGCGATATGCGAGGAGGAACCGGCGATTTCCAGCACGATGCCGATCGGCTGACGGGCATTGTCGGAAACGGCTTCGGCTTGCGGATCGGGCCGTTCCGGCGGCTGTGCCTGAGGTTGTGCCGACGGTTGTGGGCGAGTCTGGACCGGTGCTTGCGATTGCGGCGCGGTTGGCTGCGGCGCTGCTTGTGGCGGCGCGGCCGGCTGGGTCTGCGCCACCGGGGCTGCCGGTTGCGTGGGGGTCAGCCCGCTGGGTCCCAGATCCTGCTCACTCGCCGGCTGTGTACCGGCAAATCCGCCGTTGCTCATGTCAGACATCACTATTGCCGTATCCCTGCTGTGGAGCGCACCCTTGGTTCCCAGCGATTTAGGCAATCCGGGTTAATTTCCGGCTAAGCGGGCCTTAACCCAATCGGGTCAGGCGACCAGCCGCCCAGCCCATCGCGACGGAGATTGCGACAGCGAGCAGGCCGTAGAGGAAGGCGTGCTCCTGCGAGAAATCAGCCACGACTCGCTCAAAGCCCAGTTTGCGCACTTCAACCCGGCTGATCGCCGAGGTGACGACCCGGCCGCGGGCGACCGCGAATGTTTCGGCGGTATAGGTCCCGGTCGGCACGTTGGAAGGTAGCGAAATCCGGGCCTGATACAGCACCTGTTCGTGCACCTGCACCCCGTTCTGGTCCTGCTTGTAGAGCCCTTGCCGCGACATCAGATCGACCAGTCCGGCAGCAAAACGGGTCTGCTCGCCAGGGTCGATCGAGCCGATCGGCGAGAGCTGCAGCCAGGGCAGGCCAAGTTCGTAGATCGCAGCGGTCTTGTCATCGACGATCTGCTTGATCGGGCGCGACGAGGCGACCGCAAAAAAGCCCGGGGCGGAGCGAAATTCGTTGCTGTCGGCGTTGATCCACATCCCGGCGACGCGGCTCTTTTCGCGCAGCACGATCGATTGGGTCGGGCCCTTGAGCACCACCACAATATCGTAATCGCGCCCGGCTCTTGTGCCTTCCGGATTGAGGATCGCGCCGAACAGCAGTAGCTGCGCGCCGGTGAAGCCCTGACGGACCTGCACCTCATGCTGCGAAATCTCCGGCACCAGGATCGGATCGCGCGCGCCGGTCAGCAGGAACAACGCGAGAATCATTCCAAGCCGTCCGGCTTGGAGCCGCGGCACCGGCCCACGCCCCCGGCCCGACCACCCGAGACATGGTACCCTGTGGGTGGTCGGGCCGGGGGCGTGGGCCGGTGCCGCAAGCCTTGGGCGGAGGCCCAAGGCGCACATGATAAGGCGCAGCCCCCTCACAGCGGCGACACCGCGTAGATCTCGTCGGGCCGCCAGCCCAGCCCCAGCAGCATCCGGCCGGCAACCAGCAGCACGATCACCGCCAGAATTAGCCGCAGCCGGACCGGACTGGCGGTCTGCGCCAGATGCGAGCCGAGCTGCGCGCCGGTTACCGAGCCGAGCAGCAACAGCACCGCCAGCACCAGATCGACCGCGCGGGTGGTCATGGCGTGCATCATGGTGGTGACCATAGTGACGAACAGGATCTGGAACAGCGAGGTGCCGACCACCACCCCGGCGCTCATCCCGAGGATGTAGAGCATCGCCGGCACCAGCACGAAACCGCCGCCGATCCCCATCAGCATGGTCAGGATGCCGGTGAATATCCCGAGCAGCAGCGGCGCGAGCGGCGAGATATAAAGCCCCGAGCGATAGAAGCGCCAGCGCAGCGGCAGGCTGGCGACCATCGGGTGATGGCGCCGCTTGCGCGCCGGCAGGGGCACGCCGCTGCGTTCCGCCCGCAGTGACTGGATGCTCTCACGCGCCATGATCGTGCCGATCGAGCCGAGCATCACGACATAGAGGATGTTGATCACCGTATCGATCTGGCCAAGCGACTGGAGCAGGCGGAACAGCAGCGCGCCGATGCCCGAGCCGAGCACCCCGCCCGCGACCAGCACCGCGCCCATCTGGTAATCCACCCCGCCCCGGCGCGTATGGGCGAACACGCCCGAAACGCTGGCGCCGGTCACCTGGCTGGCAGCCGAGGCAGCGGCGACGGTGGGCGGAACGCCGTAGAAAATCAGCAGCGGTGTAGTGAGAAATCCGCCGCCGACCCCGAACATTCCCGACAGCAGCCCGGTGAGCGCACCAAGCGCAACAATGACCAGGCCGTTGACCGAAAGGCCGGCAATGGGAAGGTACACATACATCGGCCTGTCCTGCCTACCGCAGCACTAAGGTCGAAGGAAGGCGGGTCTTCAGAATCCTGCGGAAAGGGTCAGTGCCGGGCCGGATTTCGGCGCGGCATCGCCGGCGATGCGGAAACGCCAGTCGGCCGAGAGGCGGCCGCTGCCTTCACCCACCTTGAATCCGAGCGTGACGCTGGGGCCAACGTCAAGGCGCGAGGCGCCCTTTTGCGCGCCGCCCCACAGGCCGGCACCGATCCGGGCCTCGCCCTTGCCCTCACCTAGCGAAAGCAGGCCGCGATCCAGCTTCACTTGGCCATCGACGAAGCCGGTGGCAAAGGCGCCTCCGACATAGCCGGCCTGGGCATAGGCCTCGGCCCGGAGCCCGCCGGGGAGCCTTGCCGGGGGCAGTTCGGTGACTGCGAAAGCAGCAGTACGAGCCCGGATGCCGCTGCCAAGGCGGGTGCCGCGCACTTCGGCCGAGAGTGAAACCGGCAGCGCCGCGACCGGCCGGGCCGAGAAGCCGGCAGCGACTTCACGCTCCCCCGATCCGGCGCCCGATCCGTTCAGCGCCGCGCTGCCGCGCAGGTAAAGCGCCGGGCGATGCGCACTGTCCGGCGCGAGGCGATAGCGCAGCACTGCGCCGGCCTGGCTCGCGCCGTAGCTCGGGAAGGCCGCACCGGGCGTGCCGATGCCGCCGCCACGGCGCAGTAGCACCCAGCCATCGCCCGACCAGCGGCGCGCCTCGCTCCGGTTCGCGACCGGGGACAGCGGCGCTGCCGAAGCTGGCGATCCGGGCGATCCGGCGCTCATGAGCTGGCTGAAGGGAATCTGGCTGACCGCGGCCAGCCACAGCAGATTGTGCCCGGCGCTGATCCGTTCCGGAGGCCGCTGGCTGCGCACCGGCGGAGGCGGCGGCGCAGCACCAACCGGCGGCGGCGCGAGCGAGGGCATGGGCGACGGCCCCGACGGGAGGGTGGTGCCGTGCAACGAAGTCTCGGGCAACGACTGGCCGTGATGGCTGGGCGCGCTGCCACGTTCCGGAGCTTTGCGCTCCGCCGCTGGCCGCGGCGCAATCTGCCGTGCCGCCCAATCCATGCCGACCAGCGTGAGCGGCGCGAGCGCGGGCTGGGAGACCAGCCCCATCGGCGCGCCACCCGCGAAGCCAGCGAAGCTCAACTTGCCGGTCTCGGCGGGAGCGAAGCCGAAGGCGCCCTTGAGCGCGAAGTGATTGACCCGCACCAGTTCCGGCGCGGCGGGGATCGATAGCGGGGCGTGTGCGGCCGTTTCCGGCAAGGCATCCGGCGCCTGCCAGATCGCCATGCGCCCAGCGACCCAGGTCAGTACGATGGCCGACATGACGATCAGCGGTTCGCCGCGACGTTGTGCGCAAGTCCTCATGATCCCAGACCTGTGCCGATGTTCCGCGCCGGGTGCAAGCTGTGACGTGTCTTGTCCCAGGACACCGTGCCCCCGGCGAGCACTCGGACATAGGCGGTCAGCGCCCGCCGCCCGTCCATGATCGCGACGATATTGCCGATCGGGATGCGCACCACGCCGAGCAGACCCTCAACCCAGCCATATTCGCGAGCGGTGAAGGCGAAGCGCAGCCCCATGCGCCACAGGCAGCAGATCAGCCCGAGTATCAGCATGCTGCGCAGCGCCGGATCGACGGGGACGGGGCGAATCATCCCCGTCCAGGCACCGATCGCGAGCAGGGCTTCCACCACGACCAGCGCATAGCCGACCGCCAGCACCAGCGCGATCAGCGGGCCGCGCCGGTCGCGCAGCGCCATCCACACATCGACCCCGCTGCCCGACCAGCCGAGCCGCTCCCAGCCCTGCAGCGCGATGCCGTGAATCCAGCGGGTCTTCTGGCGCACCGCATCGGGCAGAAACTCGGGGAAATAGGAGCGAGTGGCGACAAGCTGCCCATCGGCGTCGCGCAGCCGCAGGAACCGGCTGCCCCGCCCGCGCCATTCGCCATTGGGGCCGTGGCTGAGAATCATGCCCAGTTCGTAATCCTCCGTGAGGCATTCGGCCGCGAGCGGCCCGTCTTCGCCTTCGGAGCGGCGCAGCGCGGCAAGCTCGCCCAGCGCGGCCCGCGAGACGCCGCAGCCGACCCCGGCCGCCGGGATACCCGCACCCAGCGCATCGCGCACCACCATGGATTTGGCATGCGCCTCGATGAATTCGTCGCAATAATGCCCCGCCACCAGCCGCGATCCGGCCTGCGGTTCGGGCCGGACGGGCAACTGCACCATGTGGTAACGCGCCAGCGCCCGGTCGATCACCGGCAAGGCGGCGGGATGGACCATGTCTTCGGCATCATGCAGCACTACCCCGCGAAAGCGCAGGCCGGTCCGCATTTC
>CANJSX010000019.1 GCA_947477055.1 Sphingomonadaceae bacterium | reverse complement strand
TCACCCACGTCACGCATGGGTTGATCCTCAAGGGTGCGGGCATCGCCAGCGATGCACATGTCGCGCTCGATCAGGCCGCCGAGAAGATCGACAAGCAGCTGCGCCGCTACAAGCGCCGGATCAAGGACCGGCACGAGCAGAACGCCCATGCCTCGAAGCAGGAAGAGGCGGCCTATACCGTCTTCGCCGCGCCCGATGCGGACGACGAGGAAGTGACCGTCGACGCACCGGTGGTGATCGCTGAAACCAGGGTTGATGTGCCCGAAGCGACGGTTTCAGACGCGGTGATGATGCTCGACCTGCGCAACACCAATGCACTTCTGTTCAAAAATGCTGGAACAGGAAAGCATAATATGGTTTACTGCCGCGGCGATGGGTCGATCGGCTGGGTCGAACCTTCCTGAAGCGCTGCGCGCGCTGGCATTCCCGGAGGCAAAGAGTGTGGGGTATGGTGACCGGATTTTCCGGGCAACAACTCGCATCCGGTATGCCGGGCGGTGGTAACAGTCGAAACGAACTCTTGAAATGACTTCCCTTTTTACACTCATGCCCGAGGCGGTCGGGACGGTCCGTGCCGACAGCAAGGATGCCGTGCTCAGCCAGCTGGCAGAGCGCTTCGCTGGCGTCTACGGGCTCGACCGGTCCGAAGTGCTCGAACGAATCGAGGAGCGCGAGAAGCTCGGCAGCACTGGCTTCGGGCGCGGTGTGGCGATTCCGCATGCCCGTATTGCAGGTCTGGCGCGGCCCGTGGCCGCATTCCTGCGGCTCGAAGCGCCGGTCATCTTCGACGCGGCCGATGGCATGCCGGTCGACCTGATCTTCGGGCTGCTTTCGCCCGAACAGGCCGGTGCGACGCATCTTCACGCTCTCGCCGCGATCTCGCGGCTGATGCGCGATGACTCGATGCATGCGTCGCTGAGCCAGGCGCCTTCGGCCGAAGCGCTGTACGGCCTGATCAGCAATGTCGTCGTCCGCGACGCTGCCTGAGGCGGCACCCGAAGGATCGGCGCTGCACTGGCGGGCGCTCGAAAGCCTTTATGCCTCGGCGCCGATCAACGCGCTGTTCGAATCCAAACTGGCGATCACCGGCGAGGGCACGTCGCGGATCAGCTTTGCCGTCGACAAGCGCGTTTTCCATGCCGCCGGCGCCGCGCATGGCACGATCTACTTCAAGATGCTCGACGATGCGGCCTTCTATGCGGCCAACACCCTGGTCACCGACCGGTTCCTGTTGACTACCTCGTTCAATCTTCACTTCACCCGCCCGGTCCGCAAAGGCCCGATCATCGCCGAAGGGCGCTGGATCAGCGGCAAGCGGCGCGTGCTGGTTGCCGAATCCCGGCTGCTCGATGCCGAGGGCGAAGAAATCGGGCGTGGCACCGGCACCTTCATGCGCTCGCACATCGCGCTCTCCGGACTTGAGGGCTACGCCCGCGCCTTCCGTCCGCAGGGCTGACGAGAGTGGAGCCGCGCCTTCCCGCCCATCTCGAGGTGAGCGCGCTGGTCAGGCAGGTCAGCGCTGAGGGCGGCTTCGCCATGGTGCTCAGAAAAGGTGAACGCGAAGCCGGCACGATTCTCGTGGTGATCCAGGAAAACGGTGCGAATGCGCGCGTTTACGAGCGTATGCCGGGGGTCGATGGCAGTCGTATCTGGCACTGTGCCAAACGCCAAACCAATGAAAATGCTGAAGAATTCCTTTCCTGGCTGGATCGACGCGGGAGTCAGGATGGCGACCTGTGGATAGTTGAACTGGACATCGCCAATGGTGAACGCTTCATCGGATTAACCGACAAACAGGGTTGACTTTGTTGCACTGCAAAATCATGGGGCAGCTCCACTCTTGCGCAGGCGGCCGCGAAACGCATCTTAGCGACTCGGCAAGCACGCAGACGGGGGGCAGCCGACAGGATTTTCGGCGGAACCTGAGCCCTGGGCTCACGCTCCACCCAGCCTGTGCGGGCGCGCCAACCGCATTTGAAAATGCTCACATGAGCCGCATTATTGACAAGGCCAGCGCGATTTCGGTGGCCGCTACTATCATTGTTACCCTGATCAGCGCCGATGGGTCCGGCGCGGCCCCGAAGAACCGCCTTCCGCAGGCCAAACCCCAGACTTCCACCTCCCCCTTCATCGCTGAACCGCCCCTCTTCATCGCTGAACCGGTAGTCCAGCCCGTGCCTCAGGCCGAGCAGGCGAACAATGCCGTGTCCGGCACCGAAAGTGCCCCCGCCAGCGCCGCAACGCTCCGCCAGATGGTCGAGGCGCAGCCGCAGCCGGACGAACTCCCGCGGGAGCTTAACTGCCTCGCCGGGGCGATCTATTTCGAAGCCAAGGGTGAGACCCTGCCGGGCCAGCTGGCCGTGGGCCGGGTGATTGTCGCCCGCTCGAAATCAGGCCGTTTCCCCGCTTCCTACTGCGGCGTGGTCTACCAGCCCTCGCAATTCTCCTTCGTGCGCGGCAGTGGCATGCCCGCGATCGACAAGCGCTCGGGCAACTGGCGCAAGGCCGTGGCAATCGCGCAGATCGCGCACTCCGGTAGCTGGCAGAGCCCGGTCGAAGGCGCGCTCTATTTCCACGCCGCGCGGGTTTCGCCCGGCTGGCACCTGCGGCGCATGGCGCAGGTCGACAACCACATCTTCTATCGCTGATCGGAAGTGACGACGGGCAGGTGATCCTGCCCGTTGCTCATACGCTGAGCTGAATCCACACCGGCGCGTGGTCGCTGGCCTTCTCGCGGCCGCGCTGCTCCTTGTCGACCCCGCAGGCGACGAGGCGATCGGCGACTTCGGGTGAGAGCAGCGCGTGGTCGATCCGGAAGCCATGGTCGCGCTGCCAGGCGCCGGCCTGATAGTCCCAATAGGTCCAGATTCCGCCGCGCGGATTGTGGGTGGCGAGGGCGTCGGTCCAGCCATCGCCGAGCAGGCGCATATAGGCGTCGCGGGATTCGGGCTGCATCAGCGCGTCATCCGCCATCGCCGGCGGAGCCCAGACATCGCGGTCAAACGGAATGACGTTGAAATCGCCCGTAACGATCGCGGGGACTTCTTCTTCGGCGATTTCGGCCATGCGCGCGCGCAGCCGCTGCATCCAGCCGAGCTTGTAATCGAACTTCGGCCCGGGCTGCGGGTTGCCGTTGGGCAGATAGATGCAGGCAATGCGCAGGCCAAACACTTCGGCTTCGAGGTAGCGCGATTGCTCGTCCTCGGGATCGCCGGGAAGGCCCCGCATCACCTCGACCGGCGCGGTCCCGTCAGCCAGAATCGCGACACCGTTAAAGCTCTTCTGGCCGTGCCAGAGCGCGTGGTAGCCGATCTTCTCGAACTCGTCGGCGGGAAAGCCTTCGTCCTGCGTCTTGATTTCCTGCAGGCAGGCAACCGCCGGGCGGGTTTCCGCGAGCCACTCCAGCAGGCGCGGCAAGCGCGCCTTTATCCCGTTGATATTAAAGGTCGAAATCCGCATTAGACCGCGAAGCTGGACCCGCAGCCGCAGCCTGCTGTGGCATTAGGATTTTCCACCCGGAATGCCGCCCCGCCCAGCGATTCGACGTA
Organism: Sphingomonadaceae bacterium; assembly: GCA_947477055.1. Lineage (GTDB taxonomy): Bacteria > Pseudomonadota > Alphaproteobacteria > Sphingomonadales > Sphingomonadaceae > Novosphingobium. Next base: position 19,524 of record CANJSX010000019.1, on the reverse strand, counting down.
ATCGACCAAGGCGCCATCGACGAGATCGAGGCTGACCGGATCGACCACCAGCTGCACCCCGTCGGTCTCCGCCAGCACGTCATCCGTCTCTGGCGCGTCGGCCAGACCGAAGCGATACTGGAAGCCGGAACAGCCGCCACCCTCGACCGACAGTCGCAGGATCGCCCGCTTGCCCTGCTTGGCCGCGATCACGGCTACGCGGGCCGCTGCCGCCGGGCTGAGGATGAGCGTGGGTGCATTCATGGAGCCAATGTAGGGCTGCTGCGTGCTCCCCGCAAGGAATCACGCAGACTGCCAGGAATCACGCAGACTGGATGTAGCTGCGCATCACCTCCGCCTCGGATTCGATCCGGTCGATCCGGTATTTGACCAGATCGCCAATCGAAACGAAGCCGACCATCGCGCCGTCTTCCACCACCGGCAGATGGCGGATGCGCCGCCTGGTCATAAGCGCGAGGGCGGCCATTACATCGGTTGAGCGCTCAACCGTGATCGCAGGTGCGGTCATCACCTCACCGACTGGTCCGTCAAGCATCGCCGGCCCGTGGTTGCGCAGCTGGTAAACCACGTCGCGCTCGGAAAATATCCCGGCAACCGCACCGCCGCGGGTTACCGGCATGGCGCCGATGCGTTTTTTCGCCAGCAATTCCACCGCGTCACGCACGGTCGCACCGGCATCGATCGAAATGACCGGTCCCGTCCGTCCCTCGACAAGGCGTGCTATCGTCATGGCCGCTCTCCCGTGTTTTTATGACAAGCAGGATGACACAACCCGGGGCAGCAGGCGAGTCCGTAGCTTTGCGGTTGTTAGGTCCGCCGCAACCGCGCATGGGCAATGCATGGTGCACCGTTCGCCTCTCGACGATCCCGAAATCGCCGTCCACGCTTGGGCGCGCTTCCGCCGGCTGATGACGTGGATGATGCTGTTCACGGTGACCATGGTGGTGGGCGCGATGATCGCGCTCTATCGCGAGAACGGCTACGTCTCGATCCACTTCTACATCGCTACCGCGCTGGGCATCGGCTTCGCCATGCTGCTGATGTCGGCGCTGATGGGGCTGGTGTTCCTGTCGAACGGCAGTGGTCACGATGCTGCGGTGATCGACCCCCCCTCCGAGGACGATCAGGCGGGATAGAGTCGGAATTCCTCCACCGGCGTTCCGCCGATCAGATGTTCCTGAATGATCTGTTCGAGCACCGGCTCGGTGCAGCTGTGGTACCACACCCCCTCGGGCCAGACGACCGCGACCGGTCCGGCGGCGCAGATCTTCAGGCAATCGGCCTTGGTCCGGTCGATCCCGCCATCGCGGTCCAGCCCCAGTTCCTTGAGCCGCTTCTTGAGGTATTTCCACGCCGGGGTGCCGACCGCGCGCGAACAGCACTCGCCCTTCTCGGCCTCGGCGCAGAGGAAGATGTGCCGCCGGATCTTATCACCGCCAATGGTCGCGAGCGCGGTGCGGGCCCGCGACAGCTCGGCTGGATCGGCCGCCATCAGCCTTTCTTGCCGACGATCCGGGCGATTTCCGAAGCGACCATCCGCTCGACCATCGCGGGCAGGTGCACCTCGAGCCAGTCGGCGATCGCCGGGCGCAGCAAGTCGCGGGCGAGATCCTCTAGCGAGGTTTCGCCGGAGCGGACAATCCGCGGCTGGGCGCCGGGCGTGGCCATCATCGCCAGCGCGGCAAGTGATTCGCGCATGGCCGTGCTGGCAGTATCGGTGACGAGCGGCTGGTCGCCGGCGGGCGCGTCTTGCTCATCTTCCTCCAGTTCGTCCGCATCGAGCAACTCGTACTCTGATTCGACGAATTCGGCCGAATCAGCGAGGTCGAGCACTTCGTCTCCGCCGTCATCCTCCGGCTCGGCGGCAGGAGCGCTCTCCCGCACGCCGCTGGCTTCGCGCTGACGGCGCTCATCCTCGGCACCGCTGCGATTGTCGCGCGCGTTCACCTTCTTGATCGACTCAAGAATCTCTTCGACCGATGGCTCGCCTGCCTGGCGCATTGACGTCAATTCCTTGAAAAACCGATTCACTGTGGCGGAATTGAACCGTCCTGTATGGGCGTGTCAACGGTCCGGGTGGCATTCGCCGTCGGTGCGGGATCATTGTCCCAGTCGAACAGCTTGCCATGGACCCGGCTGTAGTTGGTCTGCGGGTCGTAAAGCGCCCCGCCTTCCAGCCCCAGATCTTCCGCCTCGGCCTTGCCCATCGCCGCCAGCAGCGAGAAGCCGGCAACATAGGCATTGCGCCGCGCCGTCGCCAGCCTGACCCGCGCCTGCAGCAGCTCCTGCTCGGCATTGAGGATGTCGAGAATGGTACGGTTTCCGACGCTGTTTTCAGCACGCACGCCTTCGAGGCTGAGCGAGGCTGCGTCCACTGCGGTCTGGTTGGAAATGATGATCTCGTTGGCCGCTACCCAGGAGGAATAGGCCGCCCGGGTTTGCGCGATCACCGCGCGCTCGGTGGCGATCTCGGTGTCCAGCGCGGCGGATTCGCGTGACTGGGCCTGACGGCGCAAGGCCGCCGGCCGACCGCCCTGAAACAGCGGGATGGTGGCTTGAACCCCCGCAGTAGCACCGGTGCCGTGCTGGAAATAGCCGCTGCCGGCCGGGCCGCCCAGCGAGTTCAGATAGTCGGTGTAGGTGCCATTGGCGAAGACCGAGACGCGGGGCAGGCGGCTCGCTCCCGAAGCCTTCACATCGAGCCCGGCGGCCTGGCTGCGCTGGTGAGCGGCGAAGATGTCGGGATTGTTCTCCAGCGCTGTCGCCACCGCATCCTCGGCGCTGGCGGGCAGGCCCGGCAGCGGCGGCGGAGCATCGAGCCCGCCCGGCGGCTGGCCGATGACCTGGATAAAGCGTTCGCGTGCGGATGCGAGATTGGCTTCGGCCGAGCGGGCATCACCCTTGGCCAGCGCTAGCCGCGCCTGCGATTGCGCCACATCGGTGCGGGTCACGTCGCCGATCTCGAAGCGATCGGTCGTAGCGCGCAGATTGACCTCGAGCACGTCGACATTCTTGCGGTTAAGCCCAGCCACCGCCTCGGCCAGGATCACATCCAGATAGGCGGCCACCGCCTGGCTGAAGAGTTCGGATTCGGCCCCGCGCAGATCGGCCTGGCCGGCCCGGACCCGGGTTTCCGCGGCGCGGACCGAATTGCGCACACCGCCGCCGGAATAGATCGGCACACCAAGTCTGGCGGTGCCGGAAAGGATCCGGTCCGGTCCGAAACCACCTGGGCTGGATACGGCATTGCCAGCGGGATTGTCGCTCACCACCTCGGTCAGCGTCGCGTCGGTCGAGACCGAGGGCAGGCCGACCGCCCGCTCGATTCCCGGGGTTTCGTCCAGCGCGCGCTGCTGGGCGCGGGCGGCCTGCAGCGAGGGATTGGTATTGTAGGCCATGACCAGCGCGCTGCGCAGATCCTCGCCGTGCGCGGGCGCGGCCAGCACCGCGATACCGGCCATCAACGCCGCCAGGCGCACCGACCTGCGTGCCATGGTCAGAAACTCCAGCGTTTGGGCGCGGCGAGTTCGGGCAGGACCGGGATGCCGATTTCGGCCACGGCCAACAGCGCCAGTTGGCCCAGCGCCTTGCGTCCGATCGCCAGCCGGGTCACCCCGCGTTCGACCAGTCCGGTGACGATCCGGCCATCGTCGGCCAGCGCCTTAACCAGCGATTCGGGCAATTCTTCCGCTGCACCATCGACCACGATCAGCGAGTAACCGCCCTTGGGGCGCTTCGCGGCGACCTCGGCAACATCGACGCTGTCGAGCGTGCCGACCAGCGGGCGCAGCAGCGCGGCCAGATAGTCGCTTCCCGAGGTGATCAGCAGCGCCTTGTCCGAAGTCTGCGGCGCGGCCTCGGCCAGCATCCGGGCATGGACCAGCGGTGCGGCGAGAAAACGCCCGGAACCAAGCGGGATGGCGCGATCAACATAGCAGGTCGATCGCAGCGCTGCGGGCACGAAATCCTCACGCGCGAGACCGCCCATGGCGGCGAGAATCCGGGGTTGGTTGACCCCGCTGGTGCGCAACTGGCTGTCGATCATGGCGCGCCGGGCTGTATCCATCGCCCCGGTCCGCTCTTCGGTGCCGGTTCGCTCGTCGGTGAGTGTCATGCCGTCCTACGAATCCTGGTGGCCGTCTGCGTGGTCGTCCGTGTATTACACAGGCAACACACCGGTGCAATCGCTTCGCTTCTAGGCGAACCCAGGGCGCGCGCCAAGCGCTTTGACGGAGCCCCCTTTTCGCGCCTATGGGGCCGCATACCGACAGCAGGCTACAGGAGTGCGACATGTCCGAGATGGTGATCATCCGCGAGGAAGACCTGATCGAAAGCGTCGCCGATGCGCTGCAGTTTATCAGCTATTACCATCCGATGGACTATATTCGCGCGCTGGGCGATGCCTATGAGGCCGAGCAGGGCCCGGCCGCCAAGGACGCCATTGCCCAGATCCTCACCAACAGCCGGATGTGCGCCGAGGGCCACCGCCCGATCTGCCAGGATACCGGCATCGTCAATGTGCTGATCGAATGGGGGCAGGATTGCCGGCTCGGCTCGGACCGTTCGCTCCAGGATGTGGTCGACGAGGGGGTGCGCCGCGCCTATCTCAACCCCGACAACAAGCTGCGCGCCTCAGTGCTGGATGACCCCGCCTTCACCCGCCGCAATACCCGCGATAATACCCCCTGCGTGCTCCATGTGACGATGGTTCCCGGCAAGACCATCTCGGTCGATGTCGCGGCCAAGGGTGGCGGGAGCGAGAACAAGTCCAGGTTCAAGATGATGAACCCCAGCGATTCGATCGTCGATTGGGTGGTGGAGATGCTCCCGCAGATGGGCGCGGGCTGGTGCCCGCCGGGGATGCTCGGGATCGGCATCGGCGGAACCGCCGAACATTGCATGCTGCTGGCCAAGCAGGCGCTGATGGAGCCGATCGACATGGCCCAGCTCAAACTGCGCGGGGCGCAGACCGATATCGAGCGGCTGCGGATCGAGATCTTCGACAAGGTCAATGCGCTGGGCATCGGCGCGCAGGGGCTAGGCGGTCTGTCGACCGTGCTCGACGTCAAGATCGCGCAGTGGCCGTGCCACGCGGCAGGCAAGCCGGTCGGGATGATCCCCAATTGCGCCGCCACCCGCCACGCCCATTTTACGCTCGACGGCTCGGGTCCGAGCTTCCTTGAGACCCCCAAGCTCGACGAGTGGCCTGATGTTCACTGGACCCCGGACAAGGCGGCCAAGCGGGTCAACCTCGATGCGCTGACCGCCGAGGAAGTGCGCGGCTGGAAGCAGGGCGACCGGCTGCTGCTCAACGGCAAGATGCTGACCGGGCGCGATGCGGCGCACAAGCGCATCCAGGACATGTTGGCGAAGGGCGAGGAGCTGCCGGTCAATTTCAAGGGCCGGGCGATCTATTACGTCGGCCCGGTCGATCCGATCATCGGCGAAGTCGTCGGCCCGGCCGGTCCGACCACCGCGACCCGCATGGACAAGTTCACCGACATGATGTGCGAGCTCGGCCTGCTCACCATGATCGGCAAGGCCGAGCGCGGCCAGGGCGCGACCAAGGTCATCGCCGACCACAAGGTCGCCTATCTCATGGCGGTCGGCGGCGCGGCCTATCTCGTCGCCCGCGCGATCCGCGAGTCAAAGGTTCTGGCCTTCGAGGACCTTGGGATGGAGGCGATCTACGAGTTCACCGTGGAAGACATGCCGGTGACGGTGGCGGTCGATTCGGACGGCAACAATGTCCACCAGCTCGCCCCGTTGGTGTGGAAGGAAAAGATCGCGAAGGAAGGCTTGCTGGCGAAATAGCAGTCTTCCGGCCTTCAATCGCCAATCGACGAACGCGCCAGCAGGATCGACGAAGGCTCTGGCCGTAAGGGCCGGGGGCAGGGTATTGGCAATGGCGATGGCCAATTTGCCCAATCCGCCCGCCCGCGTTCCCGGGCGGATCGTCCTGGCCTCGATCGCCGGGCTGTGGACCTGCTATTTCGTGCTGGCGACCGCGCGCGGCTGGCTGGTCGGGCTGGAGATGCACGAGGCGCTGCTGTGGCGGCGCATCGCGGTGACGCTGGCCTCGATGGCGGTGACCGGCGCGCTCTGGCCGCTGCTGCGGTTGCTCGATCGGCGCGCGCTGTGGGCCAAGATCGCCGCGGTGCTGCTGCTGGCCCTGCCGGCCTCGGTGCTGCTTGCCGCGATCAACCAATGGGTGTTTTCGGACATCGAAAGCCAGGTCGTGAAAAAGATCGGTGAGCGCCAGGGGATACTGATCCGCCGTGACGAGGCCGGGAACCTGCTGGTTGATCCGATTAGCCAGGCTTCGAACGCTGTCCCGGCTGCGGGCGCATCGGCGATCACGATCAGCCGCGAAACCCGCGACGATACGCAGCGCCAGCAGCTGACCGATGTGGCGCTGAGCCGTTACTTCCTGCTGCTGGCCTGGGCCGCGCTCTATTTCGCGCTGGTGACCGGGGTGCAGGCCAGCGCGTCCGAACGGCGCGAGGGCGAATACCGGCGCGCGGCCAAGGCGGCGGAACTGCGATCGCTGCGCTACCAGGTGAACCCGCATTTCCTGTTCAACACGCTCAACTCGCTGTCCGCGCTGGTGATGACCGGCAAGGCCGAAGCGGCCGAGACGATGATCCAGACGCTGTCCACCTTCTATCGACGCAGTCTGGCCGGCGACCCCACCGGTGATCTCCCGCTGTCCGAGGAAATCGCGCTACAGCGAGCCTATCTCGAGATCGAGGGGGTGCGTTTCCCCGAGCGCCTGCGCACCCGTTTCGATATCCCGGCCGAGCTGGCTGAAGCATTGGTGCCGGGGATGCTGTTGCAGCCGCTGGTCGAGAATTCGGTCAAATATGCCGTCGCGCCCTCGCGCGATCCAGTGACGGTGACCATCGCGGCGCGGGCCGAATACGGCAAGCTGGCGATCACGGTCAGCGATGACGGGCCGGGCGGTGTCAGCGATACGGAAAGCCACGGCATCGGGCTGGCCAATGTCCGCGACCGGCTGGCAGCGCGCTTCGGTGACGAGGCCAGCCTCGTTTCAGCGCCGGACCCGCAGGGCTACCGCTCGGTCATCCGCATGCCCCTGACGAAGCACCATGACTCGAAGCACCACGATTTGAAGCGCCATGACTGACGCACCGCCGCTGCGCGTTCTGATCGTCGATGACGAACCGCTGGCGGTCGAGCGGCTGCAGGTGATCTGCTCTCGCCTGCCGGGTCTGGCAATTGCCGGGACCGCGAACGACGGGGCTGCGGCGCTGCGCCTGGTCGATGCGCTGGGTCCCGACCTGCTGCTGCTCGACATGACGATGCCCGAAATGGACGGGCTGTCGGTGGCCCGGGCGCTGGCGCGTCAGACCAATCCGCCTGCACTGGTCTTCGTCACCGCGCATGACAGCTTCGCGGTCGAGGCCTTCGATCTCGATGCGGTGGATTATGTGCTCAAGCCGGTTGCGCCCGAGCGGCTCGAGCGGGCGATCTCCCGGGCCATCGCCCGCCGCCATGATCGCAGCCATGACCGGGAGCGCCAGGCAAGCGACTGGATCAGCGAGTTCTGGGTGCCGCACCGCTCCGAACTGCTGCGCATCGCCGCGAGCGATGTCGACCGGATCGACGCCGAGCGGGATTATGTGAGGCTGCATGTGGGGGAGCGCACCTATCTGCTGCTGCACACTGTCAGCGGGCTGGAAGTTCGGATCGACCCCTCTATGTTCATCCGCCTCCACCGCTCCGTGATCCTGCGCCGCGACCGGATCACCGGGCTCCGGCACGACGGGCTGGGCGTGTGGTCGGCGGAATTGTCCGACGGCAACGCAGTCCGCATTGGCCGGACCTACCTCGCCAAGGCCAAGGCGATGGCCGGGCGTTAAGCGTCGGAATCAGGCAAGCGCGGACAAGAAAAAGCCCGGTCCGGGGGACTGATCCGGACCGGGCTTCGGTTCGCTTCGACATTTGCCGGCTACCGGCACGGGCATTGGTCCGTGGGGGACTTACCGTGCGGGGTTGCCGTTACGGAAAGCAGACGTTTCGCGCAATGATCTTCTGACGAGCGACGTGTCTCATCGATAGAAAGTTGCCTGGAGCCGACCAACGTCTTGCCGTCTCGATCAACAGAAAAGGGCCCGGAACCGCATTGCGGTCCGGGCCCTCCGGCCGGTTCGGGCTTCATGAAGGAGGACCAGCCGCCGTAGATGTAACGGGTGCTCATTGCGGCGACCTGCTGCTCCAGCCGGACACGTGTTTCATTGACGCAGCCGGGATTGACGCTCTTGGCCACGGTCTTCCCGGCCTGGATCTCGATGGTGCAGGCAGCGGTGGCGGCGCGCTGGATTCTGGAATTGAGCTGGATTTTGCCGACATCGCTGGCCAGATCGAGATCGCCGATGCGGAGCTGGGCGGTGCCAGCCATGGCGGCGGGAGCGAAGGCCGCGATGGAGAGTCCGGCGGCGAGGGCGGCGGAGAGAAACTTGCGGGGCATTTCAGACTTCCTTCTGCTTCACACGATCGGGGGGTGTCGTGCAGCTGTGTGTTTGCCGACGAACGACATATGGCGACCGCCCAATGCTCCTTGCCGTAGCGTCAACTAACCTTCCCGGGCGATTTTCCTTGCACCCGCCACGCCGCTTCTGTTTCTCGCGCCCATGGTCACCCTGTTTCACGTCAGCGACCTGCATTTCGGCTACGAGGACCGCGCGGCGCTTGACTGGTTCGCGGGTGAAGTGGCGCGGGTGCGGCCCGCTGCAGTAATCTGTACCGGCGATCTGACCATGCGCGGGACCCCGCGCGAGTTTGCCATGGCGTGCGAATGGCTGATGGCGCTCCCGGTTCCGGTAACGCTCGAGCCCGGCAACCACGATGTGCCCTATTACTGGTATCCGCTGGCCCGCGCCTTTCATCCCTGGCGCGAATATGACGCGCTGGAGCGCGCGATCGAGCGTGACCCGGGGTTGGCGGACGCCGCCGTGGTGCCGCTGCGCACGGTGGCCGCGGCGCAGTGGCGTTTCAATTGGTCAAAGGGCCGCGTGCACGGGCGCGATCTCGATGCGGCGCTGCAGGGCCTGGCGCATCACGCTGGCAAACCGCTGCGGCTGGTCACCACCCATCACCCGCTTCGCGACGCCGGCACCGAGGGTTCGGGATCGACCCGGGGCGGAACCCGCGCGCTGGCCGCGCTGGCCCGCGCCGGGGCGGATGCCGTGCTCTCGGGCCATGTCCACGATCCCTTCGACATGACGCTGGAGTTCGATGGTAGGGCGATCCGGCTGATCGGCGCGGGCACGCTTTCGTGCCGGCTGCGCGCAAGCCCGCCGGGGTTCAACCTGCTGGAGTGGTCGGCAGCGGAAGGGCTGCGGGTAACGGCGCGCTCGCTCGCCTAGCCAGCACATAGAAAAAGGGCGGCCCCGAAGGACCGCCCTGAATTCCCGGCGCCAATTTCTCGGCAGCCTGATGGCAGATCAGCGCTTGCTGAACTGGAAGCTCTTGCGGGCCTTGGCGCGGCCGTACTTCTTGCGCTCGACAACGCGCGGGTCGCGAGTCAGGAAGCCGGCGGCCTTGACCACGCCGCGCAGCACCGGCTCGAACCGGGTCAGCGCCTGCGAGATGCCATGCTTGACGGCACCGGCCTGGCCCGAAAGCCCGCCGCCCTTGACCGTGGCGACCACATCGTACTGAGCTTCGCGCTCGGAGATCTGGAACGGCTGGTTGATCACGAGGCGCAGCGTCGGACGGGCGAAATAGACCGCCTGATCACGTCCGTTGATGGTAACCTTGCCCGAGCCGGGCTTGATCCAGACGCGGGCGACCGCATCCTTGCGGCGACCGGTAGCATAGGCACGGCCCTGCTTGTCGATCTGCTGCTCGCGCAACACCGCGGGGGTGGAGGGGGGAGAAACCGGCGGGCTATCGGCAATGATAGCACCTTCCGTCGCGGCGGTTTCACCAGCGGTGATCGATCCCAGATCGGCGAGATCGGTGACGGTGTTGTCGGACATCAGGCACCCACCTTGTTCTTGCGGTTCATCGCCGCGACATCGAGCGCTTCGGGCTGGGTCCCACCATGCGGGTGCTCCGAACCGGTGTAGAGGTGAAGCGCGCGCATCTGCGCACGGCCCAGCGGGCCACGCGGGATCATGCGCTCAACCGCCTTTTCAAGCACGCGCTCGGGAAAGCGGCCGTCCAGCACCTTGGCTGCGGTCACTTCCTTGAGCCCGCCGGCATAACCGGTGTGCTTGTAATAGATCTTCTGCTTGAGCTTGTTGCCGGTCAGCCGCACCTTGCCGGCGTTGATCACGACGACATGGTCGCCGCAATCGACATGCGGGGTGAAGCTCGGCTTGTGCTTGCCGCGCAGATGGTTGGCGATGATCACTGCGAGGCGACCGACCACCAGACCGGTGGCATCGATGAGATGCCATTTCTTTTCGACCTCGGCCGGTTTGATCGACCGGGTCTGTGTGCTGAGAGCCTTCATGGCTTGACTGATCCCTCTGGATTGATCGCGCTTGCCGGAGGGCGGCGAGCGGAAGGCGGCCCTTTCGTTTACAAGGGCGAACAAGTCAAGCTTTTCCGGGGATCTACAGAGAGGTAAAATAATACCACCCTGCGATCACAGCGGTTTTCAGTTCCCAGCGCCGGTCAGTCGCCAGACTTCGCGGGTCATGCGCTGGTCGCCCCCGAGATCGGTGGTTACCCGCCGTTCGATGCGTCCCAGCAGTCCTGAAGCATCGCGCGTACTGGCATCGATCTCGATCTTGATCTTGCCCTTGTTACCATCCGGCAGGTCGACATCGCGGGTCTCAGTGTGTTGCCCCGCCGCAGGATGAAACAGGTCACGCGGCAGGGCGCCGCCCGCCGCCGTCCCGAGGGTCTGCAACTGGGCGACGAATCGGGTCACGGCTTGCCGGTCGGGAGTCTCGAGCGATGATCGCCCCAGCCAGCCGCCGACGATCTCGCTCGCCTTGCTCAACGCCCCGCTTTCGCTGACATTGCTTTAGCGAACAATCATGCCAGCAGCATCGAGCCAGACCGGAAAATATCCAGTGTCCAGCCGTTTGCGTTCAAGCTCGGCAATCGGCTCCAGCGCTGCGGGGGCGACGACTTCCACCGCAATCAGCGTGCCGTCTACTCGGTAGCCGCCATCGATCGGGGTGATGTGAATGGCGCAGGCGCGCTTGGTGAAGACTTCGGATCCGTCGTGCCGCGGCTTGTGTAATTCCCGCGTCAGGACAAGCTGGTCTCCGGCGGCAGGAAGCTGGAAAGCTTCGCCCGGCAGCGCTTCGGCTGCGCTGGCAATCGACCCAAGCACCAGCGCTGGCAGGATCGCGGTTGCGCTCGCCAGAAGCACGGCAAGAGTCGGCCGCTTCATTGCCGGGTTCCGGACATTAAGGGCATGCACCGCCTGTCACTGGCGCCGCTTGTGCCGCCGGTTTGCCCTGACCGAACGCGCGGTGTCCGGTACTGTGCCGCGATAGCTCTCATCTCCGTTGCCCCAGAACATGCCCACCCCAAACTGTCGATGCAAGCAACATCGCGCCAACCAGTTGATGCAGCACGGCGATCCACAAGGCCACGCCGCTGTAGACAGTGGCGATGCCCAGCAGGATCTGGGTGCCGAACGCTGCGTGGATAGCCTGCGATGCGGGCTGCGCACCGACCTGGCGCAAGCTTCGGGCCATGATGACCAGCAAGGCCACGATCAGCCAGGCCCACCAGCGGTGCAGGAAGTGCACAAGGAGCGGATCGCCCACCGCAGCCTGGAGGGCGCCGGCCGACCAGTCGACTCCGTCGGGGAACAACCGGCCCTGCATCAGCGGCCAGGCGTCGGGGTTGAACCAGCCGCCGCCTGCAGATGCCCCGGCCCGCAGCCCAGCGACCAGCGCGCCGATTACCAGCTGGATGGCGAGAGCCGCCAGCACCATCGCCGCGAAACCAGTCAGCCGCGACCGTGCCTCGCCGCGGGCCAAGGCGCGCAGGTCCAGCGCAGTCCACACCAGCCCGGCGAGAGTGAACAGCGCGATCCCGAGATGCGTCGCCAGCCGCAGATGGCTGACCTTGACGTCGTTCGAAATGCCTGACTTGACCATCCACCAGCCAACCGCGCCCTGCAGCGCGCCCAGCGCGAGCAGTGCCACCAGTCGCGGCTTGTAGCCCGCCGGGATCCGGCCCTTGATCCAGAACCAGGCCAGCGGAGCGGCGAAGGCCAGGCCGATCCCGCGCGCCAGCAGGCGGTGGACCCACTCCCAGAAGAAGATGAACTTGTAGGTCGCCAGCGTCATCCCGGCCGGACCGTTGATCTGGATATATTGCGGGGTCTGGCGATAGGCCTCGAACTCAGCCTGCCACTGCGCCGCGCTCAGCGGCGGAAGCACGCCCGCCACCGGCTTCCATTCGGTGATCGAGACACCGGATTCGGTCAGCCGGGTAATCCCGCCGACCACCACGATCGCCACCACCAGCGCGGCCACGAACAGCAGCCACCGCGCCAAAGTGTTTGGACGAATAGGGGAATCTACCTGCGACACATGCCCTTACTGCGGCGGACCATGGCAAAGGGCAAGGGGCAACTGCACCCTTGTTAGATGATACAACATAACATATCTTGATGGGCAATGCGTGACACCTGGATCTCGATTCGTGACCGGCTGGACGGGGCTGGGGTCGTACTGTCCGGGCTCTGCGCGGTGCATTGTCTGCTCAGCATCGTGCTGGTTTCGGTGCTCGGACTGGGTGGTCAGCTGCTGCTTGCCCCCGCGATTCACGAAGTCGGACTGGCGCTGGCGATTGGAGTCGGGGCGGTGACGCTCGGGCTTGGTGCGCTGCGCCACGGGCTGCCCGGGCCGCTGTTCATCGGTCTGGTCGGGATCTGCCTGATGTCTGCCGCGCTGCTGGTCGGGCATGGCCCGCGCGAAGCGATGCTGACCATCGCAGGGGTTGCGCTGGTCGCCACCGCGCATATCAAGAACTTGCGCCACGCCCGCTGAACGCTATGGCGCCAGCATGGCTGCCGAGCTTTCCCTCACCGTCAATGGCGAACCGCACCGCGCCGCCGCCGGCAGCTCGATCGCCGATCTGGTGCAGGCTTTCGGGCTCGATCCGAAGAAGGTGGCGGTTGAGCGCAACGGGGCGATTGCACCCCGTTCGACGCTCGCTGATGTTACGCTAGGTGATGGCGATGTGCTGGAGATCGTCCACTTCGTCGGGGGTGGATAAGGAGACGACATGAGCATTGCTGACGAGAGCTGGGCAGATGATAGCTGGACCGTTGCCGGCCGCACTTTCCGTTCGCGGTTGATTGTCGGCACCGGCAAGTACAAGGATCTGGCCGAGAACGCCGCTGCGGTCGCAGCCGCGGGTGCCGAAATCGTCACCGTGGCGGTGCGCCGGGTCAATATCTCGGACCCCAAGGCGCCGATGCTGACCGACTTCATCGACCCGAAGAAGGTCACCTATCTGCCCAACACCGCTGGCTGCTTCACCGCCGAAGATGCGATCCGCACCCTGCGGCTGGCACGCGAGGCGGGCGGCTGGGATCTCGTCAAGCTCGAGGTACTGGGCGAGGCCCGCACGCTCTATCCCGACATGCGCGAGACGCTGAAGGCCTGCGAAGTGCTGGCCGGCGAAGGCTTCCTGCCGATGGTTTACTGCGTCGACGATCCAATCGCGACGAAGCAGCTTGAGGAAGCGGGCGCGGTCGCGGTGATGCCGCTCGGCGCGCCGATCGGTTCGGGGCTGGGGATCCAGAACCGCGTAACGATTCGCCTGATCGTCGAAGGTGCCAAGGTCCCCGTGCTGGTCGATGCCGGGGTCGGGACCGCCAGCGATGCGGCGGTGGCGATGGAGCTGGGCTGCGATGGCGTGCTGATGAACACTGCGATTGCCGAGGCCAAGGACCCGTTGCGCATGGCCCGAGCGATGAAGCTGGCGGTCGAGGCTGGGCGCCACGCCTATCTCTCCGGCCGCATGGCGACGCGCAAATACGCAGATCCCTCGAGCCCGCTGGCAGGCCTTATTTAGGCGCTCTGGTTAACGGGATAGTTACCAAATTCTGGTGAATTGCTCCTGAAAGTAGAGGCATCGCCATGAGTAATACCGGAACCGCCACACTCACCATCGCCGAGCTGCGCGAATTCGCCGGCTTCACCTCGTGTGAGCAGCGCTACATCAAGCGCAGCCTCGATATCGGGCTGGGCCGGCAGGACGCCTTCAAGCTCTGGGCCCGCGATGCGGCGGAAAGCGCCTCGATCCGCAGCCATTATGTCGTCTATCAGGAGCTCAAGACCCTGCGCGGCGCGCTGCCCAGCGATACCGGCTTCGAAGGCCTCGAAAGCTATTTGGGCAAGCTCACCCGGGTGGCCGCCTTCGATCTGGCGCAGGAGCGCATTTCGAGCTTCTCGGCCTTCCGCTTCCTTTACGAGCGGCTGCTCGGCCCCGACGCCCGGCCGTTCCTCCCCTCCGCCTTCTGCGGCGCCGCCGCGCTGCCGCAGATCCGCCCGGACCAGCGCAAGCACCTGCTCCAGTCGATCAGCGAAGCCGCCGCCACCGCCCCCGGCTGGTCAACCCGCGCGCCGAGCTTCTATCCCGAATGGGTGGAGAAGGAGGCGGCCTAGAGCCTGCTTGCGTCTCGCTGTGACTGAAGAAGTTTTATCAAAAGCGGCTCTGGCTAAGCAGCAGCAACGCGAGCGCATTTCTGCGGTCAATAATTGGCGCGGCCAATGTCTCGATAATTTCGCGCGAGCAGAATATGCGATCTTGCGCGCTTGTGAGCAGCTGCAGCCAATCGCAACGAGCGCACCTTTCAAATTGGACGAAGCCGCAAGCAATCGAACTCGAACACTCGGGAAGGTGATTGAGGGCAACTGGCCCAAGCGCTCCGAAGCGACGCGACTGACCTCTCTGCTCGATCAGTGGTCGATCAGGGAGAAAGAGCGGAATGCACTCGTACACGGCAGGTTTTCAATCCGCTCGGGCATCGAATCCGAATGGCTGCTTATCAACGAAACTTTGACCTTGAAGAAGGGTATGGCAATCCCGGATCGCAGCATGTGGGATGCACGACAAGCAGACGCATTTTTGAAGGCGGTCATTTCCGAGAGAAAACAGCTCGATGATGCCATCAACGCTGTGGTCGCGGTCCTGACAAGCAGTCCCTAAGTCCTGTAAAGCCCATCCAGCCGCGCCCCATAGCGCTCCTTCAGCTTGTGCCGGCGGATCTTGAGGCTGGGGGTCATTTCCTCATTCTCGATGCTGAAGGCCTCGTCGGCGAAAGTGTGCTGCCGCACCTTCTCGGTCACCGAGAGGTCTTGGTTGACCCGGTCGATCGCCGTGCGCACTGCGCTGCGGAAGGCGGGCAGGTCTTGCAGGGCATTGAAATCGAACTTCTCGCCCTGCCCGCGCGCCCATTCGAGCGCCCATTCGGCATCGGGCACCACCAATCCGACCAGGTAGGGCCGCTTGTCGCCCACCACCATGGCCTGGGCGATCTCGGGCTGGAGCGTGAGCATGCCCTCGATCTTCTGGGGCGAGACATTGTCGCCCTTGTCGTTGACGATCATGTCCTTCTTGCGGTCGGTGATGACGATCCGGCCTTGCGCGTCGATATGGCCGATATCGCCGGTGTGGAGCCACCCGTCCTTCAGCACCCGGGCGGTCTCGGCCTCGTTGCGCCAGTAGCCCTGCATCACCAGCTCGCCGCGCACGAGGATCTCGCCGTCCTCGGCGATCCGCACCTCGACCCCGCGCATCGGCGGGCCGACCGTATCCATCTTCAGGCCCGCGCTCGGCCGGTTGCAGCTGATCACCGGGCCGGCTTCGGTCTGGCCATAGCCCTGCAGCATGGTCAGCCCGACCGAATCGAAGAACACCCCGATATCGGGATTGAGCGGCGCCCCGCCCGAAACCATCGCCTTCAGGCGCCCGCCGAACCGCGCGCGGATCTTCGGCCGCAGCGTGCGTTCGAGTAGCAGGTCCAGCGGCAGGTCACGCAGCCGCCCGGCGCCTCTGGCCTTGCGCTCGCCGATCGCGATCGCCCGGTCCATCAGGAAATTGGCAAGGCGGCCCTGCTTTTCCACCTGCTTCATGATCCGGGTGCGCAGCACCTCGAACAGGCGCGGGACCACGACCATGATCGTCGGGCGCACTTCCTCGATATTGCTGGCGAGCTTTTCCAGCCCTTCGGAATACCAGATCTGCCCGCCCATCCCGATCGGCAGGAACTGGCCGCCGCTATGCTCATAGGCGTGGCTGAGCGGCAGGAACGAGAGGAACACCTCGTCGCCCCAGCCGAAATCCTCGACCAGGATCCGCGCTGCGCCATCGACATTGCACAGGATCGCGCCGTGGTGCTGCATCACCCCGCGCGGTGCGCCGCCGGTGCCGGAGGTATAGATGATGCAGGCAAGGTCCTCGCGCCCGACCTTGGCCATCCGGGCCTCGACCGCAGCGCGTGCCGCCACCGCATCGCCTTCGAGCAGCGCAGCCCAGTCATGAAACTCGAGCGCCCCGGCTTGCTGCATGCCGAGCGGCTCGATCCCGATCACATGGCTGCCGGAAGCAGCGCGCAGCATTGCGGGCAGCAGCGGTTTGGCCAGCTTGGCGGTAGAAACGATCACCGCCCGCGCGCCGGAATTCTCGACGATGTGCTGGTGATCGCGCTCGGTATTGGTGGTGTAGGTCGGCACGGTGACGCAGCCGGCGGCCATGATCGCAAGGTCGGCCAGACACCATTCGGGGCGGTTGTCCGAGACCAGCATGATCCGGTCGCCGGGGTTCAACCCCAGCCGGCGCAGTCCTTCGGCGGCAAGGCAGACCCGCCGCGCCGCCTCGGCCCAGCTGATCGGGCGCCATTGCCCCTCGCGCCGGGCGACAAGGAACGGTGCCTCGCCCCGCTCGTCGGCGCGGGACAGGAACAGGGCGACCAGATTCTGTGCTGCATCGAAATCGGTTAGCTGCACCGGACCTCTCTCAATTCCGCCTGTGCCGACGGCCATGGACGAAGTTTAGGACGGCTTTGCCGCAGCGGCAAGTGGGCCAATCGCTGCGTTGCCAGTGTCGCGCCGCCGCCCTAGACAGACCTCCATGATCTTCCGTCACTTCTGGGCCGTTTGCGCCGCCTTCGCCCTGACCTCCTGTGCAACGGCCCAGCGCCCTCTCGTATCGGCAACCCCTGCGAGTGCGGCCGCAGTCCAGCCCTTCGTGATCGCGGCCAACCCGCTGGCGGCCCGCGCGGGGATGGATGTGCTCGAACGCGGCGGTAGCGCCGCCGATGCCGCGCTGGCGATCCAGGCGATGCTCTCGCTGGTCGAACCGCAGAGCTCCGGCGTGGGCGGCGGCGCCTTCCTCAACTATTTCGACGCGGCGAGCGGCAAGATCACCATCTACGACGGGCGCGAGACCGCACCTGCGCAGGCCAGCCGGACGATGTTCCTCGATGCTGCGGGGCGGCCACTCAATTTCGGCGAGGCGGTGGTCAGCGGCCGCGCCACCGGCGTGCCCGGGGCGGTCGCCGCGCTGGCGCTGTTGCACCGCGAGCATGGCAAACTGCCCTGGCATGGGCTGTTCGGGGCGGGGATAGCCACCGCCGATGAAGGCTTCATCGTCAGCCCGCGTCTGGGCCGGTTCCTGCAAGGCCGCTTTCCGGAATTGTCGACGCCTGATGTCCAGCGTTACTTCTCGCGGGCCGATGGCACCCGGTTGCAAGCGGGCGACCGGCTGAAGAATCCCGCCTATGCCGCCTTCCTGCGCCGGCTCGCGAAAGGCGGCGTCGATGTGCTCTATCGCGGCAGCACTGCGGCGAAGATCGTCCAGCGCAGCCGCGAGGCGCCGCTGGGCGGGAGCATGACGATGGCGGACCTCGCGGCCTACCGCCCGATCAAGCGCGAGGCGGTCTGCGCGCCCTACCGCGCTTACCGGGTCTGCGCCCCGCCGCCGCCCTCGAGCGGGGCGGCCGTACTCGAACTGCTGGGGCTGCTCGAGCGCACCGATATTGCGGCGCGCGGACCCTCCGATCCGCAGGCCTGGTACCTCTTCGCCGAAGCCAGCCGACTGATGTATGCCGACCGCGATGCCTTTTTCGGCGATCCCGATTTCGTGAAAGTCCCGGTCACCGGCCTGCTCGATCCAGCTTATCTTGATCGCCGTGCGGCGCTGATTGGCCCGAAGGCGGCGGCGCAGGTTGCTCCCGGGCAGCCCGCCGAAGCACCGCTGGCCATGGTGGACCTCACTCGCGAACCGGCCGGCACCTCGCATTTCATCGTCCGCGATGCTCAGGGCAATGTGCTGTCGATCACCACCACGGTCGAATCGATCTTCGGCACCGGGCGGATGGTCGACGGGTTCTTTCTCAACAACCAGCTGACCGATTTCGCCTTCAATCCGCTCCAGCCAGACGGCCATCTGGCGCCCAATGCCGTCGAACCGGGCAAGCGCCCTCGCTCCTCGATGACTCCGTTGATCCTGCTCGATGCTGACGGGCATTTCGTCGGGGCGATCGGGTCGGCGGGAGGAACGGCGATCCTCGGCTATGTTGGCAAGTCGCTGGTCGCCGCGCTCGATTGGGGGCTGCCGATGCAGGAGGCGCTGGCCCAGCCCAACCTGATCGCGCGGGGCAATTATCCGCAAGGCGAGGTCGACAAGTTCGACCCGGCGGTGCTGGCCGGTCTGGCGGAGCGGGGAATCGTCCTGCGGCCCGGGCAGGGCGAGGATTCGGGCGTTCACGGCGTGCTGATCCGCGACGGCAAGGTTGACGGCGGCTACGATCCGCGGCGTGAGGGCGTGGTGCTGGTCGGCGGGCGTTAGGCCTCGCGGCCGACGGCATCGGCAATCGTGGCTAAACCATCGCGCCGCATCAACGTTTCGAGTCCCCGGACGATCTTGCGGGCGATCCCCGGTCCTTCATAGACCATCGCGCTGTAGAGCTGGACCAGGCTGGCCCCGGCGCGAATCCGTTCCCAGGCGTCCTCGGCGCTGGCGATGCCGCCGACCCCGACCAGCGGGATCGCTCCGCCGGTGGCCTTGCGGAAATCGCGTAGCCGCTCAAGCGCCAGCGATTTGAGCGGCGCGCCTGACAGCCCGCCCGCCTCGCCGGCATGGCGCGAGGCAAGATGGGGCCGGGAAATGGTGGTGTTCGAGACGATCAGCGCGCCTAATTGCTTGTCGATCGCGATCCGCGCGATCGCGTCGATATCCGCTGGCTCGAGATCGGGCGCGAGTTTGAGGAATACCGGCGGGCCGGACGGTCCGCGCACCGCCAGCACCGCGTCGAGCAGGCCGGTCAGCGCGCCCTCATCCTGCAGCGCGCGCAGGCCCGGGGTGTTGGGGCTGGAGATATTGACCGCGAGATAGCTCGCCAGCGGCGCCATCAGCCGGGCCATGGTGGCATAGTCGGCCACCCGGTCCACAGAATCCTTGTTGGCGCCGATATTGATCCCGACCACGCCGGGCTGGCCCAGCCGCCGCGCCAGCAGCGCCGCCGCCACTGCCGCGCCGCCGTTGTTGAAGCCCATGCGGTTGATCACC
>CANJSX010000018.1 GCA_947477055.1 Sphingomonadaceae bacterium | reverse complement strand
TGGGTAGAAAGGTGGATAAAGGGCTTTACCCCTCTATAAACCACTGATTTCATTAGATGTGTGGCGGTGGGAGAGCGACTCCCAACCAACTCTCTTTAGAATTAAAATATTGTTTTAAAATGACAAATCTTCAAGGCCTGCGCTTGTATTTGACTGCTATAGTTTGGTCGACGCGGGCTAAAAGCGTGCCCGCAAACCCAAGGTCCATCGCCGTGGTGCACCGGGGCCATAGGCGCGGGGATTAGAAGCGCCTGGCGCTTCATCCAGCTCGATTTCGTCAACCTCGCTGAATGTACCGAAGGTGGCATACTTGCGGTCGAACACATTGCGCAGTTCGCCAAACAGCGACACGCCTTCGAGCAGTTCGATGCTGCCACGCATATTAAACAGGACGTAACCGGCAATGGGGCTGTTTCGATTAGCTTCGTCCCCGACAAGGAACTGGTTTGAACGTCCGACGATGTCGCCACCAATAGTGAAGCTGCGCGTTCCCAATTTGCCGGAATAGTCTCCGCTGAATGCTAAGCTATGGCGCGGAAGGCCAGGCAGGCGGTTACCACGCTCAACTTCGATCAGCCCATCATCGTCAGCCTCCGGATTGGACGGACTGCTGAGCGTAACTGGAGAGCGGTAGGTCGCATCAATGAAGGCATAGCTCGCCGAAAGCTGGAAACCGCTACTGCGCGCTTTCAGAGTTGCTTCGACGCCCTGCCGGCGTGTCTGTCCAATATTCCTGAAGAATGCGCGTCCCCGAATGTCCGAGGCGACATACTGAATGTCATTGACATTGTTCGTGCGATAACCGGACACCAACCAGTCGATGGTCCACGCACCGCGCTGATGGTTGCCCAATGCGCCAAGCTCCAAACTCTTGGCCACCACCTGTTCCAGCGGCGGGTCGGCAATGAAGAAGTTAGTCAGGCTGCACGGAGCATTTTCGTCCGCGCAGGACAATTCGGCCTCCGTGGGCACGCGGTTGGACTCCGAGTAGCCTGCACGTAATGAGATACCTGGAGTGACTGCCCAGTCCAGCTCGATGCCGGGGTTGAGACGGCTGAAGCTGTGATCGCCATTGAGCGCGGTGCCAAGCTGGTCGATCAGGCGCACGCGCGCCTGGTTGTAGCGCAAGCCGATTTCCGCGGTTAGAGCCTGGCCGAGTGGCAGGGTGTCACTCAGGAAAACGCTCCAGAAGCGGGACCGGGTTTCCAGTTCGACCGGTGCGATCGCACCATCCGGCTGGTCGATCAACGGGCCAAGCCCTTCCACGCTGCGGGCCTCGGTCAGTTCGCCGAGTTCGGTCGAGGTGGCAAAATCGCTTTCACTGGAATCGTAACTGAAACCCAGGGCCAGCCGGTTGGTGCGTCCGCTCAGTTCCTGTTCGCTCACGAACTGCGCAAGCAGGCCTTCAGATCTGGTTCTGATATTGCCGCGATTGAAAACGCCGTAAGTGCCGCCATCCAGAGCATCAGCGATGGGATTGCCGAAGGCATCGGTTAGAACCACTTGCTCTTCCTCGTCACCATCCGCGCCAACCATTTCAAGGCACAGCAGCCCTTCCAGGTCGTCGTCGTCACATTCGGCGATATCGGCGGCATCGCCGTTCAGGGTCGCGGCTGTTCGTCGCTGGCGATAAAGCGTGGCTTCAACCCGCAGCCCATCGGCGATGGCGAACCATGGATGGAGACTAAGTCGACCGTAATGGTTGCGGGTGTTGTCGGGCCAGGTGAAGACCGATTGCCGGCGCGCAGCAAGCAATTCTACCGGTGCGACGCCATTGCCGGTAAGATCGGTATCCGCGCCGATGAACTTGACATGCACGCCTGCCTGCTCGCCGTCATAACCAAGATCGACATAGCCGTTAAGCAGGTCGGACGGGCTGAAATCACGCCATCCGTGCTCCTCGCGATACTGGACTGCCCCGAAATAGCTAAAGCCGCCACGGGCATCGCCTGCCGAGAAGCTGAAATCGCGCTCACCGTAAGAGCCGATGCTGGCCGTGCCCTCGATCCCCTGTACACTGTGGCCCGTCGCCGTTTCGATCGCGAGCGTGCCGCCCAGCGCATTGAGGCCAAAGACCGGGCTGGGATCGCGCAGAATCACCGCCTCGATCGCGGCATCAGGGATCAGGTCGAAATTGACCGTATCGCCAAACGGCTGGTTGAACCGCGCGCCATCGACATAGACCGCCAGCCCTTGTGCTTGCCCTTGCAAGGGAGAAGCGACATAGCCTCGATAGACGAGATTGGGCTGCCAGGGGTTGTTTTGGGCATCCTGCAGCGAGACACCGGCAAAACTGCGGGTGAGTGAAGCCAGAAAATCTGCTGTTCCGGCGCGGTCGATGTCGTCGCGACCAAGGGTTAGCGCATCATCCAGGTCAAACCTGTCACCCGGCGCGGTGACAATGATTGTCTGTCGGTTGCCACCTTCGTCAGGTGTTCTTGCTTCTTGAGCAAGTGCAGGCAGCGCCAGAGAATACCCTGCGAGCGCGCAGGCGGCAAATCGCCAATATCTCAAACCTGAATTCTCCAAGCATTATGACAGAAAATCAGCCAGATCGTCATCGGCTACTATCTATTTTAGTATTACAAGACAAGGCACAAAGCCGTAGCCGACTTTGCTTCTTATCTTGGAGACATCCACGAATGGAATGTCGGCGCGTGGGCGGCGGATGATTGGCTCATCGGAGCCTGAGAAGGTGACGGTGACCTTCAAGGCTTTTTTGGGGTTTCTCTGGTGCTTCATCACCGTCGGCTATTTTTCGATCAGAACTACGTCAATGGCGTAGACCATCCCATTCAGCCCGATTGCCGTGCGAGACCGAACCTCGCCAGAAAAGGTTTGGTCAAAGAAAATGGCAGATTTCTGGGATTTTTGGCTTCCAGACACCGCTTCGAGTTTGTGATTCTCTCGGTAGGCTGTCGATCATTTCAAATCTTGAGCGATGAGCGCGCAAAGGGCGGTGAAGAGCTATTCTGCCTGAAAATGGCAGAAATCCGAGGTTTTAACGGAAATAACTTTTCCCGCGCGGAGCGAGGGAGACAGTTTGTTTCGCAACTCGGTGCGTTGGCGGAGAGGGTGGGATTCGAACCCACGTTACGGTTGCCCGTAAACCGCATTTCGAGTGCGGCGCGTTCGACCACTCTGCCACCTCTCCGTGAAGCGCATGGCACGGCGGCAAGCCGTCGTGCCGGTCGGGAAGCGGGCGGTTAGCCCATGCTTGCGCGCTTGCCAAGCCCCCTTGGCAGGGGTTTCCGGGGGAATTCTGGCCAGTCGGCTTGTTTCGCAGTCGCACAAAAACTATATGTGCATCATGGAACGCGCGAGCTTCTTTTCCCCCCAGGCTGGCCGCCTGATCGATGCCCCGCTGCAAAACAAGGCGCGCTGGGCGATTGGCGACATTGTGCGCCACCGGTTATACGATTTCCGGGGCGTGGTGTTCGATATCGATCCGGTCTTCGCCAACAGCGAGGAATGGTACGAAGCGATCCCCAAGGAAGTCCGGCCGCTGCGCGAGCAGCCCTTCTACCATCTCTTCGCCGAGAACCGGGATGCAAGTTACAACGCTTATGTCAGCCAGCAAAACCTGGTCGGCGACGGGGAGAGCGGCCCGGTCGAACACCCCCATGTCGCCGAGATGTTCGACAGTTTTGCCGAGGGGCGCTACCGCCTGCGCCGGGGCATCTCGCACTGACTTTCCGCACTGGCCAGAACGTCAGTGCTTCAGTCGCCAGCCGCGAGCAATCAGCACATAGGTCAGCGTAGCGAGCGCCAGATTGAGTGCACCCAGCCCGAGCCCGCCATGCAGTACCGCAAGATTGGTGCTGCCGATGTCGCTGCGGCCAAGAAAGCCGAAGCGGAACCCGGAAATCACGTAGAAGATCGGGTTTGAGCGGCTGATCGCCTGGAAGCTCGGCGCGAGATTGTCGATCACGTAAAAGGTGCCAGACAGCAGCGAGAGCGGCTGGATCACGAAGTTACTGACTGCCGCGGCATGATCGAACTTCTCGGCCCAGAGCGAAGTCAGCAGGCCGATCAGCGAGAGCAGGATCGCGCCCATCAAACCGAACCAGGCGATCGCCCAGGGATGCGCGACGTGCAGATGCACTCCCGGCCACAGCAGCATCGCTCCACTGACTGTGATCCCGACCAGGATCGCGCGGGTCACCGCCGCGCCCATCAGTGCGAGCAGCAATTCGCCCGCTGACAGCGGCGGCATCAGATAGTCGATGATGGTCCCCATCAGCTTGCCGGAGAGGAAATTGTGGCTGGTGTTTGCAAACGCATTCTGCATCATGCCCATCACGATCAGCCCCGGCGCAACGAAGCTGGCGAAGTCCACGCCGAGTACAATCCGCCCGCCGCGGCCCATCGCAACGGTGAAAATGGCCAGAAACAGCAAGGTTGTGATCGCCGGAGCCCAGATTGTCTGGGTCTGCACCTTGAAGAAACGGCGCACTTCCTTCATATAGAGCGTCCACAGCCCCAGCCAGTTCACCTGGTGGATGATGGGGACGCCCTGGGCCGGAAAGGCGCTAGGCCTGAAACTGCCGGCATACGGCGCGGAAGGTGCGGCTTCGGAAACGGGGATGGGTTGATCAGCCATGCTATGGCGACTATCCGCCCTTAGCGCGGGTGGCAAGTGCAGCGTCTCACCGGTCAACCGATCGGCTGGCGCATAAGGAATGGATTGCGATGAGCTGGACCGACGAACGTATCGAGAAACTGGCCAAGATGTGGGAAGGCGGCGCCACCGCCAGCCAGATCGCCGATGAACTCGGCGGGGTCAGCCGCAATGCCGTGATCGGCAAGGCACATCGCCTCGGGCTCAAGGCCCGCCCCTCGCCGGTCAAGGCGAACGAGAAGGAGGCGGCACCCGGACCTGCGCCCAAGGCAGCCAAGCCCGCCGCCGAAGCGGTACCGCGCTCGGCCCCCGCGCCGCGCCCCGCCGCGCCGCGTGCGGCACCGATTGCTGCCGCTCCGATATCCGCTACTGGCGAAACGCCACCACCGCCGCCCCCGCAGCCCCGCATCGTCTCGGTTGGCCCCGGCGGCTTCCTGCGCCAGGGCCCCGGTGACCAGCAGGCTCCGATCCCGCCGGCACCGCCACGCCGCCTGGTTCCGGCCCGGCCGAGCGCCGAAATTGCCGACAAGACCAGCCTGCTCGAACTCAACGACCGGATCTGCCGCTGGCCGATGGGCCATCCCGGCGAGCCCGATTTCCACTTCTGCGGCGAGAAGGTGAACCCTGGGTTCCCCTATTGCGTCCCGCACTGCGGAAGGGCCTATCAGGCGCAGCTGCCGCGCGGCCACCGCCGCCCCCCCCCACCGATGCCCTTCGGCGGCCCGCGGGTGCGCTAAGTTAGTCGCGCTTCCCCCCAGCAAAGGTGCCGGCGCCGTCTGCGCCAGTGGCGAGCGGGAAAAGCGGATTGGAAGACGCACGCCGGGGATCGGTTCGCCGGATTCGCCACGGGCCAAGTGCAGCTGCATTTCGCGGGCGATGATCTGCGGGTCTGAAAAGGCCTCGGCGACGGTGCTGATCGGGCCGGCGGGAACGCCTGCGGCTTCGAGCGCTGCCAGCAACGCATTCCGGGTCCACTTGCGGGTGCGTTCGGTGATCCTCGGGCTCAGTTCGGTGCGGTTCGCGACGCGTGAGGCGTTGGTGGCGAAACGCTCGTCGGCATCCAGACCGACGATTTCGCAGAACCGGCGAAATTGCTGGCCGTTACCGACCGCAAGGATGATCCAGCTGTCCGAGGTCGGAAAGGCTTCATAGGGTGCGATGTTGGGATGGGCATTACCTAGACGGTGGGGCGCCTCGCCTGAGACGAGGTAGTTCATCGCCTGATTGGCCAGGGTCCCCAGCATCGCATCGAATAGCGCCATATCGATATGCTGGCCCAGCCCGCTACGTTCACGCTCGGCCAGCGCCGCCTGGATGGCGATGACCGAATAGAGCCCGGTGAGGATGTCGGCATAGGCCGCGCCCATTTTTTCCGGTGGGCCGTCGGGTTCGCCGGTCAGGTCCATGATCCCGCTCATGCCCTGCACGATGAAATCATAGCCGGCGCGGAGGGCGTAGGGTCCGGTCTGGCCGAAGCCGGTGATCGAGCAATAGACCAAGCGCGCGTTCTCCCGGCTCAGGCTGGCATAATCGAGGCCGTATTTTGCGAGTCCGCCGAGTTTGAAATTCTCGATAATGACGTCAGCCCCGAGTGCCAGTTCGCGTGCCTGTGCGCAGTCATCCGGATCAGTAAAATCCAGACATAGCGAGTGTTTACCGCGGTTAGTTGCGTGAAAATATGCGGCATCGCGGCTGCCGTCGGGATTGTCGATGAAAGGTGGTCCCCAGCGGCGTGTGTCGTCACCGGCGGGGCTCTCGACCTTGATCACATCGGCACCGAGGCCCGCCAGCACCTGCCCGGCCCATGGCCCGGCGAGGATGCGCGCAAACTCGACGACCCTGATGCCTGCCAGCGGCGCGGCCGCCATCAGAACGCCGCGATCCCGGTGATGGCCCGGCCGAGGATCAGCGCGTGGACATCATGCGTGCCCTCATAGGTATTGACCGTTTCCAGGTTCATCATGTGACGAATCACCTGATATTCCTGCGAGATCCCGTTGCCGCCATGCATGTCCCGCGCCGCCCGGGCGATGTCGAGCGCCTTGCCGCAATTGTTGCGCTTGACCAGCGAGATCACCTCGGGGGGGAATGTGCCCTCGTCCAGCATCCGCCCAACCTGCAACGAGGCCTGCAGCCCCAGTGCGATCTCGGTTGCCATGTCTGCGAGCTTCTTTTGATAGAGCTGGGTAGCCGCCAGCGGGCGGCCGAATTGCTTGCGATCGAGGCCATATTGGCGGGCAGCGGCCATGCAGAATTCCGCAGCGCCCATCGCGCCCCATGAAATCCCGTAACGCGCCCGGTTAAGGCAGCCGAACGGCCCCTTGAGGCCTTCCACGCCCGGCAACAGGCCGTCCTCGGGCACGAACACATCGTCCATCGCAATCATGCCGGTGATCGAGGCGCGCAACGAGAGCTTGCCTTCAATCTTGCTGGTGGAAAGCCCGGCCATGCCCTTGTCGAGGACGAAGCCACGGATCGCCCCGCCATGGGCATCGGACTTCGCCCAGATGATGAACACGTCAGCGATCGGCGCGTTGGAGATCCAGGTCTTGCTGCCCGAAATGCGGTAGCCGCCATCGACCTTCTGCGCCCGGGTGCGCATCCCGCCGGGATCGGAGCCGGCATCGGGTTCTGTCAAACCGAAACAGCCGATTGCCTTGCCGCTCGCCAGCGCTGGCAGATATTTGCGGCGCTGTTCCTCTGAGCCGTAGGCAAAGATCGGGTACATCACCAGACTCGACTGGACCGACATCATCGAGCGGTAGCCCGAATCGACCCGCTCCACCTCTCGCGCGACAAGTCCATAAGCGACGTAGGAGGCCCCCGCTCCGCCATATTCCTCCGGCAGCGTCAGCCCTAGCAGGCCTTGCTCACCCATTTCACTGAAGATCGCCGGATCGGTATATTCTTGCGCAAATGCCTCGATAACGCGCGGCTGCAGACGATCCTGCGCGAAACTGCGGGCGGCGCCGGCAATCAGGCGCTCGTCTTCCGTCAGCTGCGCATCCAGCCCCAGCGCGTCTTCCCAATC
The DNA here is from genome assembly GCA_947477055.1 of Sphingomonadaceae bacterium. Classification (GTDB taxonomy): domain Bacteria; phylum Pseudomonadota; class Alphaproteobacteria; order Sphingomonadales; family Sphingomonadaceae; genus Novosphingobium. Next base: position 15,867 of record CANJSX010000018.1, on the reverse strand, counting down.
GAAAGGCAGCACGGCCGCCATGGCATTTCCTCCTCGAAAGCCCCACTCATAAGCATCTGGAAGCGCGGATAAAGAGCAATTGCCGTGATCCGGCGTTCACGGAATAGACACGCCCAGGGGAATCGGGACCCGAGGCGCTTCCTCTTGCCGACTGGACAATTCCTCGGCAATCGCCCGCGACAGCTCCTTGAGCTGCGGTGCGAAGCGCCGGATGCCGTCGTCCCGCGACATGGCGGCGGCGATCCAGGTGATGCCGAGGCTGGCAATGACCCGCCCGTTCTGATGCAACGGGACAGCCAGCGTGGTCGAGCGCACATCGAGCACCGGATCGCGCATCGCATATCCGCTGGCCCGTCCCCGCTCAATCATCGCGGTCATCGCCTCCGGATCATGCACCAGCGCATTTTCGGGATCGTTACTATCCTTGATTATCTCGCGGATGACCGTGCGCTCATTCTCGCCGCAACTGGCGAAATAGGCTCGGCCCAGCGCCCGGGACATCATCGCCCACCGCATGTTGAGCGTGGAATGCAGCAGCGAGAGCGAGGTGTAGGGAATGGTGCTGACGCGCACGACCATGGCATCGAAATCGAACATCGCCAGCGCCAGCGGCCAGCCTTCGCGCATGGTGTGTTCGATCATGATCTCTTCGGCGACTTCGATCACCAGCGGTTCATGATGGAACCCGCTCGACAGCGACTTCACCCGCCCGAGCAGATGGTAAGAGCCATAGCTGGATGACTGTGCGACCAGCCCCTTGGCTTCCAGCGTCCGCAGCAGGCGGACGATGGTGGGCTTGGGTAGCCCGGTATCGCGGTGAAGATCGTGCAACGTGGACAGCGCCCGCCGGTTGAGCGCCTGCAGCAAATCGATCGCTCGCTCGACCGAGCGGATGCTGTCCGACCGCTCGCCGCGCGCCTCCCCGTCGAAGTCCGTCCCATCTGCAGCTACTGATGTCGGCATAACTCACAATCCGCTCGAACTTCGAAAAGCGCCGATTGCCGGTTCGGGCAATTAGCTAACGCCGAAGCATTTGAGCTTTTCCGCCTGTCGGAAAGGCGGATTTGGTGAGTTCAATACGGTGCGTTCAGGCGGTGCAGCGCGCCTTCGATCAGTCCAGCGATCTGGCCCGGGGCGCCGTGAGCGAGCTGGAGCTTGCCGATCGCAACGCTGGATTCGACCACGTCGCGGCATCGATCAAAGCGGCGATCCTCATAAGCGCGCAGGGCACCTGCGACGCTGCTGTTGCGCGCCAGTTCCTCGGCCAGCACGATCCCGATTTCCACTGCCATACCAGCGCCCGAGGCGAGATGCGGGGCTGTAGCGTGGACGGCATCGCCCAGCAGCACAACCCGGCCGTTCGACCACGGCCGCGGCTGCAGCACGGCGGCGAGCGGGCGGTAGTTGATCCAGTCAGCGGGGGGTCATGTTTGTCGCGGATCCAGCCGGCATTGCCGCCAAAGGGTGCAACTTTTCTGCCGGGCAGAAGCTGGAGCGCGCAGCGCTTTACCTGCTGAATGGCGAGCGGATGCAAGCCCATGGCACGTCCGGTCGCCTCGAAACCTTTCACCGCGCACGCAAATGTTTCGATCGGGGAATGCAGCTCGGCCAGCGCAATTGCGAGCGGGTGGAAGTCCCGCTGGGCAGTGGAGCGACCATGTCGGCGCTGTGGACCCGTGCGTCGGGTGACGGGACCAAGCCGGCTGTGGTCTATTGCAACGGCCTCGATAGCAACAAGGAGCTGCTCTACTGGTCGCGGCTGCCCGAGGCACTGGCCCGGCGCGGGATCTCCACCCTGTGCGTCGATCAGCCGGGCACCGGTGAAGCGATCCGGCTGCACAACCTGCCCGCGACCGCGCATTCCGAGAAATGGGCGTCAAAGGCGGTCGACTGGCTGGAGCAGCAGCCGGAAGTCGACGGCACCAGGATCGGCATGACCGGGATTTCGCTGGGCGGTCACTACGCTCCGCGCGCGGTTGCCTACGAGCCGCGCTTTGCCAGCGGCACCTGCTGGGGTGCGAACCACAACTGGCATGAGGTGCAGTACGGCCGCCTCCAGCGCGAAGGCGAAAATCCGGTGCCGCACTACTGGGGCCACGTGATGTGGGTGTTCGGCGCCAGCGACATGGACGACTTCTTTGAGAAGACGAAGGACATGAACCTCAACGGGCACATGGACCGCATCGAAGTGCCCTTTCTTGTCACCCACGGCGAAAACGACCGTCAGATCAACGTCAAATATGCCCACCAGGCCTATGAGCAGCTGACCAACAGCCCCCGCCGCGAGCTCAAGATCTTCACTCCACGCGAAGGCGGGGTCAAGCATGTCGGTGCCGACAACATGGCTTTTGGCCGTGATTACATCGCTGACTGGTTCGCGGAAACGCTGGGCGGACGCACCGCCTGACCTGGCACAAGCTCGACGACTGCAATCATATTCTGACTGGTCGCTCCGACGAGCACCGCAGCACCCGCAATTGAAGCAGAGGCCGTTTCGCTATAGCCCTCCGTTGTAATGGCGCGGCGAAATCTTCTGCTCGGACCGGTGGCCCAGCAATTGCCCGCATGAATGCCAGGTCCTATCACCGGCACCGTAACTGGTGTCTCCGGGGGTACAGGACCTGACCATGCAGCATTTGTCCAACGGCGCGAAACTGCGGTCGATCATCAATCAGCGGCGCGCCGTGCTGGTTCCCGGCGCGGCCAACGCGCTCTCCGCGCGGGTGATCGAGGAGCTTGGCTTCGAGGTCGTCTATGTCAGCGGCGCCGGGATCAACAACACCTTCTACGGCATGCCCGACCACGGCTTTGCTGGCCTCGCCGAGATCGCCCAGCACACCAGCGCCATCGCCGGTTCGGTCGATCTGCCGCTGATCGTCGATGGCGACACCGGCTTTGGCAACGCAGTGAACACCTACCACACGGTGCGAACGCTGGAGCGCGCAGGGGCCAATGCGATCCAGCTCGAAGACCAGGCCATGCCGAAGCGCTGCGGGCACTTCGAGGGCAAGGAGATCGTCTCGACCGAGGAGATGGTCAATAAGGTCAAGGCAGCGGTCGATGCGCGGATCAGCAGCGATTTTCTCGTGATCGCGCGCACCGATGTCGTCTCGAACGAAGGCTTCGAAGCCGGGGTGGAGCGGGCGCAGCGTTTCATCGAGGCCGGAGCGGACATGACCTTTGTCGAAGCGGTGGAGAGCGAGGCGCAGTTGCGCGCGCTGCCCGGGCTGCTGTCGGTCCCACAGGTCCTTAATGTCGTGGTCGGCGGCAAGACGCCGGTGGTCGATCAGGCTGAGCTGAGCAAACTGGGCTTCGGGCTGGTGCTCTATGCCAACACCGCGCTGCAGGCTGCCGTCGCAGGGATGCAGCAGGCGCTGGGGGCGCTCAGGGACAACGGCCGGATGGACGAACAGGGCGGCATGGTCGCATCCTTCGCGGAGCGGCAACGCGTTGTGCGCAAGCCGTTCTTTGACGAGCTGGACGAGCGCTACACTGGCCGCTGAAAATTCGGGTATGGGGATTTGGATGACTGATAGCGTAGATGTACCCGAGGGCTGGCGCGAGTTCGTGGTCGATGACGAGTTTCAGATTCACAACGGGCCATTGTTCCTCGCCGATCCGTTCGAGGGCACCGAGGAGGAGCCCCTCAGGCTCGGTTTCCGGGTGGCCGAGAAGCACTGCGGCTTTCCAGGCATGTGCCACGGCGGCATGATCGCGATGGTGCTGGACAATGCGCTGGGGCGCAGCGTGCAGAAGGGCTGCGGTGTCGATGGCGCGCCGACGATCTCACTGCAGGTCGATTTCATTAGCGCCGCCAAGCTGGGTGATTGGGTCGAAAGCCGAGTCCGCTTGCTGCGCAAGACCCGCAGTCTCGCATTCGTCGATGCGACGCTGATCGGCCCCAAGGGCATCGTCGCCAAAGCCAGTGGCATCTTCAAGCTGCCCACTCAGGCACCCAAATGAGCGCTGGCAAGCTGGCGTTGGTGGTCGGCGGCGGTAACGGCATCGGCGCGGCTTGTTGCGAGGTAATGCATGCGCACGGCTGGTCGATCGCGGTCGCCGATCTCGACGAGGCGGCGGCGCAGCGGACGGCGGAGGCTGTGGGTGGCAGCGCGTTCCACCTCGACGTGCGCAGCATCGCTTCGATCAAGGCATTGGCGGATCAGGTCGAGAGTGACGCCGGACCAGTCGATGCGCTGGTCGTGTCCTCCGCAATCTTCCAGGGCAATGTCCCGATCGAGGAGACCGACGAGGAACTGTTCGACCGGGTGATGGAAGTGAACCTGCGCGGCACCTATCACGTCAACCGCGTGTTCGGGATGCGCATGGCGACACGCGGTGCGGGGGCCATCGTCAACCTCGCCTCGGTCACCGGACAGGGTTCGACCCCGCTCAACATCTACGGCCCGGGCAAGGCCGCGATCATCAATTTGAGCAAGAGCTTTGCCGGCGAATGGGGCGGACGCGGGGTGCGCGTGAACAGCGTCTCGCCCGGGGTAACGCTGGTGCCGCGGATCCGCGAACGCAAGGCATCCGGCGACCGCTATCCGGCGGACCTCGACCAGCGCATGGCGCTGCGCCGCTGCGTCGAGCCCAATGAGGTCGCCGAAGCGGTGGAATTCCTCGCCTCAAGCCGCGCCTCGGGCATCACCGGCACCGATCTGGTGGTCGATTGCGGCTGGATGACTGGCGCACTGTGGGGCGCCTATTTGGGTGGGTTGCGCTAACTTCGACTAATCGTGATCAGTTTCAGCCTCTACCCCGCTCAGCGCGATCAGCCGGGCGGTGGTCATGTAGCCGGCGATCAGAATGGTGATCCCGAAGATATCCTCAGTCGAGAAATGGGCCTGCACCGCCCCCAGCGTCGCATCGTCCGCCCCGACCTGGGTGACCACCTGCGAGGCATATTCCAGCACCGCCCGCTCGCGCGGATCGAGCGCCGAGAAGTCACCCGTCGCGACGGCAGTGAGCTTCTCTTCCGAGACCCCGGCCTTGATCGCTACCGGCAAGTGGTGATGCAGTTCGTAAGCCGATTTCGAGAGGTGCCCGACCCGCAGGATCACCAGCTCGCGCAGCCCGTCGTCCAGCGGCCCGGCATCGCGGGCGACGATCGCAAAGTTGCGATAGCCCGCCCATAGCGGCTCAGCGAGATGCATCGCCATGCGCGAGATATTGAGCACCGGCTTCCCGCTGAACAGGACGGCGTGCTTGGCCTCGATCAGGCTGTCCGGATCGGGATAGGGAATGCGGGTCATGCTTTCGGCACGCAGTGCTGAAGCAGCGGGTCGATGCTTGCGAGGCTCTCCACGTCACCGACGGTCGCGATCAGCTGGCCCACCTGCCCCGCGCCGATCACCGGATCAGCGAGGATATGGATCTTGCGGCACATCTCATCCTCGGTCATCGGATTGGCGATCGAGCCCTTGGGGTGATCGATCTGCGACTTCAGCTTCGCGCCGCCGGCAGTCTCGACCGTGAGGTGGCACGAAACTCCGCGCGGCAAGGTGTCGTCGAGCACCACGGTCAGCATGTCCATCAGCCGCAGCACTTCCGGGATCGCCAGCTTATCGTTCTGATATTGCGGGAACATCGCCGCACCCTCGATCAGGCCGATCGCGACCGAATAAGGCAGGCTGACCTGCGCCTCGTGATAGGTGCGCGGGCGGGTGTTGAGGTGGTAATGCGCCCAGGCGGGATGGCGGCGCATGGTCATCGAAGTGATCGCCGAGGCCGATTCCGTCATCTGCTGACGGACGGTCAGCGCGCAATCGATCGCATTGTGGATCGGGCGGGCGCAGGAATAGGCCTTGTACTCGATGTGGACCGGGTATTCCGTGCCGAGGCCCCGGGTCAGGGCATCGCAATCCTCCTGGCCCGCAAAGGCGCGGCAGAACCCGCGTTCGCCTTCAAAGATTGTTGCGGCGCCGGTGAACCCCGCCCTCGCCATCTGCGCCGCGGTGACGCCGTTGCGCGCGGCCGGGCCGGGATTGAAGCGCTTCTGCATTGAAGGGCCGTACATCTCCATCAGCCCCGAGGCCTGCCCGCCGGCCATGCCCAGCGCCGAGACGGTCTGCTCGGCGGTCAGCCGCATCAGCCGGGCTGCGGCGATGGTCGCGCCGAACACACCGCAAGTAGGCGTGGTGTGATAGCCGCGATCGCGCAGCGCGAAATTGGTGGCGTCGCTCGCCCGCGCCATCATGTCGCAGCCGACGACAACCGCCGCGAGGAATTCCTCGCCGCTTGAGCCTTCGCGTTCGGCCACGGCCAGCGCGGCGGAAACGACCGGCGGGCTAAAGTGGAACAATGCAAGTATATCAACGTCATCCAGCTCGATCGAGTGCGACGAGATCGCATTGACGAAGGCGCCGTGCACCGCCGGGACCTTGTCGCCATAACCGATCAGAGTCGATTCCGGCTTGCCGCCGACCTCAAGCGCAAACTGCCGCGCGGCGCGTCCGCTGCCGGTCTGGCTGCCACCCAGCGCAACGCCCAGATAGTCGCGCACCAGTGTGCGGCAGTCGTCCTTAACCTTGCGCGGGATGTCCGCGGCGGCGAGGTTGGCATAATGCTGTGCGAGAACTTCCGCGATCGTATCACTCACCAAGGGCATCCTTTGTTGGAATTAAGAGGGGGTTAGCGCGGCATTAGCGCGGCGCTACGTCGAGACGGACCACGATGTCCTGCAATTCCGGGCTCGGCGCCGGATAGCGCGCCATCACCAGTGGGTCGTGGCCAGGGACAATATGCTCAGGCGTCGACGCGAGCTGGGACAGCCGCTCGAAGGATTCGAGCATGTCACCGACGTGGAAGGCGGACGGGAACGGCCGCATCGTCTCGAGGTTCTCGTAGAAATGCGAGGCATCCGAAGCGACCACCACCCACCCGCGCGCGGTATGGACCGTGACGAACTGCAGGCCTGCGGTATGCCCGCCGGTACGGTGGACGCGGATGCCCGGGGCGATTTCGTGATCACCGTCGTACATTTTCACCCGCTGACCGAAGTTCAACCGCACGATCTGGCACACATCATCGGGCTCGAAGCCATGCGCGAGGCGCGGATGGCGCATGTAGCGCCCGGTCGCGTAATGGACCTCGCTCTCCTGGATGTGAAATTCGGCCTTCGGAAACAGTTCGAAGTTGCCGGCGTGGTCATAATGCAGGTGGGTGATGATTACGTCGGCCACTTCGGCCGGATCGACTCCGACCAGTTTGAGCGATTCCACCGGACAGCGCAGGTAGGTCCGCTTGCGCTTCGCCGCGACCTCGGCGTTGAAGCCGATGTCGATAACCACCGTCCGCTCCGGGCTTACGGCCACCCAGACGAAATAGTCCATCGGCATCGGCGCTTCATGCGGATCGCCGCCCATGAAGTGATCGCGCCGCTGCGCCGGCCTTGTGGCGTAGCGGATTGCGTAAAGCTGATACTCGGGCACCATCACGCCGGCTCGCGCTCGGGCAGATAGACCTGGCCTTCCATGATCCGCCGTGCGGTGCGGCCGAGTGTGGCGCGCTGCACGCTGTAATGCCCGCTCGCTTCGGTCAGGATGGTCTCCGTTTCGATCACCCCGGCGGGATGGCCGATGCGAATTTCAAGGCGATTGCCGCCGCGCGCCAGCTGATTGACGATGGTCCCGGGAATTTTCGCCGCCACCCCGGTGCAGACGGTGCTCGTCCCGGCGTAGGTCTTGTGCATCTGCTGCATGAACATCAGCCGCGAAACGAGGTCGACCTCCTCGGCGGCAACGACAAGTCCAAGCTGGTCGTCGCGATAGGCCTGCGGCGGACTGATCATGCCGAGCAGCGGTGTTGCCGGGCTCTCGATCCGCGAGCGCTCGGGCGCGGAAATCATCCCCATGCGGTGCGCGGCAACGCCCCGGATCGCTTCCAGCCTGTCGCGCAGGGGTTGGTTTGCGTCGATCTCGGCCGCGGTTTCGGTGCCCGTGAGGCCCATGTCGGCGGCGCGGATGAAGACGTGGCCATTGCCAATATCGACCAGCGAAACCTCGATCGCGCCAACACCGGGCACTTCCAGCACATCGACCGGGTTGCCGGTGGGCAGAAGATTGCCGGTGGCTCCGCCAGCTGTCTCCGCAAAGTCGACCAGGATCCTCGCGCCGGTGCCGGGCACGCCGGGAACAGTATAATCCCCGCGCTCGACCGGACGCCCATTGTGCGTCGGCGTCTCGATGGTCAGCGGGCGGCCAAGATTGGTGTTGAACAGCCGCAACCGGGTGACCGGATCGGTCGCCTCGATCAGGCCTTCCTGAATGGCGTAGACGCCGACAGCAGAGGAAATATTGCCGCACAGGCTGTGCCAGTCGATCTCGGGACGTTCGATCTCGACCTGGCCGAAGGTGTAGGTCAGCGCGGTGCCGGCGGCGCGTGGATCGTCCGTGCGCGGACCGCTGATGATCGCGAGCTTGCTGGTCAGCGGGTCGGCCCCGGCGATGCCGTCAATCTGCCGCCGGTCGGGCGAGCCAAAGATCGCAAGGATCGCCCGCTCCCGCTCATGCGCGTCGGCGGGCAAATCTTCCTCGCGAATGAATACAGCGCGGCTCGTGCCCCCGCGCATGATCACGCAGCGAATGGACTGTGCATCGTCAGTCAAACCCGGCTCACCTCCAGCGCAATAGCCCCAGCGCAATGACCGGGTTTTCGGCTTCCCGCAGAGAGTGGACTCTGCTGTCTTGCCCTGTCGATCTCCAATGCCGTTCAGGCATGTGTGATGCCGAGAAATGCTTCCCGGTCGGCTTGCGGGATTACAGGCGATCCGCCACCAAAGCGGCCACAACGAGTGAGGATTGGGCGGGGAAATGCGCAAATTCGGCTTTATCGGCACGGGCATCATGGGCGAGCCGATGTGCCGCCACCTCGCGACCAAGGGCAGCGAGCCGGTCATGGCCTATGACCGTGATCTGGAGCCGCTTGACCGGCTGGCAGAGCATGGCGTGGTGACTGCCGGTTCTGTCGCCGAGGTTGCCAAGCAGGCCGACATCCTGTTCGTCTCGCTGCCAAGCGGCCAGCATCTTGCCTCGATCTGCGAAGGCGTTGACGGGGTACTCGCCAATGCCAGACCGGGGACGACCTTTGTCGATCTCGGAACAAGCCCGTTGTCCCTGACTCGCGAACTCGCCGGACGCTTCGAAGCCGCCGGGGTGCATTATGCCGACGCTCCAGTCGCCCGCACCCGCGCGGCAGCCGAGACCGGCACGCTCGCGATCACCGTCGGCGCGAGCGACGAGATCTTCGCCACGATTGCGCCGCTGCTCGGCCGTTTCGCCTCCGAAGTCACCCATTGCGGGCCAGTCGGCACCGGGCAGATCGTCAAGATCCTCAACAATATGGTCGTGGTCGGCACCGTCATGGCGCTATCCGAGGCGGCGGCGATTGCCGGGGCGGCAGGGGTCGAGACGCAGGCGCTGTTCGATGCCTTCGCCAAGGGCTCGGCCGACAGCTTCGCGCTGCGCAACCACGGCTTCAAGGCGGTCGCGCAGGGGACCTTCCCCGAACGGGTCTTCTCGACCGAATATATGCGCAAGGACATCGGCTACGCGCTGGAAATGGCGGCCGATGCCCAGCTCACACCCACCATCGCCGCGCATGCGCATGATCTGCTGACACAGGCCACCGACGCAGGCCATGGCGCAAATTACTGGCCGATCATTTCGCGCCTGATTGCCGCAGCCCGCAAGGCATAGCCAATGCGGCCATAAAAGCTGCCCGGCTAGGGTAGGCGGGCAATTCCACCTGCCGGAAACGGACAAATAGGATATTGCCCGCAGCCACGCCAATGCAAGACGCGGCCGAATAGCGAACTGACGCCAATGGGACAGGAACCAGCATGACAGACGAACTCTTCAGCGTAGTCGGCAAGATCGTGCTGGTCACCGGCGGCACGAGCGGGATCGGCAACATGATCGCGCAGGGCTTCGTCAGCCGCGGCGCCCGCACCTACATCACCGGGCGTGACCTTGCCCGCACGCAGGAAGCGGCTGCCAAGCTCGCGGCCAGCGGAGGCGAGTGCATCGGCCTTGCTGCGGATCTCACCGCTTCCGATGGCCCCAAAGAGCTGATCGACCAGCTCAAGGCGCTCGAAACGAAACTCGACGTGCTGGTCAATAATGCCGGCGGCAATGCCAAGGGCCCGATCGCCGACACCACGCCGGACGACTGGGACTTCGTGATGGAGCTCAACGTCCGCGCGCCGTTCTTCCTCATCCAGCAGGCCCTGCCGTTGCTGCGTGCTGCGGCCAGCCCGGAACGGCATGCGACGATCATCAATGTCGGCTCGATCGGCGGGCTGCATATCCCCAACTGGGAAGCACACCCCTACAACACCTCGAAGGCGGCAGTTCACCACATGACCCGCTCGCTGGGCAAGAAGCTCGGCGCAGACCAGATCCGTGTCAACGCCATCGCCCCCGGCCCGTTCCCCTCGGGGATGACCGACACCAGCCTGGAAAGCGTGCAGAAGAGCATCGCTACCTATGTGCCGGTGGGCCGCGCCGGAACCCCGGAAGACGCGCAGGGCGCCTGCATCTTCCTCGCCTCGCGCGCCGGGGCCTATGTCAACGGTTCGGTGATCCCGCTTGATGGGGGGTATATCGGCTCGCTTTGAGCGGGAGTGAATTGAGCACCGGCGAGGACGGCAAGATCCTCCCTATTTTTCCGAAGGACAAATGGGAAGGTGGCTGGCCCGCAGGGCCAGACGGAGGGGTGGCAACGCCAGCGCCGATACCCCTCCACCACCCTTCGGGCGGTCCCCCTCCCCATTTGCACTACGTGAAAATAGGGAGGATCTTGGGGTGTCGGACCCGATGTCCTCAGGCCCCGGTCCCGATCCCGCCCTTGCGCAGCGCCGGGGTGAACTGGAGCATCGACATCCCCACTGCCGCCAGCGTCGCCATCACGAAGAAGCCCGCGCTGAACCCGCCGGTCGAACCCTTCAGCACGCCGAACAGGAACGGCATCGAATAACCCGCGAGGTTGCCGACGGTGGTGATGATGGCAAAGCCCGCCGCTGCCGCCGCGCCCATCAGGAAGGCGGCCGGGAGCGAGAAGAGCATCACCGAGACCACCTGCTGCCCGCACAGCGCCATCGTCATGCCGATCAGCGTCGCCGCCGTGCTTTGCGGAAACGAGCCTGCAAGCACCAGTCCGCAGATCGCGGTGGCATAGCCGGCGGTGGCGTGCCAGCGGCGCTCGCGGTTCCGGTCCGAGCTTTTTGCGGCATAGATCAGGGCGAAGATCGGCAGGATCGAGAGCGAGGCCGAGATAAATCCGGTGGCCAGCACCGTGGCGCCACTTACGCCGCGGATGATCGTCGGCATCCAGAACTGGATCCCGTAAAGCGTCGAGAGGTTGCAGAAGTTGGCGACGACGATGCACCAGACGTTTGGATTCTTGAAGGCGTCACCAAAGCGATGATGCGCCCCTGCCTCGGCCTGCTGCGCGCGTTCGGCCGCCAGGTCCTGCGAAACGATCGCCTTCTCTTCGCTGGTCAGCCAGGCCACATCCTCCGGTCCGTTGCGCAGCACGAGGTAGACGACCACGCCGAGCAGTGTGGCCGGAATGCCTTCCACCACGAACACCCACTGCCACCCGGCGAACCCACCGACGCCGTCCATGTAATGCATGATCCCGCCCGAGACCGGGCCACCGACGACCGAGGCGAGGCTGGTCGCGATCAGCATGAACGCGGTCGCCTGCGAGCGCAGCTGCGCCGGGAACCAGTAGGAGATGTAAAGGAGCGCGCCGGGATAGAAACCGGCCTCGGCAATGCCGAGGATGAAGCGCATCGAGTAGAACTGGTTGGGGGTCTGGATCAGGCTGGTCGCGGCGGAGAGCACACCCCAGACGATCATGATCCGCGCCAGCCAGATCCGCGCGCCGATCCGGTGCATGATGTAATTGCTGGGGATCTCGCAGGCGCAGTAGCTGATGTAGAATATGCCGGCGCCAAAGCCGTACATCGCCGCAGTCAGCCCCAGCGCCGGGCCCATTTCGAGCTGGGCGAAGGAGACATTCACCCGGTCGAGCACCGCCAGCAGGTAGCTGACCAGCAGGAGGGGCAGGATCTTGATCGCGATCTTGTTATAGACCTGGAAGCGCGCGTCGTCGGTCACACTCGACCGGCTGATGATCCTCATTGCCTTCTCCCCGAAGCGGCTATTGTTCGCCCGCCGTTGCTATGCGTCCAGTCCGACTGGCAAGCGCCCGTATTCCGGTTTCCGGCACCCGAAACAAGCGCCGCCCGGTAGCGGCGGGGTGGCTTCCCTGCCGACCCCTTGCCGTATCAAGCAATCATGCCGCCCGGTTCAAACCTCCGGCCGGCAAGTATCAGCGCGGCGGCAGCTCGAGTATGGCGCGGGCCTCGTCCGGGGTCGCCGGCTCAGCCCCCAGCAGGTCGAGCAGCTTGACGGCATGTTCGACCAGCTCGGCATTGTCGCGCACCAGCTGGCCGCGGCGGATGTAGATATTGTCCTCCATCCCCACGCGCACCTGCCCGCCCAGCAGCTTGGCCGCGGCGAGGATCGGAAATTCGTCGCGGCTAATCCCGAAGGCCGACCAGTTCGCGCCATGCGGCAACAATGAGCGCATGTAGGAGACGGTGTCGACGGTCGAGTTACAGCCATATTTCACGCCGGTCACGATCTGGAAGAAGGGCTTGCCCGGAAGCAGCCCCTCAGCAATCATGTCGTTGGCCATATGGATATCGCCGCTGTCGAACACCTCGATCTCGGGCTTGACCCCGGCACCGACAATCGCGGCGGCCATCTTGCGGACATTGGTCGGGGTGTTCATCACCACCTGCCCGCCGGAGTTCATCGTGTTAAAATCGAGCGAGCAGATATCGGGCTTGAGCTCGACGATATGGGCGACGCGCAGCAGCGGGTGGCACAGCGTCGTGCCCTCGGCGGCGACGCTCGGATTGTCTTCGGAGGGAAAGAAGCGCCCGCCCTCTCCGGTGGTGAAATTGATCAGGACGTCACTGCCCGAATCCTTGATGCGGTCCATCACCTCCTTGTAGACCTCGACCTTCATCGTCGGCTTCTCGGTTTCCGGATCGCGCACATGGATGTGCACGATCGCCGCCCCGGCCTTGCGCGCATCGAGCGCCGCTTCGCAGATTTCCTTGGGCGTGATCGGCAGCTTTGGGTGCTGCGCGCGGGTGACGTGATTACCCACCAGGGCGCAGGAAATGATTGTCTTGTTGGCCATTGTAATGCCTCTTCAGGGCTGGAGTTCTCCCGGGCAACGCAGTTCCAGCGCTGTCTGCTGCCTTGAAGCACGGCATAGGCCGACGAAGAAGCCCGGAGTCGATCTCGTCATCTCATTTTTCCGGTTGGTGAAAAGTTGTCGGCGGGACGCAGGGCGCCGATCCGGGTTTGCTCAACCTGTAACGCACCAGCTCGACCGGCGCCCGCGCCAGGGTTCTGCCAGCCCTTCACTGACCAGCTGCGCGCCGAGGCTTCGCCCGCTTCTGGTGACGGTGCGCAGCAGGCGGCCATAGCGATCGACGTCGCGCGGACCAGCAACCAGCTCGAACGCGCCGGCGTTAAGCAGGGCGGTAAGCCGCCGGGTCGCAGCTTCACCCCGCGCCAGTTCATCCGGGCAGGCCGCGCCGTGGGTTTCAGGCGCGTTGATATCGGCGATCCGGATCTTTTCTCCGGCGAGCCAGAAGGTATCGCCATCGACGACGCAGGTCTGACGCGGACCATCGCCGCAAAGCGTGAAACTGGCGGCGAGGAGCAGGATCGGATGGAGCATGCCCCGCGACATGCCACGCGGCCTCGCTTTGCCCTATCCGGACAAACCCCTAGATTTATTCCGAAATCGAGCTTTAGAGGCCGAGAAACAGCCCCGCCAGCGCCGCGCTCATCAGGTTGGAGAGGCTTCCCGCGACCAGCGCCTTGATCCCCAGGCGGGCGATCAGTGGCCGCTGATTTGGCGCGAGGCCGCCGGTAACCGCCATCTGGATCGCGATCGAGGAGAAGTTGGCAAAGCCGCAGAGCGCGAAGGTGACCACCGCCACGGTCCGTTCCGAGAGTTCCTTGGCCTGGCCCAGATCGATGAAGGCGACGAATTCGTTCAGCACCACTTTGGTGCCGAAAAAGCTCCCCGCGCGCAGTGCTTCGGCCCAATCGGCAGTGCCGAGCAGGTAGAACACCGGGGCGAAGACATAGCCGAGCAGCACCTGGAAGGTCGCCTCGGGATGGCCGACCAACCCGCCAAGCCAGCCGACGAAGCCATTGACCAGCGCCACCAGCGCGACAAACGCCAGCACCATCGCGCCAACCGCGACCGCGAGCTTCACCCCGGTCTGCGCGCCTTGCGAGGCGGCCATGATGATGTTCGCGGGCCGTTCCTCATCATGCAGCCCCTCGGGCGTCTCCACCGGATCGATCACCGGTTGGTCCGGATCGTCGGGCATAATCAGCTTGGCCATCAGCACGCCTCCGGGGGCCGACATGAAGGCCGCCGCCACGAGAAAATCGATGCGGATGCCCATCGAGGCATAGGCAGCAAGGATCGTCCCCGCGACGCCGGCCATGCCCACGGTCATCACCAGAAACAGCTGCGACGGGTTGAGCGCGGCGAGGTAGGGCCGGATCACCAGCGGCGATTCCGATTGGCCGACGAAGATATTGGACGCCGCGCAGAGGCTTTCGACCTTGCTGATCCCGGTGAGCTTTTCTAGCCCGCCGCCGATCCAGCGGATCACCAGCTGCATGATCCCGACGTAATAGAGGATCGAGATCAGCGCGGCGAAGAACACGATCACCGGCAGCGCGGAAATGGCGAAGCTGGTGCCGCCGATCTCGGGCCTGGCGAGTGGTCCGAACAGGAACTCGACCCCGGCATGGGCGTAGCCGAGCAGGCTGGAGACCCCGCTCGCCACCGTCTGCAACGCAGCATTCCCCCAGGGCACGTAGAGCACCAGCGCGGCGAAACCGGCCTGCAAGGCAAAAGCTGCGCCGACCACACGCGGGCGGATCGCCTTGCGATTGGTGGAAAGCAGCACCGCTATGGCCACAATAATGGCCATCCCGATCAGGCTGTTGACGATGTGATGCACCCGCACTTCTCCCCTGACTGGGCTAGCCGGCAGCGAGCCTAGCCGAGCGCCGCGCGGGCGCAAGTGGGGCCGCGGGATTATCCAGCGGTCAAAATTCGGTAGACCAGCTCAGGGCTGCACCGCGGTCGGTCGGCACGGAGGTGTAGTGGCCGGGATCGCGCCGCAGGAACAGGCTGGCACTGCCGGTGCCGCCCCACAGTGCGCCGCGCCAGGCAAGTTCGGCATCGATTTCGCGCCCGGTCGGGACGAGGTTGAGCCGCTGGGTGCTACCGCTCGCACTGAGGGTGGCATAGCTCCACGCCGTCGGCAGTTCGAGGCTAAGGCCGCCGCCACTCACCCTGAGCGGCTGCGACAACCGCAGCGATAGGCTGTCATCCGCGTCAAACACGCCTGCCCGCGTGGCGTCGATCGCCCAGCCATTGCTAGCGATGTGCGAACCCGCGCCGACGAAGCCCGTTACTCGAGCGGAGGTAAAGCCCTGGCGCCAGGCCGCGCCGAAGCGCCATGCCGCCGCCGGCTGCCAACCCAACCTCGCATCGAGGAATA
Source organism: Sphingomonadaceae bacterium (assembly GCA_947477055.1). GTDB lineage: Bacteria > Pseudomonadota > Alphaproteobacteria > Sphingomonadales > Sphingomonadaceae > Novosphingobium. The sequence continues at coordinate 242 of CANJSX010000018.1, read as the reverse complement.
GGCTGTTCGCACCGCCTGCCCCATAGGCATCGTTGAGCCGCGCGCCGAGCATGGTGCGGTCTTCCGCCAGCCAGGTTGCGCCAAACATCGCCGAAACGCTGCCGAACTGCCGGTCCAGCGCCAGCCCGAAGCGACTGGCTCCGTCGCGACTGCGCTGGCTAATCTGCCCCTCGGCATAGGCAAAGGGCGCGCCGGACAAGGCATCGCCCCGCTCGGCGCTGACGGTCAGGCCCCAGTGGCCA
>CANJSX010000017.1 GCA_947477055.1 Sphingomonadaceae bacterium | reverse complement strand
CTGCCATTTCAACTCTCCTTCGCTGCCGGCCCGCTCCGATGTGGGGACCAGCTTGCTGCGAAGACTAGCGGCGCGGCTGCGCTACCCGCCAATGCCCAGCCGTCATGCTGGCAGCGCGAAACTGATCATGCGGTGAGGAGTAGCCCCTCCCGCCGGAGTGGGGCTATCGCACTATCAACTCCACTCCCTTCCTCGTCATCCTGAACTTGTTTCAGGACCCATTTCTCGTTCGACGCAGTTCCAAGCGGGTGTAGGCGCGAGTGTTGCAGTTCAATTTCATGAAACTGAGCGTGCGGCGCGATGGGTCCTGAAACAAGTTCAGGATGACGAGGAAGGGTAGGGAAGGGAAAGGTCGAAGACTTCCTTCTGAGCCGCAGGAAACCTCACTGCGGCATCATGCCGCGTTCGCGCCGCTAGCTGCCCGACGATCCCGGCTTGTCGACACCGGTCGCGAGTGCCGTTAGCGGGATATCGTCGATTTCCAGTCGGCCAACCCCGATCAATCGCGCCATCGACATGTAGAGCCCGATGCACAGCACCAGATTGATGACCATCTGCTCGGATATCTGCGCCCGCAGACGCTCCAGCGTTTCATCGCTGGCCGAGACCAGTAGCACCGTCTCATCCGTGAATGCGGCGATTGCGGCCAACACGGGATCGAGGCGAGAATAGGCCCGTTCTTCCAGCGCGGCCACTTCCTCGTCGGTCAGTCCTGCGGCCCGGGCGAGGCTGCGGTGGTGGTGCAGTTCGTATTCGCTATGCGACAGCCAACCGACCCGCAAGATCGCCGCTTCGCGCCAGCGCGGCGGGATGTTTTCCGGATCGACACAGGCATAGCTCATCTGCCCGGTCGCCTGGAAGATCGCGGGCGAGGCATGGGCGCCCATCCGCACGATGTTGAGCGGCGATCCGGCCAGCATCTTTTGCGTCAACTCGGGCAGGGTCGAAACATCGGGATAGGGCATCCGGGACACTGGAATTTCCTTTTCGTATCGGTGGACGTAACAACGGTTCGCCAATGTCGCGAAGCGCGGCGACAATGGCAAGGCAGCAAAGTTTGCCATAGCGGCAGGATTTGCCATTTCGGAAAGGAGTTGGCCGCGTGGGTCGGGAGCTGAGCACGCAGATCGTCGTCGAGAGCGAGCCTTCCAACAGCGGCGGGGTCATGGCGATCCAGCTTGCCCTCGAAGTGCTCGAATCCCTGGCCAAGCATGATTCGGTTGGCGTGACCGAACTTTCCCGTGCGCGCGGCAGCACCAAGGCACGGGTCTATCGTCACCTGCGCACGCTGGTCGACAATGGCTATGCGGTGCAGGATCTCGGCAGCGAACGCTACTCCGCCGGTCCGCGTCTGGTCGCTCTCTCTCGCGTTGCCTCGCTGACCCCCTTCGAAAGCGTGGTCCGCCTCGCCCGCCCGGCGATGATGCGGCTGCGCGACGATACCGGCCATTCGGTCAACCTCTCGCTGGTCTATGGTGAGACCGTCGCGATCGTCGAAACCCTGCAGGGCAATGCCCTGATCGGCGTGGTGATGCGCACTCACACCAGCATGCCGCTGCATTCGACCGCGGCGGGCAAGCTGTTGCTGGCGGACTGGCTGGCCAATGGCATCGCCTTGCCCGACCGGCCCTATGAGCGCTTTACCAATCACACGATCACCGACACGGTGGTGCTGCGGCGCGAGCTCTACAAGGTGCAGGAGCAGGGCTGGGCCGGGGCGCCGGAAGAGACGGTGCTCGGGGTCAACGCCGTCAGCGCCCCGATTCGCGACCACCACGGCGATGTGATCGCGATGCTCTCGATCATGAGCTCGATCCAGTTCATCCCGCGGATCGCCCCGCGCGAACTGGTCGATGCGATCAAATGCACCGCGCACGAGATCTCGCGCGCGCTGATCCTCTGAACGAAGCGGAAGTTTGGCTTGCCTGAGGATGCGCGCGTCGTTGCCAAGGCCGCCTTCATCAGCATTGTGAAGATGGTAGACCCGGGGAGGGGTTGAGTTTTCGTGGCCAAAGCATCTGCATCCAATCTGGATCGGGCCGGGTCATCATGGGTCGGATCGGTGCTCGACGGCGCCGGTAGCTGGGCCCTGCGCGGCAAAGTGCCCTGGTTCCTCGGCCTGATCATCCTGTTCGACAGCTGGGATGCAGTGATCGTCGCCTATACGCTGCCATCGATTTCGGCCGAATGGGGGCTGGACGCGCTGCAGAAAGGCTGGCTGATCTCGGCCGGCTATGGCGGGCAGTTCCTCGGCGCGATGGCCTTCGGGGCGCTGGCCGAGCGGTTTGGGCGGATGCGGGTGTTCTGGCCGACGATGATGACGATGAGCCTGCTGGCGATCGCCTGCGCGTTTGCCCAGGACTATCCGCAACTGGTGGCGCTGCGGCTGGTGCAGGGGATGGTGATCGGTGCCGGCCTGCCGATTGCCACCTGCTACGTCAATGAAGTCGCCCCGACGGCCACCAGAGGCCACTTTTACGGAACTTTCCAGACCCTGATGGCCAGCGGTTTCACGCTCGCCTCGCTGACCAGCGCCTGGCTGATCGACATTATCGGCTGGCGGATGCTGTTCGTGGTCGGATCATTGCCGCTGCTGGCATTCCCGCTCATCCGGCTGCTGCCTGAATCGCCGCGCTGGCTGGCGGGCCGGGGCCGGGATGAGGCCGCAGCGGCAGCCCTGCGCCGGCTTGGCTCCGGGCCGGTTCCCACTGCGGCGGAGCGTCCGATCGCCAGAGAGGCCGAACGGGTCCCGCTGGGGCTGCTCTTCGCGCCGAGCCGTCGCCGTCGCACCGTGATCGTCGCGTTGCTGTGGCTTTCGACCTACCTCGTCAACTACGGTCTGCTGACCTGGATCCCGACGATCTTCGTCAGCATGTTCGGCATCCCGATCGCTACCGCGCTGCGGTTCAACGCCATCGTCGCGGTGGTTGCGGTGTTCCTGCCGGTTCTGCTGCGCCAGTCGGTTGACCGGATCGGCCGGCGCCCGCCGGTGATAATCTGCACCGGCTTGAGCGGACTTGCCCTGCTGGCGCTGGTGTTCATCCCGGTCGAGCAACGCACACTGGCGATCGGTGCTGCGATCGTCGGCCAGATCGGCATTTCGATCGGCGCGCTGACGCTGTGGTATTACTCGGCCGAGATCTTCGAGACGCGGATCCGCTCGGTCGCGCTCGGGGCGGGCAGCGGCATCGCCCGCGCGGCCTCGATGCTGACCCCGCTGCTGGTCGGGCTGGTGATCGCGCGGACCGGATCGGTCACGCTGGTGTTCCTGACCTTCGGGATCAGCGCGCTGGTCGCCACCGGGCTGTGGCTGTTCGCGACCGAGGAGACCGCCGGGCGGCAGATCGACGATTGAACGGCCCATTCGAGGCTTGTCGATGCTGTATCGGTAAATGACACTTTGTATCGAAAATTGCGATTGTTGGGGAGAAGCGGAAATCACTAGGGCGCCGGGACACGAGGCCGGGCGCGCCGCAACCACCGCTTGAAGGGATGAGATGATGTCTGGAAATGGTTCCGTTGGGGATTGGCTTTCGCGTTTCGCCGCCGCGCTGGCAGCGCCCGGTAATGCAGACTGGTCGGCGTTGTTCGCCGAGGAGTGCTATTGGCGCGATTTTGTAGGCTTTACGTGGAATATCGCCACGCTCGAAGGGCGCGATACGATCGCCGAGATGGCGCGCACTCAGCTGCCGATCATCGGCCCCGTGAGCGTCACGCCCGACGATCCGTCGTTGCCGATGACCGACGAGAACCAGGGCTGGTTCCGTTTTGAAACCGCCACCGTGCGTGGGCAGGGGCATGTCCAGCTGGTCGACGGCAAGGCCCGGATCGTCACCACTGCCGCACTGGAGCTGATCGGCCATGAGGAGCCGGGTGGGGATCGCCGTCCGCTGGGGATCGACCACACGGCAGCGAAAGGCCGCACCTTCTGGCCCGATCACCGCGCCGAGGAAGAGCGCACGCTGGGTCACAGCGTCCAGCCCTATTGCCTGATCGTCGGGGCCGGGCAGAACGGCGTCCAGCTCGCCGCGCGGCTCAAACGGCTGGGCGTGCCGACGCTGATCGTCGATGCGCTGCCCACTGTCGGCGACTGCTGGAGGACGCGCTACAAGTCGCTGTACCTGCACGATGCTATCTTCATGGATCACTTCCCTTACCTGCCGTTCCCAGATCACTGGCCGCTCTACACGCCGACCGGCAAGATGGGTGACTGGATTGAGGTCTACGCCAAGGTGATGGAGCTCAACGTCTGGGCGTCCACCGTCTGCACCGGTGCGCGCTATGACGAGGCGGCGGGCGAATGGGTCGTCACCGTGGTCAGGGACGGGCAGGAAATCGCCCTGCGTCCCAAGCAGTTCGTGTTTGCTTCCGGCCTGTCGGGCGCGAAGAACATGCCGAAGATCAAGGGTATGGAGCGCTTCAAGGGCAAGCTGTGCCATTCCGCTGACCACAAGTCCGAAGGCAGCATGAGCGGCAAGAAGATCGTGGTGGTCGGCGCCAACAACTCCGCCCACGACATCGCCACCGACATGTGGGAGGCCGATGCCGACGTCACCATGATCCAGCGTTCGGCGACGATGATCGTGCGGGCCGAGACCATGCGCGGTTTCTCGACCCGGCTGCCCTATGCAGATCCGAAGATCCCGAGCGAGTTCGGCGACCTGATGCTCGCGACCACCCCCTACCGCCTGCGCGCTGATGGCGATCGCGCGATGACCGAAGCACTCAAGGAAATCGACGCCGATTTCTATGACCGGCTCGAGGCCAGCGGCTTCATGCTCAGCCATGGTGACGACGGTACCGGTTTCCTCGCTGCCTATTCCCGCACCGCCAGCGGTTATTACATCGACGTCGGCGGCTGCGAGCTGGTGATCAACGGTTCGATCAAACTCGCGCAGGGCGAAATCGCCGAGATCACCGAGGATGGGGTGCAGATGGCGGACGGCAGCTTCCGGCCTGCCGACGTGATCGTCTGCGCCACCGGCTATCGCCCGATGAACGAATTCGTCGGTCGGCTGATCTCACCCGAGGCCGAGGCCAAAGTCGGGGCATGCTGGGGCTATGGCGCGGGTATCGGCGGCGATCCCGGCCCGTGGGTCGGCGAACTGCGCAACATGTGGAAGCCCACCGCGCAGGAAGGCATGTGGTTCCAGGGCGGCAATCTGATGCAGTCGCGCTTCCACTCGCTGCATCTGGGCTTGCAGATCAAGGCGCGGATGGAAGGGCTGCCGACGCCGGTGTATCCGTCGCTCTAAGCCGGAAGGCTGGTTTGCCGGCGCGGCGCTGCCTCGGTTGGAAGTGTCGTCCGGCCGAGGTGGTACTGCATTCCGCTAAGAAACCGCCCTCTACATTTGCGCTTCAAATCCACCAATCAGGCTTATTTTGGAGTAACTTACGTTAAATACATCGCAACTAAAGTTAATGTCTAAAGAGGATGAGTGAGCCGAAAATTCGGGATAAATGGCTGATTTAAAGGTGTTAACCATAATGATTGACCATCTAACCCAAAGGGATGATCGGTAGACCGGATGACACCGTTTTTTGCTGCCAAATGTTCGGATGCCCCATCTACCGCGCCGGCTGTCAGGCACGATGGGATAAGCGCTCGGCAATCTTCACTGGATCAGGATCGCGATCGGTTGCGGGCCAGTTCGGCCCCGGCGTCGTCAACTCAGACGAGGCCTTCCTCGATCGCCAGAATGGCCAGCTCGGTGCGGTTTTCGATCGCGAGCTTGCCGTAGATATTATGCAAATAGACCTTGATCGAGCCCTCGGTCATCCCGACCAGTTCGGCGATGTCGCGATTGCGCTTGCCCCGTGCGACTTCGACCGCGATCTGCTTTTCGCGCGCAGCCAGGCATTCGAAGGGTGAGCGGCGCGTCACGCTTTGTGCGAGTTGCATGGCCCGCTCGGTCAGCACGCGGTCGATGTAGGTTCCGCCCGCAGTCACGACCTTGATCGCATCGATCAAACGGTCTTCCGCGCCGTGCTTGAACACGATGCCTTCGACTCCTGCTTTCATCGCGGCCAGCAGGTTGGTGTCGTCGAGTTCCGCAGTCAGCAGGATCACCGGGCGTTGGTCCTCGGCCGCGCGTATTGCCTGGAGCACGCCCACGCCGCCGAGACCGGGCATGCGCACGTCGAGTATGACAACATCCGGGTTCTCCTGGGCGATCGCCACCAAGGCCGCATCGCCATCGTCAACCGAGGCGGCGATCTCCATGCCGGCATCGCGCAGCACGGATTCGACGCCGGCGCGCAAGAACGGATGGTCATCGGCAATCAGCACTCGCATTTCGGTTCATGCCTGAATTAGTTCGATATTAAGCCGCGTATCGCCTGGACTCGATGCAATGGCAAGCGTTCCGCCCAAGGCGGCGACCCGTTCCGCGATCGAGCGGGGCGAGAGCGGCGTATCCGACGCAGGGAAACCGGTGCCGTTGTCAGTGATCTGCAGTTGTAGTCCACCCATCGCGGCGGACAATTCGACGCCGACACGGCTGGCCTGGCCATGGCGGACAGCATTGGCAATGCCTTCGCGCACGATCTGCTGAACATCATAGGCGAGTCAGGCCGGGACCATGATCGGCGGCATGTCGCGGGCCGGCCGGACCGACACCTGCCACTGCTGCGCGAGCGATTCGCTGAGGCTACGCAGGTCGGTGCTGATGTCGCGCAGTCCCGGCTGCCGTTGGCCGAGCCGCAGCTGCTCAATCAGCGAGCGGACGTGGACTTGCTCTGCCCTCAGGCCCGCGCGCATGGAATCGATTTCCGGCCGCGGATCCTGTTGCTTGTCGACCTTGCCGCGCAGTACCTCAAGGCGGTAGATCGCACCGGCCAGCGATTGCGCCACACTGTCATGCAGATCGCGCGCCAGTGCGCCGCGCATGCGCATGACTTCCGCATCGCGTTTAACCCGATCGTAGCGGTCGCGGTCGATCGCGCTGGTGAGTTCGGACATGACGGCAGCACCTGCGTCGAACTCGTCCCGGGACATGCCGTCGATCCCGCATAATACCAGCTGGCCGCGCCCGGTTTCGCCTTCGAGCGGCAGGCTGATGCCCTCAGCCAGCTTGAGGTATTCGGCAAGTCCGGGCGGCAATCGATCGGCAAGGCTTATGATCGCGTCATCTGCCGTCCGTTCGAGCACGCGCTTCGCGTCCCGGTCGAACAGCGTGGGAGGCATCCGCTCAGGCAGTTCGAAGTCCTGGGGGGGAATCGTCTCCCGGCGCAGGCCGAGCGAACCGAGCGTCCGCAGTTCGGTGCGCGGCTCATCTTCGCTGCTCCAGCAGATCGCCCCGCCGCTGGCTTTCATAGTGGAGATCGCCGCGTTGAGGGCGCCGTTGAGGATGTCGTCCTGAACGACGACGGGGAGAATTCGCGAGGTTATCGTGCGACGTTCGCGCAGGACGAACCAGATCAGCAGGAACGAAAGAACTGCCATGTAAACGGTGCGCTGGCCGAGATGGTAGTAGTTGATATCTACTCCCTGGGCATCGAGGATCAGCCCGACCGCAACATAGCCGAGGCTGAGCAGCACTGCTGCCGCCAGGGTCGCCCGCCAACTCCACCGCACCGTTGCGGTGAGCATCAGGAAGGTGAAGAAGGCGAGGAATGGGCTGGCGAGTTCGGTATCGGATGATTCCGTGAAATAGGCCGCGGCGAGGAACGCCAGTCCGTCGATTACAAAGGTCACTGGCCCCAGCCGGTGCTCGATCCACCAGTAGCGCCAGGCGATGGGGACCATTTCCACCGCGAAAACGATATAGCCGACCAGCAGCACCAGCGCGGAGAAAGTAGCTCGCGTCGCTTCCTTGGGATCGAGCAGGACCGACAATTCGAACGTGACGGCAAGGGCAAGCCGGCAGGCCGCGATCATGCGGCTGCTGCGTTCGTCGAAGAATTTGACTTCGCTCATCCGGCCCGCGTCCCCTGTGCCTCTTGGCAATGCCAAGGAGAATGGCCGCCGGGTGGCCCCTTCCGGTCAAGCCCCCTTCCGGTTAAACTCCCTGTTGGAGCTCAAGTTCGGAACTCAGGCGGCGCGCTTCATCTCCAGCCGTTCCCAGATCTCCACCAGCGCCTCGGTCAGCTCGCGCGTCATCGCTTCGGTGTGCTGCGGGCCGGGGGTAAAGCGCAGGCGCTCGGTGCCGCGCGGCACGGTCGGGAAATTGATCGGCTGCACATAGACGCCGTATTCGGCCAGCAGGATGTCGCTGATCGTCTTGGTGCGGACCGGATCGCCCACCATCAGCGGAACGATGTGGGTTTCGGAGTGCAGCACCGGCAGCCCGGCTTCGCTCAGCAGGCGCTTGAGCATGGCGGCTGCGGCCTGCTGGCCTTCGCGCTCGACCGAGCTCGACTTGAGATGTCGCACCGAGGCGAGCACCCCGGCGACCAGCACCGGCGAGAGGCTGGTGGTGAAGATGAAGCCCGGGGCATAGGAGCGGATCACGTCGATGATCCTGGCGTCGGTCGCGATATAGCCGCCCATCACCCCGAAGGCCTTGCCCAGTGTGCCCTCGATCACGGTGATGCGGTGGGCCGCCTCGTCCCGGTCGGTGATCCCGCCGCCGCGCGGGCCATACATGCCCACGGCATGGACCTCGTCGATGTAGGTCAGCGCGTTGTACTTGTCGGCCAGATCGCAGATTTCGTGGATCGGGGAAACGTCACCGTCCATCGAATAGACGCTTTCGAAGGCGATCAGCTTGGGCACTTCGGGATCGGCCTCGGCCAGCAGTTGCTCGAGGTGCTGCAGGTCGTTGTGGCGGAACACCCGCTTTTCGCAGCCCGAATTGCGGATTCCCGCGATCATGCTGGCGTGATTGAACTCGTCGGAAAAGATCACGCAGCCCGGCAGGACCTTGGCCAGCGTCGAGAGCGTTGCGTCGTTCGAGACATAGCCCGAGGTGAACAGCAGCGCGCCATCCTTGCCGTGGAGGTCGGCGAGTTCCTGCTCGAGCTCGATATGGTAGTGGGTGTTGCCGCCGATATTGCGGGTGCCGCCCGAACCGGCGCCGACATCGTGCAGCGCCTCTTCCATCGCCGCGATCACCTTGGGGTGCTGACCCATCGCCAGATAGTCGTTGGAGCACCACACCGTGATCGGCTTGGGTCCGTTGTGCCCGGCAAAGCACCGCGCGTTGGGATAGGCGCCCTTGTTGCGCAGGATATCGATGAAGACACGGTAGCGACCCTCGGAATGCAACCGATCAATCGCCTGATCGAAAATCATGTCGTAGTTCACGCCATCTTCCTGCGCATGGGGCCGATCCTTACCGACCCGGACTCGTCTTCCGGGCCATTAACGGAATGAACCTGCCAATGCCAGCGACAAGTTCTTCTGATTGCAGCTTTGCGGGGGAGGCATTTCCAGTGCCTGAGGAATTTGGCGGGCACCGTGCCAAAACCGGTAATTGGCCTGGGAGAGAGGTTTCGACCCCAAGCTTTTGCGACTAATGGTGCGACAGTGCAAGTTCAGGCAATTCAGGCAGACGCATGGCCCGCAAACATTCGAAACATGGTTCCTATGAAGACTTGCATCGCGAGGAGGAGGCTCCGGCGGCGGCGGTACCCTGCTGGCTCTGTGGCCGGCCTACCGGCAAGACCATTGCCTGGCACCATCCTGTGCCCAAGAGCCGGGGCGGGCGCGATGTTGTGCCTATGCACCCAATTTGCCAGCAGACGTTGATCGCCAATTTCACCAATTCCGAACTGCAGCGCCAGGGGATGGATGTGGAGGGCCTGCTGGCTAACCCCAACGTTCGCAAATTTGTCGATTGGGTAGCGAACAAGGATCCCGATTTCACCGCGACGACAGCCAGAAAACAACGCTAACAACGCTAAAGGGCTGCTTGCCGAAGTGGGATCTGCCACAACGTCGGCGGTGCATTGCTGTTGCGATGGACAGGAGGTTGGAGCGGTAGCGGGAGTCGAACCCGCACGGCTAGCTTGGAAGGCTGGTGCTTTACCACTAAGCTATACCCGCATGTCGGCACTGCTGCGACGAGGCCGGCGCTTGCCTTCAAGGCCAGGGCGTCGTCAGTCACTTTGCCACTTTGTGTGCGAAAGAATGGTCGGGGAGACAGGATTCGAACCTGCGACCCTCTGCTCCCAAAGCAGATGCGCTACCGGGCTGCGCTACTCCCCGACCTGTGCCTGCCGCCGGACGGTATGGTGGGCCCGGCAGGACTCGAACCCGCGACCTAGCCGTTATGAGCGGCCAGCTCTAACCAACTGAGCTACAGGCCCAACCCACCAACAGGCTGGGGGCGCGTTAGCCCGGGCAGGCGCGCTAGGCAAGCGCGATGGAATCGAGCACTCCGCGCACGCTGGTCGGTGCCATGCCGCGGCGGGCGAGATAGGCGAAAACCTCGCGCCACCAGTCGTACAGCACATCGACTCCGGCCTCATCGCGGACATAGGGCGTGTAGGCCGGGCTCAGCGAGGGGCTGTGGAACGAGAAGACCAGCAGCGGTAGGCCGTCATCGATGGCGATATCGATCCCGCGCACCGCTTCCTCCAGTGTCACACCTTCTGGCGTGAGCGGGATGCGTTCGAGCATACCGATCCGGGCGAGGGCGCCGCGCAGCCGGGGCGTGCGCCACAGCGCCGGATAGAGCCAGTGGCCAAGCTGGCGCAGCAGGCCCCAGTACACCGTGGTCAGCGGCAGCTCCATCAGCCCCCCGGACTTGCCGATCCACCAGGGGCGCACGGGAAAGTCGCGGTAGTTCGGGCCGCCGGTCGAGCTATAGTCGAAGCGGGCGCGGACCGAGGTGTCGATCGCGATGCCGCCATCGCGTAGGATCGCCGCAGTATTGGGCCCGGTGCCATAGCGCCCGGCGCGTTAGATCAGCGGGGCAGTGCCGAAGTTCGCCTCGATCGCATCGCGCAGGGCGGTGAACTTGGCGCGTTCGAGCGGCTCGGGCAGATTGCCGGCGAAGCTGTTGAACTCGGTGACCTCTTCCTCGTGTGGCGGGCTCACCCAGGGATGGAGTTGGACCCCGATCTCGGCCCGTCCGGCGGCGATCGGTTCGCGCAGGATCGCGGCCGCTGCCGCCGACGTCGCGACGGGATAGTCGACCAGGTAGATCGGGATGACGCCGTGGCCTTCGCAGAACTGCTGGAAGCGGGCGAGGCGCGGGATGGTGTCGAGCGAATGGCCGGTGCGCGACAATGGACGGCCCCAGTCGAACTCTTCCTCGGTATCGACCGTCAGCAGGAAGCGCTGCCCGGCGTCGGCGCGAAAACGCACCGCTGCCGCTGCCGGAGGAATGTCGATGATGCGGTCAGCCGCCACTGTGAACTGCCCCGTGGATTGTGCCAGATGCCTACCCGCCCTTGTTGGACAAGCAGGCGCGAGAGGCAAGCCTAGGCCGTTATATTTGCGCCATGATTAACGTCGGAGTGAGTCGCCAGCGGTAGGGTGAGCCGCAAGCGGTCGGCCCGGCGTTCCAGTCCGCCGCCGGCGGCCTTTGCTTCGGCGCTGACCAGCCGCAGCGAGAATCCGGTGCCGAAGGTCCCGGCCGAAAGCGCCGAAGGCCCGGTGCCGGCGGTGGCATGGAACAGCTGGTCGTCGTCCAGCTTGGCCAGAACCGAGGGCAAATTGAGTGTCAGGCGCAGGATCGCGCCGCGGCTACGGAGCTTCAAGCGCAGGACTTCACCCGGCGCCGTTGCCGCCGCGAGCGCTGCCAGCAGGCGCCAGGTGACGCGTTCTGCCTCGATCCGGGCGAGCGCAACCGGCAGTTCGCCTGCTTCGAGTTTGAGGGCGAACCCGCTCTGGCGCGGTTTGGTATGTACCGCCAGTTGCTCAGCGGTTGCCCGGACGACATCGCAGAAATCGCAGCGCCCTTCCTCGAGTTCGAGGGCACCGGAGGTCAGCCGGGCGAGTCGATCGAGTTCTTCGAAGCCGGCGAGGATGCGCGCGGCATCGCCGGCAATCGTCGCCGCCAGCGCGCGATATTCATGCGGGGCAGGGCCGAATAGCTGCTGGTGGATGACTTCGGCAAAGCCCTGAATGGCATTCACCGGGGTGCGCAGCTCATGCAGCAGCTGGCGGATGCGGTCGGCCTCGCTATCGACCGAAGGATCGACGTCGGAAACCAGCACCAGCGGGCGGCGCATCCGGCCGCGATATCCGGCAAAGCTCCCGCCGGATGCAGCGAAGACCGGCTCGGCGTCGACGCGCCACGCGCCGCCGAGGGCTGGAGCGCCGTCGAGCTCGATTGCGGCCCCGACCAGCGGCTGATGGCGACGCATTCGCTCGGTCAGGGCGGCGTTGCTGGCGAGCTTCAGGCCGATCACCATGGCTGCGCAAGCGGCTTCGGCCCAGTCGATCCGTCCCCCGACGTCGGTCGTGAAGTCGAAGCGGCGCAGCACGGCATCGCCGGCATCGGCTGCGCCTTCGTCGAGCGGCAGGCGCGGCGCATCGATTGCCGCCATGCGCTCGGGACCGACCGGATGGGTGCGGCGATATTCCTCGATCCGGCGCACGATATCGCCGATTTCCTGGACCTTGCCCTCAACACCGGGGCCATCTCCGACGGACTCGCGCCGGTCCACCGCCAGTTCGACGGTGACATCGGCGGGGGGCAGGCCGCGATCATGGATGCCGAGCCGCTCAAGCATGGCCACGACCCGGCCGGGCAGGTTGCGGCGCAGGCGGACGAAACCGCGCGCGGCGACGGGCAGGGCAGGGACCAGATCCAGCCATTCCTCGTCGGCAAGCTCGGCCTTGCGCATCGCGGCGGCGGCGACCGCGGATTCGCTGGCGGCGAGGAAGGAGATCAGCCGCGGGGAGCGCAGGCGCAAACCCTGTTCCGCGATGATCGCGGCGCGTTCGGCGGCGGGAATCGCGCCGCCAAGGGCGATCAGGCGATCATACGCGGCTGCAATCTGCACGTCCTGCGCTTCGCCCGGCAAGGTGCCGAGCAGGTCGACCAGCTGGCGAAACTGCACGCGCGCCGATGAGGCCCCGTCGGTGCGGAGCCTCAGAACGGTAACAAGGCGGTCGTCGTAGTGCATCTGCCCCGCGCGGTGAGACCTGCCGGATGCAGGACCTCAGTCTGCGGGATTACCCGTTTTCATGAGCTGTGGAAGCGGCATGGAATGCTGCGTTGCAAAGCGGGACGATTGCGGTAAAAAACAATAACATTATGAGATCGGCGGCATGATAGCTGTGAATATTGCTGCCAAGGGGCTTGCTACATTTCCGGACCGGACGAGGGGTTACGCGCATGGCGAATCTGGACGAGATTGACCGTCACCTGTTGTCCGAGCTCCAGGCGGAGGGCCGGGTGACCAACGTCGAACTGGCCCAGCGGGTCGGGTTGACCGCGCCACCCTGCCTTCGCCGGGTCCGCGCGCTGGAAGAGTTGGGGGTGATTCGCGGCTACCATGCCGATCTCGATGCCTCGAAGCTGGGCTTTGCCATCACCGTCTTCGCCATGGTCAGCCTCAAGAGCCAGGCCGAGGAATCGCTCCGTCAGTTCGAGGAGGCGATGCGCGCCCTGCCGGAAGTGCGCGAGTGCTATATGCTCAACGGCGAGATCGATTTCATCCTGAAGATCGTCAGCAAGGATCTGCAGAGTTTCCAGGAATTCCTCACCTCCAAACTCACCCCCGCACCCAACGTCGCCAGCGTCAAGACCTCGCTGACGATCCGCACCGCCAAGCAGATGCCGGGCGTGCCGCTCGGCTGAGTGGCAGCGATCATTTTTCGCCGGATCGAACAAGTTTCTTCACATGGTAAGCTTGCCCGGCGAGTCATGATCTGCGACGCAGGATGGCGATGACTTCGGTTCAGAACAGCAGCCTCGCGAACAGCGCCATTTCCAAAGCGGGCTGGCGGATCATCCCGCTGCTCAGCATCGGCTATCTCACTGCCTATATCGACCGGGTGAACGTCAGTTTCGCGTCCACGCAGATGAATGTGGACCTGGGCTTTTCGGCGACGGTCTATGGCCTCGGCGCCGGGCTGTTCTACCTGTCCTACTCGCTGGTCGAGATCCCCTCGAACATGCTGTTGATGCGCTTCGGGGCGCGGGCGTGGCTGGCGCGGATCATGATCATGTGGGGGGTGATCGCGGCGGCGATGATGTTCGTCCAGACGCCGAACCATTTCTATGCCCTGCGCTTCCTGCTCGGGCTGGCCGAGGCGGGGTTCTTCCCCGGCGTTCTTTATTATCTCTCGCACTGGTTCCCGACCCGGCAGCGGGGCAGGGCGGTGGCGATGTTCTATCTCGCCAATCCGCTGGCGGTATCGGTGATGGGGCTGATTTCGGGGCCGCTGCTGGCGCTGGATGGCACGGGCGGGCTGCGCGGCTGGCAGTGGCTCTATCTGCTGCAGGGCCTGCCGGCGGTGCTGATCGGCGTGCTGGTTTTCGCCTTTCTGCCCAACACCCCCGACGACGCCCGCTGGCTCAGCCCGGAGGAACGGACGGCACTGCAGACCGAACTGGACAAGCACCCGGTGGCCGATGAGGATCATTCGGGCGGCGGCGTGCTCGCCGTGCTGTCTGACCGGCGGGTCCAGCTGCTCGCAGCCATCTATGTCGTGACACTGTCCTGCGCGACGGCCTTCCTGCTCTCAGGTCCCGCGATCCTGATGGAAATGACCGGCTGGAACCTGCCCGAGGTCTCCAACATCATTTTCTACGGCGGGCTGCTGGGCGCGGCGACGATGCTGATTACCGGCTGGGTTACGGACTGGATGGGCCAGCGTTACACCGCGCTGATCATTGCCCTCACGGTCGACATGTTCGCCTATGCGCTGATCGTGCTGGGCGGGACGCCGACGCTGATCATGGCCGGCTTCGTGCTCGCCCAGATGGGCCGGGGCATCCAAGCGACCGCACAGGCGGCATTATGGACCGACGTGCTGCGCCAGCGCCGCCTGGCGATCGGCGTCGCGGCGATTTCCAGCGTGGCCAACATGGGCACATTTCTGCTGCCTTTCGCCTTCGGCTGGTCACGAGACGCGACCGGCGGCTACATCACCGCGCTCTACTTCTGGCCGCCACTGCATCTGCTGGCGGTCGGGCTGGGGCTGGTGCTCTATCTCGACTGGAAGCGCCGCGGGAGCGTGAAGGCGGGCTGAGATCGGCCTTAGAGACTCAGGCCTCGCGGGTCGCGAGCCATTCCTCCAGCCACTTGATCGAATAGTCGCCGTGGATGAAATCCGGTTCGCGGATCATCGTTTGGTGCAGCGGGATCGAGGTTTTCACTCCCTCGATCACCATTTCCTCCAGCGCGCGCTTGAGCCGCATGATGCAGCCTTCGCGGGTGCGGCCGTAGACGATCAGCTTGGCGATCATGGAATCGTAGTAAGGCGGGATCTTGTAGCCCGAGTAGAGTCCTGAATCGACCCGCACATGCATGCCGCCGGCCGGGTGGTAGGCGGTGATCATTCCGGGCGAGGGGGTGAAGTTCCAGGGGTCTTCCGCGTTGATCCGGCACTCGATCGCGTGGCCCTTGAACTCGAGATCGCCCTGAGTGACCGAAAGCGGTTTACCGTCGGCGATGCGGATCTGTTCGCGCACCAGGTCGACCCCGGTGATCGCCTCGGTCACGGGATGCTCGACCTGCAGCCGGGTGTTCATCTCGATGAAGTAGAACTCGCCGTCTTCCCACAGGAATTCGATCGTGCCCGCGCCGCGATAGCCCATGTCGGCCATCGCCTTGGCCACGATTCCACCCATCCGGTCGCGCTCGGCGGGCGTGATGACTGGCGAGGGCGCCTCTTCCAGCACCTTCTGGTGGCGGCGCTGCAGTGAACAGTCGCGCTCACCCAGGTGGATGGCATTGCCATTGCCGTCGCCGAACACCTGGAATTCGATGTGGCGCGGGTTGCCGAGATATTTCTCGAGATAGACGGTGGCGTCGCCAAACGCGGCCTTGGCCTCGCTGCCGGCCTGCTGCATCAGCGTTTCGAGCTGGTCAGGCGAGGTGCAGACCTTCATCCCGCGCCCGCCGCCGCCCGAGGCGGCCTTGATGATCACCGGATAGCCGATCTTCTTGGCGATCTTGGCCGCTTCGACGGGATCGGTAATGGCGCCATCAGACCCCGGAACCAGCGGCATCCCCAGCTTGCCGGCGGTGCGCTTGGCCTCGACCTTGTCGCCCATGGTGCGGATGTGTTCCGGCTTGGGACCGATCCAGGTGATTCCATGCGCCTCGACGATCTCGGCAAACTGGGCGTTCTCCGAGAGGAAGCCATAGCCCGGATGGATCGCGTCGGCATGGGTGATCTCGGCGGCCGAGATGATGGCCGCGACGTTGAGGTAGCTGTCCTTGGCCGCCGGAGGGCCGATGCAGACTGCATGGTTGGCGAGGCGGACATGCATGGCGTCGGCGTCGGCGGTGGAATGCACCGCGACTGTCTCGATCCCCATTTCATGGGCCGCGCGATGAATGCGCAGGGCGATTTCGCCGCGATTGGCGATCAGGATCCGCGAAATTCCCACAGGTAAGGTCTTAACCGATGACGACGAGCGGCTGGTCGAACTCGACCGGCTGCGCGTTTTCGATCAGCATCGCCTTGACCGTGCCGGCCGCGGGCGCGGTGATCGGGTTCATCACCTTCATCGCCTCGACGATCACCAGCGTATCGCCGGCCTTCACCTGCTTGCCGACTTCGATGAAGTTGGCCGCACCGGGTTCGGCCGAGAGATAGGCGGTGCCGACCATCGGGGATTTGACCGCGGTGCCGTCTTGCACGGGCGCGACTTCTGCTGGCGCGGCAGCGGCTGGCATCGCGGCTGCGGGAGCAGGCGCCTGGAAGAAGGCTGCCGGCGCAGCACTGCGCGCGACCTTGATCTTGCGATCGCCGTCTTCAACCTCGATTTCGGTCAGTCCGGTTTCGGCCAGCAGCTCGGCAAGTTCGCGAACCAGCTTGGTATCGACATTCATGCCGGTGTTTCGGTCTGTACCCTTGGCGTCGCCCATGCGTTCCTCTGGAAGCGTTGATCCAGGGTCGCCCTATCGTCCGGGCGGGGTATCGGCAAGGGGCAATGGGCAGTGAGGGGCAGTGAGGCGGGCGTTATCCCTGGCCGTAGTCGCTATCTTCGCTCAGATTGACGTCGGGCTGGGGATCGACATCGGGACCGTCGTCTGGCCCGTCATCGGACGTGACATCTTCCTCGTCGTCATCCGCAAATCCCTGATCGGGCGGTTCGGACTGCTGTTGTGACGCGGCCGCCGCGCTGCCGCTTTGCTCGGTGATTTGCGCCAAAACGCTTTCGGACGCCTTTTGCGCCCGCTCCGCCCGATCCGCTACGGCATGCGCTTCAGCCAAGCCTTCGGCGAGCTTTTGGTCACGACCGCCGCTGCAGGCGGACAGCACGAGAGATCCGACCGCCAGCACGAGAATGACGCGCAAACTGCGGCCGATCCGGCGCACACGATGTTCGAAATGGAGCGCTTGCTGCATGATTACCGGGCCATATCCGGAAATAGTCTATGTTTTGCTAACGCGGCCTGGAAAACTATTCGCCGACGGCAGAGAATTGGTCGGGACGAGAGGATTCGAACCTCCGACCCCCACACCCCCAGTGTGATGCGCTACCAGGCTGCGCTACGTCCCGACCTTCTCGAGATCCAGCCGCTTGGGCCGGATCAGGGAGCCGCGCCTATAGGCAGCAGCGCTGTGGAAGGCAAGGGTGGCATTGGCGGCTGTACAGCACAGGCTCTTGCCCTTGGCTTCGTTGCTATCGTGCCTATTTGCTGCTAGTCGCGCGCCTTTCCCGGCGGGAGGGGGTGCGGCGCTTCCCAGTGCCACGCTTCTACCGGTGCCACGCTTCTACCAGTGCAACGCCTCCGATCGCAGCAGGCAAGAAAGTCGCGAGTTCCCATCATGACAATTTCCACACTATCGCTTCTCGCTGCCGCCGCCGATGCCGGCGGGCCGCCCGTCTGGCTGACGGTACTGCCTTATGCCGGCATCGCCGCCGTCTTCTGGTTCCTGATCCTGCGCCCGCAGATGCGCGCCCAGAAGGACCAGCGCGCCAAGATTGCCGGAATCAAGAAGGGCGATCAGGTGCTGACCGGCGGCGGACTGCTGGCCAAGGTGATCAAGGTGGATGAAAGCTATGCCGAACTGGAGATTGCCACGGGCATCAAGGTCAAGGCGCTGAAGTCGACCATCGCCGACGTGATTCCGCCGGCCGGCGCAGCGAACGACTGAGGCCGGCACGCATGCTTGATTTTCCCCGCTGGAAGCAGGCCTGGCTCGCCCTGCTGACTCTTTTTATCTGCCTCGCAGCGCTGCCTTCAATCTTTGCCGTCTCGAACCTGCGCTGGCCGGCGATGCTGCCCGCACCCAAGGTCAACCTCGGCCTCGACCTGGCCGGCGGCAGTCATATCCTGCTCGAGGCCAGCACCGACCAGGTGCTGCGCCAGCGGCTGGATTCGATGGAAGAGAGCATCCGTGCGCGGCTGCGCCAGTCCGACGCGAATATCCGCATCGGCGAAATTTCGACCAAGGACGGCAACGTCACCTTCATGGTCGAAGATTCGTCCAAGATCGACGCCATGCGCGAGCTGGTCCTGCCGCTGACCACCGGGGTCGGGATTACCGGCCAGCGTGACTGGGATATCCAGGTGGTCGACACCACCCGCTTCGTGCTGACGCCGACCGCAGCCGGGATCAAGCAATCGATCACCAATGCGATGGAAACGGCGACCGAGGTGGTGCGCAAGCGCATCGACGCCCTGGGCACGCGCGAGCCGACGATCATCCGCCAGGGTGATGACCGGATCGTGGTCCAGGTGCCGGGCCTCAAGGATCCGCAGGCGCTTAAGAACCTGCTGGGCCAGACCGCCAAGCTCGAATTCAAGCTGGTGGATACCACCGCGCTGCCGTCTGACATCGCTCAGGGCATCGCCCCTCCGGGCAGCCAGATCGTGCCCTTCATGGACGGCGCGAGCCAGGGCGGGGTGAACGCGATCGCGGTCAAGCGGCTCGGCGGGATCAAGGGCGATTCGCTGACCAATGCGCAGCAGGGCTTCGATCAGCAGAACAACCAGCCGCTCGTTTCGATCCAGTTCGACCAGCAGGGCGGAGCCAAGTTCGCCAAGCTGACCAGCGAGAACGTCAACCGCCCCTTCGCGATCATTCTCGACGGCAAGGTGCTTTCGGCGCCGAACATCAATGAGCCGATCCTCGGCGGCAGCGCCCAGATCTCGGGCAGCTTCACGGTCGAAACAGCTAACCAGCTCGCCATCTCCCTGCGTTCGGGCGCTCTGCCGGTCGATCTCAAGGTGGTGGAAGAACGCACGGTCGGGCCAGACCTCGGCGCGGATTCGATCCGCAAGGGACTGATCGCCTTCCTCGTCGGCACCATCGCGCTGATGAGCTTCATGATCGTCACCTACGGCCGCTTCGGCATCTATGCCTGCGTCGGTCTGGTGATCAACACGATGATGATCCTGGGCGTCATGGCGGTTGCCAACACCACCCTGACTTTGCCCGGCATCGCCGGCTTCGTGCTGACCATTGGCGCGGCGGTGGACGCCAACGTGCTGATCAACGAGCGCATCCGGGAAGAACGGGCGCGCGGGCGGCGGGTCATCCAGGCGGTCGAGCTGGGCTACAAGGAAGCGCGCAGCGCGATCTTCGATGGCAACATCACCAATTTCATCGCTGCCGTGCTGATGTTCGTGTTCGGCTCGGGCCCGATCCGCGGCTTCGCGGTGGTGCTGATCATCGGCATCATGACCTCGGTCTTCACCGCGGTCAGCCTCACCCGGATGTGGGTGGCCCTCTGGCTGCGCAAGTCGCGGCCGAATGACCTTGTGCTGTGAGGCGCCGACCATGAAACTGCTCAAGCTCATCCCCGACAACACCAATATCCACTTTCTCAAGTGGCGGATCCCCTTCGTCGTCGTCAGCGCGATTCTCGTGCTGGCATCGTGGGGACTGGTGCTGACTCAGGGTCTCAATCTCGGCGTCGATTTCGTCGGCGGCCAGATGATCCGCGTGACCTTCACCCAGAGCGCCGTCGTTCCGGTGTCCCAGCTGCGCGAGGAGGTCGCCAAGCTCGGCTATGGCGAGCCGATCATCCAGCAATTCGGCAAGCCCAACGAGGTGTCGATCCGCATGCACCTGCCCGAAGGGGCGGAGAATGATGCCGGACTTTCCGCAGCCATGACCAGCAAGATCCTGGCTGCGATCAAGGCGAAGCATCCCGATGTCCGCCCCGATGGCGTCGATGCCGTCTCGGGCAAGGTCTCGGGCGAGTTGTTCAAGACCGGCATGCAGGCGCTGTTTGCCGCGGCCGTGGCGATCTCGATCTACATCTGGGTGCGGTTCGAATGGCAGTTCGGTGTCGGTGCGCTGCTTTCGCTGGTGCATGACGTCTCGCTGACGCTCGGGTTGTTCGCGGTGACGCAGATGGAGTTCGATCTCAACATCGTCGCGGCGCTGCTGACGCTGATCGGCTATTCGCTCAACGATACGATCGTGGTCTATGACCGGATCCGTGAGAATCTGAAGAAATACCGGCGCATGCCAATCCCGGAGCTGCTCGATCTCTCGGTCAACGAAACGCTCTCGCGCACCATCGTCACCTCGCTCTCGGTGCTGATCACCCTGCTGGCACTGCTGCTGTTCGGCCCCAACGTGATCTTCGGTTTCACCGCCGCGATCACGCTCGGCATCTTCGTCGGCACCTACAGCTCGATTTACATGGCCGCGCCGATCCTCATCTGGCTGAAGGTCAATCCGCACAGCTTCGTGCCCGTAGAGACCGAGATCGACCGGCAGGAACGCCTCGCCCGCGAGCGCAGCTAAGCCGTTAGTCCGCGCCAGTAGTCCACCAGCTCGGCCGCGCTCACGTCCCAGCTGAAGCGCGCGGCGTGGGCTGCGACGGCCTCGGGCGCGGGGGGATCGAGCAGGAGTTCGCGGACTGCCGCAGCGATGGCTGACGCCGTGCGATCGACCACCCGTCCGGCGCTGGCATCGCCCACCACTTCATGCGCGCCGCCGATCTCGGGGATCACCAGTGGCGTGCCGCAGGCGAGCGCCTCGATCCAGGCATTGGCCAGCCCCTCGCGCTCGGAAGGCAGCACCATGGCGTCCGACCCGGCGAGCAGTAGCGGCAGCACTTCGTGGCTGACTTGTCCGAGGAAATGAACCCGCTTGGCCAGCCCCAGCCGCTTGGCCAATGCGCGCAATTCTGGCTCGTCCCCACCTTTACCGGCGAGGGCGAGATGGGCGTGCGGAACACATTCCAGCGCCTCGATCGCCAGCGCTTGTCCCTTGATCGCGATCAGCGAGCCGGTGCAGCTCAGCAGCGCTGCGTCTGCCGGGATCGCCAGTCCCAGTGCTGCGCAGGCCTGCGCGCGGGCGGCGGCGCGGGGCAGGGGGCGGAAGCGGGCGTGATCGAGCCCGGTGTAATGCACCCTGATCGCCTCGCCAGGCATGCCGAGCGCGATCATGTCGCGGCGCAGGGCTTCCGAGACCGATAGCATCCCCGCCGCCGCGCGAGAGGCTTCCACCATCTGCGCCAGCGCCGCAGGGCGGGTGCCCCAGTAGAGCACATCCGACCCACGCGCCTTCATCGAGAAGGGCAGGCCGAGCGCGGCGGCGATGCGCATCGCTGCCGGCCCATCGGGGAACAGGAACTGCGCGTCGATCAGGTCGAACGGTGCCTTGGCATGGAGCCCGCGAACCAGAGGCAGCACCGCGCGAGCGATTTGGGCCGGGTTATGATCGGCGCGGGTGGGGAGCGAGAGGAAGCGTGGGTGATGCACCGGCAGTCCGCCCAGTGCGGATCTTGCCGGATTGCGCGCCAGCGTGGCATGGGGTTCGCGCCAGGTCAGCGGCCAGGGTGGCAGGCCGAGCGGGTTGACAATGGTCAGCTCGACATCCCCGCGTGCCGCCACCGCCGCCATCTGCCGCGCGACAAAGCCGCCGAAGGCCGGGCGCGTCGGGGCGGGGAACAGGGTGCCGAGCGAAAGCACCCGCAGGCGCCGGCTCACAGCTTGCGGACCAGCATCTCCGCGGCTGCGATCCAGGGGGCATTCTCGATCACCACTTGCCGCGTGCCCGGGCCGGGCGGGAGCAGGGCGACGCGCTGCTCGTCGCGGTCGATCATTCGCCCGAAGGCAAAGCGCCCGCCCGGGCGCGGGGCGAGCACGTCACGGTTGATCAGGCGCGGGTAGTCCTCTTGCGTATATTGGCGCATCCAGATCTGGTCGCCGGCGCGATATTCCCCGGCGCTGGTCTCCACCGCCAGCACCAGCAGCGGTTCCTCGCCGCCCAGCGCGCTCGGCAGGATCGCGTCGCGCGGGGCGGTCAGCGGTTCGGCCCCGGTCTCGGTCAGCCGGGCGATGACGTGCACCACCTCGTCCGCCTCGCTGCGCAACAGCAGCTCCGGCTCGACCTCCAGCGCAGCAGCGATGCGGTTCATCCACACCAGCGAGAGATTGCGCATGCCCGTTTCCAGACGCCCGATCGTCTGCGCCGTCGTTGGCGGCTCGCAGCGTTCGGCGACATCGGCCAGGGTGAGCTTCTTCTCGCGGCGGATATCGCGAATGCGGTTGATCATCGGAGGCCTCGCTTAACCGGATTGGTTGCAAAACTATTTCACAACCAAGCCGTTCTGGCAAGTCTATCCCGAGAAACCCTAACCCTCCACCAGTTCCGCCAGTTCCAGCCAGCGCTCCTCCGCCGCGTCTTTTTCGGCGCGGGCGGTGTCGATGGCCTTGGTGAGCGCGGCGAATTTCGCCGGGTCGCGGGTGTAGAGCGTCGCGTCGGAGAGGGCCGCTTCGTCGCGGGCGATCTGGGCGAGCAGGTCCTCGATCCGGGCGGGGAGGATCTCGTAGTCGCGCTGGTCCTTGTAGGTGAGTTTTGCTTTGCGCTGGGGTGGTGGGATGGCGTCTGGCCCACCTCCGACCCCTACTGCAAGCGGGAGGGGAGCTTTGGGTTTTGCCGATACGGCCCGCGTCGTGCGCTGCTTTTCCCAGTCTGCGTAACCGCCGGCGACGATATCCACCTTGCCCGAACCGTCGAGACCGAGCGTCACCGTCACGGTGCGATCGAGGAAGTCACGATCGTGGCTGACGATCAGGACTGTGCCGTCGTAATCAGCGATCACTTCCTGCAGCAGGTCGAGCGTCTCGAGGTCGAGGTCGTTGGTCGGCTCGTCCAGCACCAGCAGGTTCGAGAAGCGGGCGAACTCACGGGCCAGCAAAAGCCGTGAGCGTTCGCCGCCCGAGAGCGTACCGACCCGGGCATCGACGAGGCCGGGGTCGAACAGGAAGTCCTTGAGATAGCCCTGCACATGCTTGCGCACCCCGCGCACGTCGACCCAGTCGCCGCCTTCCGCGAGGATGTCGCGGACGCGCTTTTCGGGCGAGAGCAGGCTGCGCTGTTGATCGATCATCACCCCGCTCAGGGTCTTGGCCAGGGTCACCGTGCCCTCATCGGGCGCCAGTTCGCCGGTGAGCAGCCTGAGCAGCGTGGTCTTGCCCGAGCCATTGGCGCCGACCAGGCCGATCCGGTCGCCGCGCTGGATGCGCAGGGTGAAGTCCTTGATGATCGTCCGCTCGCCGAAGCGCTTGGTGACCTTGTCGGCGACGATCACCGCCTTGGTCTTCACATCGTCGGCGACCAGCTTGAGCTTGGCGGTGCCTTGCGGGCCGAGCATGGCGGCGCGCTGGGCGCGCATTTCCCACAGCTTCTCGAGCCGGCCCTGATTGCGCTTGCGCCGTGCGGTGACGCCGCGTTCGAGCCAGTGCGCCTCGAGCTTGAGCCTGGCGTCG
>CANJSX010000016.1 GCA_947477055.1 Sphingomonadaceae bacterium | reverse complement strand
TTGCCGTCCTTGTCGCGATAGATGTCGCGGCGGCCGACGTGGTTTGAGGGGCCGACGAAGCCGTCGGCCTCCATCCGCTCGATCCATTTCGAGGCGGTGTTGTAGCCCACGCCCATCTGCCGCTGGAGCCAGCTGGCGGAGGCCTTCTGGCTTTCGAACACGATCTGGCAGACCTGACGATATTTGCGTTCCTCCGGGGCGTCGGACGCGGTGCCATCGAGATCGTCGAAGCCGAAGGGCGCGTCTTCCGGCTCTTCGGTGACCGAATCGACATACGCCGGCTTGCCCTGAGTGCGCCAGAAGTCGGCGATGCGTTCCACTTCCTCGTCCGAGACGAACGGCCCGTGGACGCGGCGGATCGGGTCGGTGTTGGGCTTGTAGAGCATGTCGCCCTTGCCCAGCAGCTGCTCGGCGCCCTGCTCGCCCAGGATGGTGCGGCTGTCGATCCGGCTGGTCACGGCGAAGCTGATGCGGGTTGGCAAATTGGCCTTGATCACGCCGGTGATGACATCGACCGAGGGACGCTGGGTGGCCATGATCAGGTGGATGCCGGCGGCGCGGCTCTTCTGCGAAAGCCGCTGGATCAGCACTTCCACTTCCTTGCCGACGGTGATCATCAGGTCGGCCAGCTCATCGACGATCACCACGATCTGCGGCAGCACCTCGTAGTCGAGCTGGCGCTCCTCGTAGAGCTCCTCGCCGGTATCGGGGTCGAAGCCGATCTGGATCCGCCGGCCGAGCGGCTTGCCTTTGGCAATCGCGGTGCGGACCTTCTCATTGAAGCCGGAGAGGTTGCGCACGCTGATCTCGCTCATCATCCGGTAGCGGCGTTCCATCTCCTCGACCGCCCATTTGAGCGCGCGCACCGCCTTCGAAGGCTCGGTCACGACCGGCGAGAGCAGATGCGGGATGTCGTCGTAGCTCTTGAACTCGAGCACCTTGGGATCGACCAGGATCAGGCGGCACTGCGCCGGGGTCAGCCGGTAAAGCAGCGAGAGCAGGATGCAGTTGAGCCCGACCGACTTGCCCGAACCGGTGGTGCCGGCGACCAGCAAATGCGGCATGGTGGCAAGGTCGGCCACCACTGGCTCGCCAGCGATGTCCTTGCCCAGGATGATCGGCAACAGTGCGCGCGACGCGGCGAATTGCTCGCAGGCGACCAGTTCCTTGAAGCTGACCATCTGGCGGTCGGCATTGGGCAGCTCGATGCCCATGACGGTGCGGCCGGGGATCGAGGAAACGCGGGCCGAGATTGCGCTCATGTTGCGGGCGATGTCGTCGGCCAGGCCGATCACGCGGCTGGCCTTGATCCCGGGCGCGGGTTCGAGTTCGTACATGGTCACGACCGGGCCGGTGCGCACTGCGGTGATCTCGCCCTTGACGTTGAAATCGTCGAGCACCGTTTCGAGCAGGCGCGCATTGCGTTCCAGCGCGAGTTTGTCGACCTTGATGTGATTCGACGGCGGCGGATCTGCCAGCAGGTCAAGCGCGGGCAGCTCGAACTTGTCGAACAGGTCGCCCTGGCGGCTCTTGCCCGAAATCTGCGCGGGCTTGGCCGGACGGCTGGGATCGCTGATCTCGGGCGCGCGGCGCGGCTCTGAGAGCGACTCGGGCATGGCCCGCGTTTCGCGCTGCGGCTTTCCCCGCGAAGTGACGAAGGGAATCGCCACCGGGGCGACCAGCGAAGGCGCGCGCTTCAGGGCACCGGGCAGGGTGAGTAGGGCGCCCCAGTCGATCGCGAAGACCCGGCCAGCCAGGAAGGCTCCGCCGCCGAGGCAGGCCAGTGCCAGCGCCAGCGTCGTCCAGCCGTGCGCGGCAGCCGGCAGCAGGGCGGCCAGTGTATGAGTCGCCTTGGCGCCAAGCAGCCCGGCCAGCCCGCCGAGCGAGGCCGGCAGCGATCCGCCGGGGTGAGTGAAGGCCAGCGTCAGCACGGTCGAAAGCAGGGCCATCGCCAGCAGCAGCACCGCCACCGGGCGCCACCAGGCCTGATCCGAGGCGGGCAGGTCGCCATCCTCTTCCTCGACCAGTCGCCACAGCTTGCGCGCGAAGACATAGAGCATCGGAATGAACAGCACCGAGACCAGCCCGAACGCGGTCAAAGCGGCGTCGGCCGCCCAGGCGCCGGGCGCGCCCATCCAGTTCTGGATGTCTCCGCCGGCGGCGGTCGATCCCGAAGCATCGGTCTGGTGGTAGGTTGCCATC
The DNA here is from genome assembly GCA_947477055.1 of Sphingomonadaceae bacterium. Classification (GTDB taxonomy): domain Bacteria; phylum Pseudomonadota; class Alphaproteobacteria; order Sphingomonadales; family Sphingomonadaceae; genus Novosphingobium. The sequence continues at coordinate 21,727 of CANJSX010000016.1, read as the reverse complement.
GCCACGGTGAAGGAGATCATCCCAGCAAACAGCGCCACGGCTCCGATGAGCTCGAAACTACGCTTCAGGCTGCGCCTCAAAACGACGCGCCAGTTCGGCGTTGCAACGGCGCTTCCCGCGCGTGTGGCCATGATGCACCCCTTCCTTCGGACAGCGAGTATGCGCCTGTCGGTGACTCCGCGTCAAGAATCCTTGGGAATCAGCCGAGTCGCGGCGATCACGACAATCCGTCGATCGCGCCCCAGGCCGTGCCGGGAATGCGGCGGGCTGTGCGGCGATTGACCCCGCCGAGCGCGCTGACCGGCAGCGGTGACTGTGCGGCGAGGAGCAGGAAGCGCAGCGGACCCAGCACCTTCGCGCCGGGGTGCGAGCGGGTCGGGAAGGCCGGCGAGAGCAGCACTGCACGGGCCCGGCCGGTGCGGCGCAGCTCGCGCAGGCTATGCGCGGTGGCGACCTCGCCGCCGGGGCCATAGGCGCCATCGGCCCGCCAGGCCCGCGCCTCGCGCCGCGATCCTGCCAGCATGATCGCAATGCCGCGGGCCCGGCACAGTCGCCGCAGTGCTTCGTACCGCGCCCGTCGCTCGGCCGGGGGCAGGTGATAGTGGCGATAGATGAAACCGCTCCCGCGCGGCAGCCGGGCCAGTGCGCGTTCGAGCACGGCATCGTTGCGCGCATCGCTCACCAGCCAGCGGCGGGGCAGATGGGTCTGGCGCTTCATCATCGCAGCGCTATAGCAGCGCGCCATGCCCAATCCAGCGCCTGAACCCGCCGACCTGCTCGCCGCCGTACGCGAACGGATCGCCCATGCCGCACGGATTGCCCGGCGCGACGTGGAGGAGATCACGCTGGTGGCGGTGAGCAAGACGCATCCTGCCGAGGCGATCGTGCCACTGATCCACGCCGGGCAGCGCATCTTCGGCGAAAACCGCGTGCAGGAGGCCGAGGCCAAGTGGCCAGCCCTGCGCGAGGCGCACGCGGGAATCGAACTCCACCTCGTTGGCCAGCTGCAATCGAACAAGGCCGAGGAAGCGGTGCGGCTGTTCGACTGCATCCATTCGGTCGATCGTCCCTCGCTGGTCGCCGCGCTGGCAAGAGCGATGGACAAGGCCGGGCGGCAGGTGCCCTGCTTCATCCAGGTCAATATCGGCGCGGAAGAGCAGAAGGGCGGCTGCGCCATCGCCGATCTGTCCGCGCTGCTGGCCGAAGCCAGCGCCGCCACGCTGCCGGTGATTGGGCTGATGTGCGTGCCGCCGGCCGAGATCGAACCCGCACCGTTCTTCGCCTTGCTCGACAAGCTGGCGGCCGACTACGGTCTCGCCAACCGCTCAATGGGGATGAGCGACGACTTCGAGACAGCGATCATGCTCGGCGCCACCCATGTCCGGGTAGGCTCGGCGCTGTTCGGGGGGCGGGACTAGAACTCCACCGCGAAGTCGACGCCGACCACCCGGCCCTTGGCCAGCGGCGAGAAGGTGCCGGCGGCTGGGCTGGGATCGAAGGGCCGGTTGTTGCCGTCCGAATAGGCGCCCGCACCGAAGGGGATCTGAGTGTCCCCGCCGAACTGCACCTCGTCGAGCAGATTCTTGCCCCAGAGCGAGATGCTCATGCCCTTCACCGGCAGGTGCCAGGTGAGGCTGGCATCGAGATTGTCCGAGGCGGCGACCCAGCCGAAGTTGCTGTCGGTATAGGCGTAGCGGCTGCGGTGCTGGAAATCGACGCGGGTGACGATCCGCGAATGCTCGCCCAGCCGGGCTTCGTGCAGTGCGCTCACCCCCCAGGTCCAGCGCGGCACGCGCGGCAGCGCCAGTGCGAGGTCGGCGGCGCTGATCGCGCCGTCGCCGGAGATGTCATAAAACGCGCGGGTGTAATGCGCGGCGATATGGCCAAAATTGCCGCTGACCAGCAGGCTGTCAGTCAGCTGATAGCGACCCTCCGCCTCGAAGCCGCGAATGCGGGCATCGGCGGTGTTGTAGATCGACTGGGCGACGCCCGAGCCGGGGCTCGAGAGGTTGATCTCGCGCTGCATGTTGCCAACCACGGTCTGGTAGATGGCGAGGTTGAGCGTGCCCTTGCGGTCGCCGGTCTGAAGCTTGAGACCGGCCTCATAGCTGTCGACCTTCTCGGCGTCGAAGGCCGGACTGCCGGTGAGCACAGCATTGGCGAGGAAGTTCGCCGGTGCGGTGATGCGCAGATTGTAGCCGCCCGAGCGATAGCCGCGGGTCCAGCTGCCATAGGCCAGCACATGCTCGGCCGGGGTCCAGGTCAGGCCCAGCTTCGGCGTCCAGTTCTTCCAGCTGCGCTGGTCGGTGAAGCCGTTGACCTCGGCCAGGTTGAGGCTGTTGAAGCCGGAGACCGGGCAGGTTCCGGCGATCACCGAACAGGCGACGCGCGGACGCACGAAGGTGATCGCGGCGTCCTTGTTTTCCTGCGACCAGCGGATACCGAGGTTGGCAGCCAGCGTCGGGGCCAGCTCGACATCGGCCGATGCGAACAGCCCGTAGACGTCGTGATCCTGCTTGCCGCCGCCGTAGAACACCGGATTGGGAGCAATCTTGCGGTCTTCCTCATAGGCGATCTCCTGGTGGAAGATATAGCCGCCGAAGGTCAGGTCGAGCGCGCCGAACTTGCCATTGTAGCGCAGCTCATCAGACAGCTGCTCCTGCGCGAGGCCCGTGACCGAATGGAACAGGGTGAGTGGCGAGGAATCGATGTCGTTGTCGGTTGACTGGCGATAGTGGCGATAGCCGAAGATGCTGGTGATCTTGCCTTCGCCCAGCTCGTAATCGGCGCGCAGCGAGCCGAACCAGGCCCGCACGTCGTAGAAGCCTTCGTTGTTGACCGAGAGATCGAAGGTTTTGCGGGAAAAGAGGCCGTGGTTCTGGGTGACCGCCCCGTCGCCGTGGCTGTCGAACAGCTCGCCCTTGGCGAGGATCGTTACCCCGCCAAGATCGAACGAGAGCCCGGCGCGGAAGGCGGTGGTGCTGGCCCTGCCGAAATTGCCGTTGTTGAACCGGTTCTTGAAATAGCCGCCGTCGGTGTTGTGATAGATCCCGAGCTTGATCCCGACGCTGTCCGAGAGCGGGCCGAAAACCAGCGCTTGCCCGGTCATGCCGGGGGCGCCGCGTCCGCCGTCGATCGGGCCGTCGGCGCCGATCTTCGCCTTGAAGTGCCAGTCCCTGGTCGGGTTGCCGGTGTTGATCAGCACCGCGCCGCCGGTGGTGTTGCGGCCGAACAGGATGCCTTGTGGCCCGCGCAGGATCTCGACCGAAGCGAGGTCGAACAGGTCGAACACCACGCCAGAATTGATGCCGATGTAGACCCCGTCGATGAAGGTGCCGACGGTCGGGTCGATCGAGGGGATCGAGCTGTTGATGCCAAGGCCGCGGATCGAGAAATTGGCGGTGCCGCGCACCGTGCCGACCTGATCGAGGCTGACGCCGGGGGAGATGTGGCTGAGCGACTGCAAATCACGCACCTTGAGCGCATCGAGGCTCGCCGCGCCCAGTGCGGTGATCGCCAGCGGCACGTCCTGGACGTTCTCCGCATCGCGCTTCTTGGTGGCGGTAACGACGATATCGCTGCTCAGCGCGTCGATGGCGCTTTCGCCGCCTGTCTCTTGAGCGTGCGCGGTATTGGCGCCCATGGTGGCAAGGCACAAGGCGGCGCCCAGCATGAGACTGGTGCGTAGCGTGGCGATCATGGAATGCTCCCCGTTATTATTTGCGCCTTAATCGCTCGATTAAAGCCATATCCACGGCGCGCATTAGCAAGTCGCGACTCGATTGCAACCCACGCAGCGCGCGGATTTCACTTTGTCACCTTTACGTTACGGAATCCTTGAGTTTTTATGTAGTATGACGACTGAGTTCGTCGCCGGTCAGCCGCACCACATGCAACAGATTGGTCGAGCCCGGCACGCCGAAGGGCACCCCGGCGAGCGCGATCAGCCGCGATCCGGCGGTCCCGAAGCCATTCCGCAGGGCCATGCGCTTGCCCTTGGCGATCATCTCTTCGAAGCTGCCGATATCCCGGGTCTGGATAGCATGCGCCCCCCACAGCAGAGCGAGGCGCCGGGCGGTCTTCTGCGACGGGGTCAGCACCAGCATCGGCGCGCCGGGCCGCTCGCGCGCGACGCGACGCGCGGTCGAGCCCGAGCCGGTGAAGACGATGATCCCCGCCACTTCCACGGTTGCCGCGATCGCCCCGCAGGCTTGTGCCAGCGCATCGGCGGTGGTGGCGTCGGGCAATACCTCGGTGAAATGGACCCGCTCGGCATAGCCGGGATCGGCTTCAACCTGCGCGGCGATGCGGTGCATGATCGTCACCGCCTCTTCCGGCCAGGCCCCACTGGCGGTCTCGGCCGAGAGCATCACCGCATCGGCGCCGTCATAGACGGCATTGGCGACGTCGGAGACTTCGGCCCGGGTCGGAGCGGGGCTCTCGATCATCGATTCGAGCATCTGCGTCGCCACCACCACCGGCTTGCCCGAACGGCGGGTCGCCGCGACGATGCGCTTTTGCAGCGGCGGCACTTCCTCGGGATTGAGCTCCACGCCCAGATCCCCGCGCGCGACCATGATCCCGTCGGACAGCTCGATGATCTCGTCGAGCCGGTCAACCGCGGCGGGCTTCTCGATCTTGGCCATCAGCGCGCCATGTCCGCCCATCAGCTTGCGGGCTTCGGCGACGTCTTCGGGCCGCTGGACGAAGGACAGGGCGATCCAGTCCGCCCCCTGCGCCACCGCAAAGGCCAGGTCGCGCCGGTCCTTCTCGGTCATCGCCGCGACGGGGACCACGGCATCGGGCACGTTGACGCCCTTGCGATCCGAAATCACCCCGCCGACCTCGGCCGTACAGAGGATCGCGTCGGCATCGGCGCGGATCACCCGCAGCCGCAGCTTGCCGTCGTCGATCAGCAGGCGCTGGCCCTTTGTGAGCACGCCGAACAGCTCGGGATGCGGCAGGCAGACGCGCGTTTCGTCGCCGGGCGTCGGATCGCGATCGAGGGTGAAATGGCTGCCGTGGCGGATCATTGCCTTGCCATCCTTGAACTGACCGACCCGCAGCTTCGGCCCTTGCAGGTCGCACAGCACCGCAACCGAGCGTCCGAGGTCCTTCTCCACCGCGCGGATCGCGGTGATGGTCGCGGCGTGAGTCTCGTGATCGCCGTGGCTCATGTTGACGCGGAAGGCATCGGCCCCGGCGCGCATCAGCTTGGCGATCATCTCGGGCGAACGGCTCGCCGGCCCGAGTGTCGCCAGAATCTTGACCTTGCGGCCTCGCGGAACGAGTTTGGGCGAATCGGGTTTGGCCAAGTAATTGCCCTTTCAGTCAGGGTCTGCGCTATGGCAAAGTCCCGGACAAAGACCAAGGATAACCCCCATGAGCTGTTCCGAAAATGCGAGTGCAGACGCTGCCGATCCGCTCGAAGCCCTGCCCGACGCGATCGCCGCCGCCGCCTTTCGCCGGCTGGTGCGCCATTTGCGCCACCGTCACGATGCCGAGAATATCGATTTGATGGGCCTCTCCGGCTTCTGCCGCAATTGCCTGGCCGATTGGATCAACGATGCTGGCGCCGGTTTTGACAAGGCCACCGCGCGCGAAGTGATCCACGGCATGCAGGCGGCTGAGTGGAAGGCCGGCTCCCAGACCGAGGCGACGCCCGAGCAGCTCGCGCGGATGGAAGAGAGCCTGAAGAAGAACGGCGGCGCGCACTAAATCCTCCCCCACCGGGGGAGGGGGACCACCAAAGGTGGTGGAGGGGCAGGTGCGGGTGGTCCTACCCTCTCGTCGTCAGGACCACTCGCCCGTGCCCCTCCACCATCCTCTGCGAGGATGGTCCCCCTCCCCGTTTCGGGGAGGAAAGGATTTCCACAGGCATCGCTTTGCCCGAATCCCTGCGCCCGGCTATCGCCCCGCAACTCTATTCACCCAACCGATTCATCTTACCGGAGCATCCATTCCCATGGCCGAAACCACCGACGACCGCCTGCGCCTCCTGATCGAACGCGTCGAACGCCTCGAGGAAGAGAAGAAGGGCATCGCCGACGACATCCGCGACGTTTATGCCGAGGCCAAGGCCGTGGGCTATGATGCCAAGATCATGCGCCAGATCGTCCGCCTGCGGAAGATGAGCCCGGATGACCGCGCCGAGATGGAAACCATCCTCGATCTGTATAAGGCTGCACTCGGGCTTGGCTGAACAATGCCGGCCCGACGGGAAAGGGAACTGCGATGATCATCACCACTACCCCCACCATCGAGGGCCAGCCGATCAGGCAATATTGCGGCATCGCCACCGGCGAAGTGATCGCCGGGGCCAATATCGTTCGCGACATCTTCGCCTCGGTCACCGACATATTCGGCGGCCGTTCGGGCAAGTATGAGGAGGTGCTCGCCAGGGCGCGGGGCGAAGCGTTCGCCGAACTTGAAGCCGCTGCCGTGCGGCTGGGGGGCAATGCTGTAGTCGGCGTCGATATTGATTACGAGGTGCTGGGCAAGGCCGGATCCATGCTGATGGTCAGCGTCTCGGGCACTGCCGTGGTTGTGTGAAGCGGCTTGCTCGGCTACGGGCTGGGCCAAATTCCAACCCTAGCTGACGGCGGACCATGGCAGGCCATTCTAAATTCAAGAACATCATGCACCGCAAGGGCGCGCAGGATAAGAAGCGTTCGGCGAGTTTTTCCAAGCTCTCCCGTGAAATCACCGTCGCGGCGAAGATGGGCATGCCCGATCCGGACATGAACCCGCGCCTGCGCGCTGCGGTCAACGCCGCCAAGGCGCAGTCGGTGCCCAAGGACAATATCCAGCGCGCGATCGACAAGGCGAGCAAGGGCGACGCAGAGAACTATGAGGAAGTGCGCTATGAGGGCTACGGCCCCGGCGGCGTCGCGCTGATCGTCGAGGCGCTGACCGACAACCGCAACCGCACCGCCACCAATGTCCGCACTGCCTTCGCCAAGAACGGCGGCAATCTGGGTGCGTCCGGCGCGGTCAGCCACGGCTTCGACCGGCTCGGCCTGATCGAATATGGCATCGGCGCGGGTGACGAGGACAAGGTGCTCGAGGCTGCGATCGAGGCGGGGGCCGAGGATGTCGAGAGCGACGAGGACGGCCACCAGATCTGGGTCGCGATCGATGTGCTTCATCCGGTCGCCCGCGAGCTCGAAAAGACCCTGGGCGAGGCCGAGGGCGTCAAGCTCGGCTGGAAGCCCGGCCTCAAGACCGAAGTTGACGAGCATGCCGCCCGCACCCTGCTCAAGCTGATCGACGTGCTGGATGACGACGACGACGTGCAGACCGTGTGGGGCAACTACGATATCCCCGACGCGGTGATGGAAAAGCTGGGCTGATGACGGTCGCGGCCAGCGGAGCATTCCACAGATGATACCGGTCGCGGCCAGCGGAGCATTCCACTGATGTGGCAATTGGCTGCGAAAGCGTTGCTCTCGGGCATGCTGATCGCGGCGATTGCTGAGATCGGTAGGCGCTTGCCGACGATGGGCGCGCTGGTGGCCTCGCTGCCGCTGGTCTCGGTGCTCGGCATGATCCTGCTGTGGCATGCCCGCCCCGATTCCGAAAACATGGCGATCCATGCCGAGGCGACCTTCTGGTACGTCCTACCCTCGCTGCCGATGTTCCTGCTTATCCCCGCGCTGCTGCGCGGTGGCACGCCGTTCTGGCTGGCGCTTGCGGCCGGTTGCGTGCTCACCATCGGGCTCTATCTGGCGATGATGCATTTCGGCCCGCGGCTTGGCCTCAAGATTTGAGATGCTGATCCTTGGCATCGACCCCTCGCTCAGCTGCACCGGCTGGGGGATTGTGGCGAAGAACGGCAACCGGCTGAGCCACATCGCCAACGGCCAGGTCAAAACCGATCCCAAGGCCTCACTGGCCGACCGCCTCGTCACGATCGACCGCGAGCTGGCCGATGTGATCGCCCGCCACCAGCCCGATCAGGGCGCGGTGGAGGAGGTGTTCGTCAACAAGAACCCGCAATCGACGCTCAAGCTCGGGCATGCCCGCGGCGTCTGCCTGCTCGCGCTCGCCCGCGCCGGGCTGCCGGTGCATGAATATGCCACGCGGTTGGTCAAGAAGGCCATCGTCGGCACCGGCGGGGCGGAGAAGGTGCAGGTTCAGGCCATGCTCGGCGTGTTGTTGCCGGGAGTGAAGCTGGCGGGCGCGGATGCGGCCGATGCGCTGGCGGTGGCGATCGCCCATGCTCATTTGGTGCGGGGATAGGCCCACCCCCGACCCCTCCCGCAAGCGGGAGGGGAGCCTGTTGCGCTACTTACCCCCCTCCCGCTTGCGGGAGGGGCTGGGGGGCCCTTGTTCGGCGTGGGCTTGCACCGCCAGCCCTCCGGGTGCATAGGAACAAACCATGATCGCCCGCCTCACCGGAACGCTTGAGGATTTCGGCCCCGACTGGGCGGTGATCGACGTGTCCGGCGTCGGTTACCTCGTCCATTGCAGCGCCAAGACGCTCGATGCGCTGGGCCTGCGGGGTGCGCGTTGCACCGTCCATACCGAGCTGCAGGTCTCCGAAAACGACATGCGCCTGATCGGCTTCGCCAGCGGAGAAGAACGCGCCTGGTTTCGCATGCTCACCGCGATCCAGGGGGTCGGCAGCAAGATGGCGCTGGCGGTCCTCTCCGCACTTTCGACGGAAGACCTCCAGCGCGCCTGCGCTGCCGGTGATGCGGCGATGGTGGCACGGGCGCAGGGCGTCGGGCCGAAGCTGGCGGGGCGGATCGTCAACGAGCTCAAGGACAAAGCCGGCGCGCTGCCTGCGGTGACCGGCGTGGCCTCGGTGGCGGCGCCGGCGGGTTCGGCCAGCGCGGACGCTGTCTCGGCGCTGCAGAACCTCGGCTTCAAGCCGAACGTGGCGACCATGGCCGTGGCCAGGGCGCTTGAGGAGCTGGGCGAGGGCGCGGGATTGAATGAGCTGATCCGGGCCGGGCTGAAGAGGGCTGCGGGGTGATGGAATTTACCCAGCCCTTCGAAAATCGTCATCCTGAACTTGTTTCAGGATCCATCGTGCCTCCCGCCCGGCGTCAGCGGTGGCAGGCCCAGCCCCACAGCAAGGTCCACCCACTGCGGGTTTTCGCCTTCGATCAGATTGAGTTTCCATGGTCGGTGCCAGCGCTTGATCTGCTTCTCCCGCAAGATGGCGCGCTCCATGTCGCCGAAGAGCTCGAAGCGAACGAGCATGTGGATGTTATGGCGCGCAGTGAACCCCGGCAGTGCATTGTTGCGATGCTGCCAGAGCCTGCCGACGAGATCGGACGTGACCCCGACATACAGTGTTCCGCGCGGCTGGCTGGCAAGGATGTAGGTGCATGGTTGCCGCTCATGCCTCATGAACCTGAGTATGCCGAGAGATGGACCCTGAAACAAGTTCAGGGTGACGAAGTTATTCAAGAATGGAGCTATTTTCCCATTCGTCATTCTGAACTTGTTTCAGGTTTCACCGTGACGGATTGGAGCCACAAGTGGTGAAGCGTCGTTCTGCTGCCATGGCGCTGGCTGTGGTGATCGGCGCGGTTGTCGGTTGGTTCGCGCACGACATTTCTCGTTCGTTTACCATCGATGGATGTCTCGATAGCGGTGGGGCTTGGGACTACCAGCACGAAGATTGCTACTACCAATGACCGATAACCCCCACCTCACCCCGCACCGCCAGCCGGAGGACCAGGACGCCGCGCTGCGGCCGAAAACGCTCACCGAATTCGTCGGGCAGGCCGCGGCCAAGGACAATCTGCGCGTCTTCATCGAGTCCGCGAAATCGCGGCGCGAGGCGATGGATCATGTGTTGTTCTATGGCCCGCCAGGGCTGGGCAAGACTACGCTGGCGCAGATCGTCGCGCGGGAGTTGGGGGTGGGGTTCCGGGCGACCTCCGGCCCGGTGATCGCCAAGTCGGGCGATCTCGCCGCGCTACTGACCAATCTCGAGGAGGGCGACGTGCTCTTCATCGACGAGATCCACCGCCTCAACCCCGCGATCGAAGAAGTGCTCTATCCGGCGATGGAAGACCGCGCGCTCGATCTGATCATCGGCGAGGGGCCTTCGGCGCGCTCGGTGCGGATAGACCTGCCGGCCTTCACCCTGGTCGGCGCGACCACCCGACAGGGGCTGCTGACCACGCCGTTGCGTGATCGTTTCGGCATACCGGTGCGGCTCAATTTCTACACCGTGCCTGAACTGGAACGGGTGGTGACGCGCGGCGCCGGGCTGCTCGGCATCGGTATCGATCCCGAAGGCGCGCAGGAGATCGCCCGGCGCGCGCGCGGCACGCCCCGTGTGGCCGGGCGCCTGCTGCGCCGGGTGCGCGATTTCGCCCATGTTGCTGGCGACGAGGTGGTAACGCGCGCGGTGGCCGACGATGCGCTGAACCGGCTGGAGGTCGACGCGCTCGGGCTCGATGCGCAGGACCGCCGCTACCTCGCGATGATCGCCGATATCTACAAGGGCGGTCCGGTCGGGGTGGAAACGCTCGCGGCGGGGCTTTCGGAGCCGCGCGACACGATTGAGGATGTGATCGAGCCATTCCTGATCCAGCTCGGCCTGGTCGCCCGCACCGCGCGCGGGCGCTGCCTCAACGATCGCGGCTGGCAGCACCTCGGCCTCGCGCCGCCGGCGGGCAGCACCGGCACCCTATTCGACGATCCCGGTCTCGAGGGAAAATAGCGCCTCCACCGGCTCGCCCAGCGCCGCCGAAAGCTTGAGCGCGATCACGGTGGAGGGCACGAACACGCCGTTTTCCACCGTGTTCACCGTCTTGCGGCTCACCCCGATCCGGTCGGCCAGTTCGGCCTGGGTCCAGCCACGGGCCTCGCGCACTTCGCGCAGGCGATTGGCGAGCACTTCAGCCAAGGGCCTGCCGCTCCAGCGTGACGAAGCGGAAGGTCGCCACGAACAGCCCGATCAAGATCACCAGCCGCAGTGCGATCAGCACCGGGGTTTCGGTCAGCGCTGCCACGACCGAGAGGATGATCGCGACGCCCATGGCTCCAAAGAAGCCCCACTCGATCGCCTCGGCCCGGTTGGCGCGGGTCACCTCGTCATTGGCCAGCGCGCGCAGCTCGCGGTTGCGCAGCAGTATCCCGCCGGTGCGCAGGATCAGCAGCAGGCAGCTGGCCATGAACAGCCAGGCGAGCAGCCCCACCAGTTCGACCGTGCGGGTCGGCGGCTGGACCGAGACATTGGCTTGCTGGATCGCGAAGACGATCATCACCGCGCTCAGAATCCGGACCCGGCTTCGGCTGAGCCGGTCAGCCGCCTCGGCCTTATCATTTGTGCTCATATCGGGTACCCCTTGTTACCTATAGGTTACATGTAACCCTTAGGTTACTCAGAGTCAAGCATCTGGGATCAAGCTGTTACGAAATCCATTCGAGGTGGTTCCAGAATGGGACAGACACGGAAACGCTTCGTTCGAAAGCATATTTTTCTCGTCTGCGGGACAGTGAAACAGAGTTAATGGCGTTGCCGCCTTAACAACTCTCTGCGCTTTTCATGGCATAGGCCTTCCGGACGCGGGGCGGAACAGGGGTTCCAAGTCAACCGGTCGGTGAAAGCAAAGAAGGCGAAGCCAATGTCGGTACGGATGGCCATAGCGGAATTGTCGCTGCTTGCCGCGGGTGGTGCGCTTGCCGGCGGTGGCGCAGTGCATGTCGCCGAACGGTAGGCCCCGGGGCAGCCGCAATATGTCAAGCATGCCAAGGCCGCCGCGCCCAAGGCACGCCGCCATGTTGTCCGAGCCGCGCCGCGTCAGGTCCGCCGCATCCGCCGACTGGTGACCCGCACCGTTCCCGCAACCTGCGAGCCGCAGCAGCAGGTGGCGATGATGCCGATGCCCGCGCCTTACCTGCCCCCGCTTCCCCCGCAGCCTGCCCCTTCGGGTGGCGGCAGCGTGCCAGTGGTGATCGGCGGCGGCGCGATCGGCGGCTGGGGCGGCGGCTTCTTCGGCGGTTTCTTCGGCGGCGGTGGCGGGGGCGGCGGCAGCGTCGTGATTTCCTCGACCTCGACCGGCGGCGTTACCAGCTCGACCTCTACCTCATCGGGCAATGTCTCGACCAGTTCGGGCAATGTGACCTCGTCGTCGTCCACCTCGACCTCATCGGGCAACGTCACCTCGTCCAGCTCGACCAGCAGCACCGAAGTACCCGCCCCGCCGATGCTGCTCCTGTTCGGCGCCGCCGCAGCCGGCCTGGTCGGCCGCCGCCGTCTGGCCAAGCGCAAGGCCTGACCTCAGGCCCATTCGCCAAAATGAAAGGGCGGCCTCGCGGGGTCGCCCTTTTCGATTCAGCGCCTTGATGAGGCGGGGTTGCCCCCGCCTCTCAGGTCAGCGGATCATGCAGCCAGCTTCCGCAGCACATACTGCAGGATCCCGCCGTTCATGAAGTACTCGACCTCATTGGCGGTATCGATGCGGCACAGTGCGGTGAAGGTGAAGCTGCTGCCGTCGGCGCGGGTGACCTGCACTTCGACGTCCTGGCGCGGCTTGATGCTGCTGATGCCGAGGATGGTAAAGCTCTCATCGCCGGTCAGGCCGAGCGACTGGCGGGTCTCACCGTCCTTGAACTGCAGCGGCAGCACGCCCATGCCGACCAGGTTCGAGCGATGGATGCGCTCGAAGCTTTCGACGATCACGGCGCGCACGCCGAGCAGCGCCGTGCCCTTGGCGGCCCAGTCACGGCTCGATCCGGTGCCGTATTCCTTGCCCGCGACGACCACCATCGGGGTGCCAGCGGCCTTGTACTTCATCGCCACGTCATAGACCGGCAGGACCTCGCCCTCGTAGCGGCTCATGCCGCCCTCGACGCCGGGGACCATCTCGTTCTTGATGCGGATATTGGCGAAGGTGCCGCGCATCATCACATCGTGATGGCCGCGGCGCGCGCCGTAGGAGTTGAAGTCGGCCCGGGCGACCTGATGCTCCATCAGCCACTTGCCGGCCGGGCTGTCGGCCTTGATGTTGCCGGCGGGGCTGATGTGGTCGGTGGTGATCGAATCCGCGAGGATCAGCAGGGGCTTGGCCTCGATGATATCCTGCACCGGGGCCGGGGTCATGGTCATGCCCTCGAAATATGGCGGGTTGGCAACATAAGTGCTGCCGGCGCGCCACTGGTAGGTTTCGCTGCCGGTGACGTTGATTGCCTGCCAGTGCTCGTCGCCCTTGTAGACGTCGGCATAGCGGGCCTGGAACATGGCGCGGTCCATGCAGGCGGCCATGGTCGAGGCGACCTCCAGATTGGTCGGCCAGATGTCCCGGAGGAACACGTCCTGCCCGGCCTTTGCCCCGGTGGTCGCAACGCCGATCGGGGTGGTGGTGAAGTCCTCGATCACCGTGCCCTTGAGCGCATAGGCGACCACAAGCGGCGGCGAGGCGAGGAAGTTGGCGCGCACGTCGGGCGAAACGCGGCCTTCGAAGTTGCGGTTGCCCGAAATCACCGAGGCGGCGACGAGGCCGTGCTCGTTGATCGCCTTGCTGATCGGCTCGGCCAGCGGGCCGGAATTGCCGATGCAGGTGGTGCAGCCATAGCCGACTAGGTTGAACCCGACATTGTCGAGATGCTGTTGCAGCCCGGCCCGCACGAGATAGTCAGTGACGACCTGGCTGCCGGGGGCGAGCGAGGTCTTGACCCAGGGCTTGGGCTTGAGGCCCAGTTCGTCCGCCTTCTTGGCGACGAGGCCGGCGGCGACCAGCACGCCCGGGTTGGAGGTGTTGGTGCAGCTGGTGATCGCGGCGATCACCACGTCGCCGTCGCCGATGTCATAGCCCTTGCCGTCAACCGCAACGCGGGTGTTGGCGCGTTTGTAGAGGCTGGCCATGTCACCGTTGAAGACATCGTCGACCTCGGTGAGGTTGACGCGGTCCTGCGGGCGCTTCGGTCCGGCGAGCGAGGGCACGACGGTGCCCATGTCGAGCTCGAGCGTGGAGGAGAAGACGAACTCGGCGGTGGGATCGATCCAGAAGCCCTGCTCCTTGGCATAGGCTTCGACCAGCGCGATCTGCGCTTCCTCGCGGCCGGTCAGGCGCAGATAGTCGAGCGTCTTATCGTCGATCCCGAAGAAGCCGCAAGTCGCGCCATATTCGGGCGCCATGTTGGCCAGCGTCGCGCGGTCAGCGAGGCTGAGCGAGGCGAGGCCCGGGCCGTAATATTCGACAAAACGCCCGACCACGCCATGCTTGCGTAGCAGGTTGGTGGCGGTCAGCACGAGATCGGTGGCGGTGACGCCTTCCCTGAGCGTGCCGGTGAGCTTGAAGCCGACCACTTCGGGGATCAGCATCGAGACCGGCTGGCCGAGCATCGCGGCCTCGGCCTCGATCCCGCCGACGCCCCAGCCCAGCACGCCAAGGCCATTGACCATGGTGGTGTGGCTGTCGGTGCCGACGCAGGTATCGGGATAGGCGACGGTGGCGCCGCTAGCGTCCGTGCTGGTCCACACCGTCTGGGCGATGTTTTCGAGGTTCACCTGGTGGCAGATGCCGGTGCCCGGGGGCACGGCGTAGAAATTGGCGAGCGACTTGGAACCCCATTTGAGGAAGTCATAGCGCTCCATGTTGCGCTGGTATTCGATCTCCATGTTCTGCTCGAACGCCTTGGGGTGGCCGAACTCGTCGACCATCACCGAGTGGTCGATCACCAGGTTGACCGGGACCAGCGGGTTGATCTTGCTGCTATCGCCACCCAGCGCGGCGATCGCATCGCGCATCGCCGCAAGGTCTACCACGCAGGGCACGCCGGTGAAATCCTGCAGCAGCACGCGGGCCGGGCGATACTGGATCTCGTTGGAGCTCTCGCTGGGGTCCTTCTGCCAGTCGACCACGGCCTGGATGTCGGCAGTGGCGACAGTGAAGCCGCCGTCTTCGAAGCGCAGCAGGTTTTCGAGCAGGACCTTCATCGAGAAGGGCAGGCGGCTGATGTCACCCAGCTTGGCCGCGGCCTTCTTCAACGAGTAATAGGCATAGTCCTTGCCACCCACGCTCAGCGTGCTGCGGGTGCCAAGTGAGTCCTGTCCGACCTGAGTCATGCGGGCGCTCCCTTTCGATGGGTTAAGTTGCCGCGCGCTCCCCAAATGCTGCAACGCGGAAACGGATTCGTCGCGCCGCCGATGCGCCGGGAATTCCGCTAGGTCAAGGGTAGGGCGGGCGCGGGATGCGGGATTTTTTCAGCGCTATAACGCGGTCTGCTCGGTGTGGCCCCGGGCGGCGATCCAGCAGGCGGCGACGATCAGCACCACCCCGGCAATGGTCGGTCCGGTCACCGCCTCGCCGAACATCGCCCAGCCCATCAGCGCGGCCCAGATGAAGGCGCTGTATTCGGTCGGGATCAGCACATGCGCCTCGGCCCTTGCATAGGCCCAGGACAGCAGCATGATCGAGGTCGAGGCGAGCACCGCCGCGCCGAAAATGTCGGTCATCGCGCCCGCCGATGGCATGGCAAAGAGCCAGGGCAGGGCGGCGGACATGAACAGGCTGGTGAACAGCGCCTGGAAGAAGGCGATCTCGCGCGGGTCGGCCAGCTGGGCCTGATGGCGCTGGACCACGAGATTTGCGGCATAGGCGACGGCCGAACCAAGGATCGCGGCGACGCCCTTGAGTGCTTCCGGTCCGAAGCCGCCCGCTTCCCAGCGCCCGGCGGCGATCACCAGCACCCCGCCGAGCCCGAGCAGCGAGGCGAAGATCGCCTTGCGGCCGATCCGTTCGCCGAGGAACACTGCCGCCAGATAAAGCGCGATCAGCGGAGCGATGAACGACAGCGCCATGCCCTCGGCCATCGGGATCCGGGCCAGGCCATAGAAAAAAGTCGTCGCCATCACCGAGGAGAGCAGCCCGCGCGCGGCATGGACCTTGAGCACATTGCGCTCCGGCCAGCGCGCCTTGCCGGTCAGCTGCCACACCGGCAGCATCATCACCGCACCCAGCACCGAGCGCAGCAGCACCGAGGAATAGGCCCCCGCAGCGATGGTCGCGCTCTTCATCAGCGCGTCCATTATGCTGAAGGTGAAGATCCCGCACAGCGCTGCGACGAAGGGCAGGATTGGTTGATGCGAGAGCTTCATGCCGCGTCATTAGGGCCGCCGACTGGCCGCGTCACCCTGCTGTTAAGATTTGCGAAAGCCGGGGCGCTTGATGAAGCAGCGGTAAACGGGCAAACTGGCCTTTGCGGTCAGTTGACCGTCAGCAAAGGGCGCGACACCGCGCGGAGCACATGAAGCAGTCCAAGATCACCACTCGCATTCCCGCCGCATCGCGCATCGGCCTCTCTGCGGCTGCTGCCGCGCTGCTTGCCGGCTCCGCTCTGGCCAAGCCGCCCGCCGACCTGCTGCAGTCCGTGCCGGTGCCAGCGGCGACGCCTACACCACCCGCCGCGCCGCCCGCCGCTGTGCCGACATCGACGCCAAGCCCGGCAGCCACCGCCGTAGCACCGCAGCCTGCCGCGACACCCAGTCCGGCTCCCACCGCCCCGCCGAAGATGATCGACGTTCCGATCGTCGAGCCGGTGATGCACTGGACCCTGCTTGACGCCCAGGCGCTGCTCGCCATCATCACCGACATCGGCCAGGATGGCTTGATCCCTGGCGATTACCAGCCCGAGGCGCTCCGCGCTACGCTCGCCGCCGGTGAGGGGCAGGCGCTCGACGAGATCGCCAGCAAGAGTTTCGCCTGGCTGATCGAGGACATGCGCGACGGGCGCACGCCGATGCCGGCGCGGGTGCAGTGGTTCGCGGTCGATCCCGATCAGGACGTCAACCCGACCGACAAGTTGATGGCCGCCGCGCTCGCCAGCCATGACATTGCTGGGACGATCTACAATCTCGCGCCCAAGCATCCGGACTATGCCGCGCTCAAGGCAGCGCTGGCGGCCACCCCGGTGCGCAACCTCAAGTCCCGCGCGCTGATTCAGGCCAACATGGACCGCTGGCGCTGGCTCACGCAGGAGCTGGGCACGATCCACCTCATCACCAATGTGCCCGAATTCCAGCTGCGGCTGACGGTGAACGACAAGATCATCCGCACCTATCGCACCATCGTCGGCAAGCCCGGCAAGACCGCGACTCCGCAGCTGGCCGAGACGGTGCAGAACGTCGTCTTCAACCCGACCTGGACCGTGCCGCAGTCAATCGTGGTGGGGGAGGGATTGGGCGCACGCCTGTCCGGCAATCCTCGCGCGGCAGCGCGCGAAGGCTACAAGGTGACCAAGATGTCGGATGGCATGCTGCTGGTCGTCCAGCAGCCGGGCGACAACAATTCGCTTGGCCGGATGAAGATCGACATGCCCAATCCGCACGCGATCTACCTGCACGATACGCCGGGCAAGGCCTTGTTCAACGCGCCCGTGCGGGCCTTCAGCCACGGCTGCATCCGCACCGAACGCGCGGTCGAGCTGGGGATGACGATGGCGATCCTCGGTGCCGGGCTGACCCCGCAGCAGGCGGTCGATTACAACCTCTCGGGCAAATACACCAAGGTGCCGATGACCAGGACCTTCCCGGTCTATCTCACCTATATGACGATGGCCCGCGACATCACTGGCAAGCTGACCGCCTTCGCCGACATCTATGGCCGTGACGCCCCGGTGCTCGCCGGCTTTGCCGAACCGCGCCAGCTCAAGACCACGCAGCGCGCCAGCACCGAGGAAATCATCCAGCTCGATAATCCGTTGTAAGCTGGGCGCTTACAACGGACCCGTTCAGCGCAGGCGGACAGGCATGTACATCGGCGGCTGGCCGCGGCGCTGGACGCGCAGTAGCAGTGCCGGGCGGTTTGCCGTTTTTGCAGCCTGCACGACCGCCTCGAATTCGGCCACCGAGGCCACCGCGCGGTAATTCGCCGAGAGGATTACGTCGCCACGCTGGAGGCTCTTGGCACCGGCATCGGATGAGGCATCCACTGCATTGACGACCACGCCGGTGGTGGTTTCCGGCATGCCCAGCTGGCGCGCGATCTGCGGGCTCAGCGGCAGCACCGAGAGACCGACCGCGCGCTCGACCAGACCCTGGCCTTGCTGCTTGGGCGGCTTGTTGAAGCCGTTGTCGTCTGCATCGGAATTGTTCGGATCGAAGGTCTGCTGTGCCAGCTCTTCCTCGCTCGGACGCTTGCCCACCGTGGCGGTGAGCGTCATGCGCTTGCCGTCGCGGATCAGCTCGAGCGGGATGCGGGTGCCCGGTGCGGTATTGGCGACCAGGAAGGAGAGCGTCTGCTCGGGGCTGACTTCCTTGCCCGCGACCTTCAGCACCACGTCACCCGCCTGCAACCCGGCCAGCGCCGCGGCCTTGCCCGGCTCGACCGCCTGCACGAATTCCCCGCGATTGTGCGGGATGCCCAGCGAATCCGCGAGATCCTCGTTGAGCGGCTGGATACGCACGCCAAGATAGCCGCGCTCGATCACTTCGCCCTTCATCAGCCGCGTGACGATCGGCGCAGCGATCTCCGCCGGGATGGCGAAGCCGATCCCGACACTGCCGCCGGTGGGCGAGAAGATCGCATTGTTGATGCCGATCACCTGGCCCTTCATGTCGAACATCGGGCCGCCAGAATTGCCGCGATTGATCGAGGCGTCGGTCTGCAGATAGCGGTCATAGGCGCCGCCCTGGCCGGTGTTGCGATAGACCGCCGAGATGATCCCCGAGGTGACCGTGCCGCCGAGGCCGAAGGGATTGCCGATCGCGATCACCCAGTCACCCACCCGGGCGTTCCGGCTGTCTCCGAATTTGACGAAGGGCAGCGCTTTGCCGGCGGTGATCTTGAGCACCGCAAGGTCGGAGGCGGCGTCGCGGCCGATCAGCTTGGCCGGAAACTCGGTGCCATCGGGCATGGTCACGGTGATCGATTCGACCTCGCCCTTCCCGTCGGCGGTGATGACGTGATTGTTGGTCACCACATAGCCATCGGCCGAGACGATAAAGCCCGAACCCAGCGATTGCGCCTCGCGGGTCTGCGGGCCCTGCTGCGGTTGCTGCGGGCCGCCGCCGAACAGATCGGCGAAGGGGGTGCCGGCAAACGGGTTCTGGTTCTCGACGCGGACGCGCTGGCGGGTGGAGATGTTCACCACCGCGGGCGCGAGCTGCTCGGTCAGATCGGCAAAGCTGGCCGGGGCGCCGGCGCGCGGCACCACATTCTGCATCTGGCCAGCATCGTTCTGGGCGACCTGGGCGCCGGCCGCAAAGCCGGTCGTCAAAGACAGGGCAGCGCCGCCAAGCAGCAGCGCGGTGGTCACTCCGTAAGCGTATCGCACAGGCTTCACGTCCTCTTGCTTCCTTGCCTGCGGCAGTGCTCGAAGCATTGCCGGTGGTCTGGTCGCGGATTCAGCCCCGCCGGCCTGAACGGGGATTGAACGGTCCGCTCACTTTCCGCGGAACTGCCGCAGGTAATCGTTGTCGGGCGACAGGATGATGGTGCTGCTGGCCTTGCTGGCCGGATCGGCAAAGGTGGTCGTGTAGCTCTGCATCGCCCGGTAGAAATCATAGAACGACGGATCCTTACCGAAGCTGACGGCATAGATCTGCGCCGCTCGGGCCTGCGCTCCGGCCTGGATGATCTGCGCGTCGCGCTCACCTTTGGCGCGGATCGCGGTGGCTTCCTGCTCACGCTCGGCCTGCATCCGGGTGAAAGCCGAATCGAGCGGAGTACCGATCGGCAGATCGGCGCGCTTGATCCGCACGTCGATCACCTGAGCGCCATATTGCCGGGCCTGCCGGTCCAGCGCCTCGCGGATGTTCTTCATCGCCTGCCCGCGTTCTGCCGTGAGCATCGCCTGGAAGGTCCGCTTGCCGAGTTCCTGGCGCAGCACCGAGTTCATGATCGGCTGGAGCTGCTCCTGCACCTTCTCGGTCGTCCCGGCGGTGCGCACCATCTTTACCGGATCGATGATCCGGAAGCGGGCATAGGCATCGACATCGAGGCGGCGCTGGTCGCTGGAGGTGACCTGCTGCGGCTGCATGTCGAGCGACAGCACCCGCTTGTCGATCCGCGTCAGCTGTTCGAAGAAGGGGATGCGCAGCGAAATGCCGGCGCCGGTCTGGCCATAGTCCTGATTGGGCTTGAACTTGTTGATCACGCGCACCGGCTCACCCAGCCGCAGCACCACGGCCTGCTCGTTCTCGGACGCCACGACGGTGCTGAGCAGCAGTCCGATCACCAGCACGACCACCGCGATCAGCGAGGCGCGATGCTCGCTCCAGGAATTCGCGAACATTACTGGCCTCCCGTGGTTGCTGGCGCTTCGGTCGGCGCGGCGGCGGCGCGGCGGCGCAGCTCGGGCAGCGGGAGATAGGGCGTGACCTCCCCGCTTTCGACCACCACCTTGTCATTGTTCGCGAGCACGCGTTCCATTGTCTCGTAATACATGCGGCGGCGGGTGACCTCGGGGGCCAGCTTGTACTGCTCATAGACCTTGTCGAAATTGGCGGTCTCGCCCTGCGCCTGGGCGACCACCTGTTCGGCCCAGGCCATCGCCCGGTTGCGGTCGCGCTCGGCATTCTGCTGGGCGGCGAGCACTTTCTGGAAGGCCGCGACGACCTTGGCTGGCGGATCGGTCTTCTTAAGGTCGACGCCTTGAATCAAGACGCCGGAATGATAGGCATCGAGCACTGCCTGCATCCGGCTGCGCACCTGCTGTTCGATCGCGGCGCGGCCAGTGCCGCCGGTCACATCGTTGAGCTGCACCTCGGCCACCGATGCGCGCATCGCCGCTTCGGCCACTTCGCGCACGGTCGCCTCCGGATTCTCGAGCCGGTATTTGTAGAGCTTCAGGTCCTTGATGTTCCAGCGCACGAGATAGGAGAGGTCGACCAGGTTGCGGTCGCTGGTCAGCATCAGCTTCTCGCCCTCATCCTCCGGGATGGTGAAGCGGCGGATCATGGTGACGTCTTCGACTTCGACGGCCTGCATCGGCCAGGGCAGGGTGAAGCTCACGCCCGAGCCGATCGTGCGGGAATATTTGCCGAACAGCGAAACCACACCCTGCTCGTTCGAGCCGAGCTGATGCGTGGTCGAAATCAGCAGCCACACCACAGCAATGCCGCCAACGATCAGCGGGGTCCAGCTGCGGCCATCGGCCCTGCGCGGCATGCGGGGAATGAATCCGCTACCGCCGCCGCCCTTGCCGCCGGGTCCGCCCCGCTGGCGAAAGATGTCCTCGATGCTGGCCGAACGGCGCGGCGGGGGCTGGTCGCTTGCGGGTGGCAGCCAAGGACTGCGCGGCCCGGGGCCGGGTTCGGAGGGCGGAGGTGGCTCTGCTCCAGGCTCGGGCTCTCCGGCCCCGGCGGCAGCTTCGCCGTCCGGCTCCTTGTCACCGCTTCCCCAGGGGCTGCGGCGGCCCGCCATCAACACGGCGCCGCGCGCGATCCAGTCGCTTATTGTTTTCATGACCTATCTTATAGGAAGCGTTCGCGCACAAAAACAGTGCCCCCGTGCGTTTTTTCCCTGCTAGGGGCTGGTGGCGTAGCGGGACACAGTTTGCAGGGACCAATGATGAGCGACGAGGTTGATGCACTTAAGGTATTACTGCCCCCACTTGCCGCATCGCGCCTGCAATCGCTGCGGCTGTCCGATGGCGTTGTCACGCTGGTGATCGACGTCGCCGGGCTCGACCGGCTCGAGCGTGATCGGCTGGAAATCGCGGTCAAGGAAACACTGCGCGGCGCCCCCGGCGTGGCCGAAGTGCGCGTCGCGATGACTGCTGACCGGAAGGCGCTCAAGCTGATTGCTGTCGGTTC
>CANJSX010000015.1 GCA_947477055.1 Sphingomonadaceae bacterium | reverse complement strand
TGCATCGTCTTCATCGACGAAATCGACGCGGTCGGCCGCCATCGCGGCCATGGCCTCGGCAATTCGAACGATGAGCGTGAGCAGACCCTCAACCAGCTGCTGGTCGAGATGGACGGGTTCGAGGCCAACGAAGGCATCATCATTATCGCCGCGACCAACCGCCCCGACGTGCTCGATCCGGCGCTGCTGCGCCCGGGCCGGTTCGATCGCCAGGTGGTCGTCCCCGTGCCCGACATCGAGGGCCGCGAGAAGATCCTCGCCGTGCATATGAAGAAGGTGCCGCTGGCGCCCGACGTCAATCCTCGCGTCATCGCGCGCGGTACCCCGGGGTTCTCCGGTGCGGACCTCGCCAACCTCGTCAATGAGGCGGCGCTGCTGGCGGCGCGGCGCAACAAGCGCCTGGTCGCGATGCAGGAATTCGAGGACGCCAAGGACAAGGTCATGATGGGCGCCGAGCGGCGTTCCATGGTGATGACCGAGGACGAGAAGAAGATGACCGCCTATCACGAGGCCGGCCACGCGCTCGTTTCGGTCCACGAAGCCGCGTCCGACCCGATCCACAAGGCGACGATCATCCCGCGCGGCCTGGCGCTGGGCATGGTGATGCGCCTGCCCGAGCGTGACAACTACTCCTACCACCGCGACAAGATGCATGCGAACCTCTCGGTCAGCATGGGTGGCCGCGTGGCGGAAGAGCTGATCTTCGGCCATGACAAGGTCTCCTCGGGCGCCTCGTCCGACATCCAGTATGCCACCAGCCTGGCCCGCAACATGGTCACCAAATGGGGCATGTCGGACAAGCTTGGCCCGCTCCAGTATGAGGAGCAGCAGGAAGGCTACCTCGGCTATGGCGGCACGGCGCGGCTGTTCGCCTCGGACGAGACCAACAAGCTGATCGACAGCGAAATCCGCGGACTGGTCGATGGCGCCCACGCCAAGGCGACCCAGCTGCTTAAGACCCACGTAGACAAGCTGCACCTGCTGGCGGGTGCTCTGCTCGAACACGAGACACTGACCGGCGAGGAAATCCGCCAGCTGCTCGAAACCGGCAAGATCGACCGCTCGGACCGCCCGAGCGGGCCGATCGTCCCGGCCCAAGCGCGTGGCTCGAACGTGCCGCGTGCGGGCAAGCGCGTAGCGGGGGCTGCACCGCAGGGGGCTTGAGGCGCAGCCGGTGCTCTTCACCGGCCTGGCTCGTTTTTCGTTTCCAGCGTTGAGGGCAACCAACGTGCTCCCACGTGGACCCTTTTCGTCATCCTGAACTTGTTTCAGGACCCATCGTGCCGCACGGCGCGGCGCTGGCCGGAGAGAGGCAACCCGCGAGGTTCGCGCCAATCCTGTGGCAACGGAGCGGGCCGAGGAATGGGTCCTGAAACAAGTTCAGGATGACGAAAATTGGGGTGGCAGGTGCACCCCTCTGCGCTTTCGCGTCTTCGCGCGAACCGATTCATCCCAAACCTACCAGCCCAGCCCGCCGTTGTCCCCTGACGCTGCTCTAGACGATCACCCCGTAGAGGTCGTGCGCGTCGGCTTCCTCGATCGTAGCCATTACGAAATCGCCCGGCGCCAGCGTAGCCGGCACATTGCGCAGATAGACCGCGCCGTCGATCTCGGGGGCATCGGCCTTGCTGCGGCCGGTGGCGCCGATGTCGCCGTCCTCATCGGGCTCACCGACTTCGTCGATGATCACCTGGATGGTGGGACCGACCTTCGCGGCCAGCTTTGCCGCGCTGATCGCGGCGGTCCTTTCCATGATCCGGGCGTAGCGCTCTTCCTTGACCTCCTCGGGCACCGGATCGGCCAGATCATTCGCTGCCGCGCCTTGGACCGGTTCGAAGCGGAAGGCGCCGACGCGGTCGAGCTGGGCTTCCTCAAGCCAGTCGAGCAGGTACTGGAAATCTTCCTCGGCCTCACCCGGGAAGCCGACCACGAAGCTCGAGCGGATCGTGATGTCCGGGCAGATCCTGCGCCATTCGCGCAGCCGCTCGAGCACCTTGGCCTCGTTCGCCGGGCGCTTCATCGCCTTGAGCACGCGCGGGCTGGCGTGCTGGAAGGGGATGTCGAGATAGGGGGTGACGATCCCCTCGGCCATCAGCGGGATCACCGCATCGACATGGGGATAGGGATAGACATAGTGCAGCCGCACCCAGGGCTGCTCGCCAGCCGGAGTGCGCAGGGCGCCGAGCTCGCGGGCGAGGTCGGTCATATGAGTGCGGATCGTGCGGCCCTGCCACTGGCGCTCTTCGTGCCGCACATCGACGCCATAAGCCGAGGTATCCTGGCTGATCACCAGCAGCTCCTTGGTGCCGGCCGCGACCAGCTTTTCCGCCTCGCGCAGCACCGCGTCGATCCGCCGGCTGGCGAGCTTGCCGCGCAGCTGGGGAATGATGCAGAAGGCGCAGGCGTGGTTGCAGCCCTCGGAAATCTTCAGGTAGCTGTAGTGGCGCGGGGTGAGCTTGATGTCCGGCTGCGGAACAAGGTCGATGTAAGGTCCCTGGCTGGGCGGCGCGGCTTCGTGCACCGCCTCGACCACGGCTTCATATTGATGCGCACCCGTCACCGCGAGGACGGCGGGGAACTTCGCGCGGATCAGTTCGGCCTCATTGCCCATGCAGCCAGTGACGATCACCCGTCCGTTCTCGGCAATCGCCTCGCCAATCGCGGCAAGGCTCTCTTCCTTGGCGGAATCGAGGAAGCCGCAGGTATTGACCAGCACCACGTCGGCCCCGGCATAATCCGCGCTCATGGCATAGCCATCGGCGCGCAGCTTGGTCAGGATTCGCTCGGAATCGACCAGCGCCTTGGGGCAGCCGAGGCTGACCATGCCTATCTTCTTCTGCTCGGGAATCACGCTCGCCATCGCCGCGCCCCTACACCGCTGTTTGTCGATTGACCATTGCCAAGCGCAGCGAGGCGGGCATGATCGCGCTTCCGGCAATTCTGCAGGGGGAGATCGCAGATTTGGGAAATCAATCCGCTGGCCGTGCTCGGCGCGGTGATCGCGGCGCTGGCGATCGGCTTCGTCTGGTACGGGCCGCTGTTCGGCAAGCGCTGGCAAGCTGAATCCGGGCTGAGCGACGAAGCACTCAAATCCGGCAACATGGCCAAGATCTTCGGCGGCTTTGCGCTGGCGACGGCCTTCGGCGCCTTCATCCTCGGCCATGTGCTGGCGACCTATGGCGGGCCGGGCTCGTCGATCAGCACCATGATCGGCTTCGGGGTCGGGCTGGGCTTCGTTGCCTCCTCGATCGTCGGGAACTACCTGTTTGCGCGCAAGTCGGCCACGCTGATGCTGATCGACGGCGGCTACTGGACGCTGACCTATACCGCGATGGGGCTGGTCTTCGGCCTGCTGCGCTGAGCGTGGGTCCGGTCAACTGGATGGGAGTGACCGCAGCGGCCCTTGCGGCCGCTGCGGTCCTGTGGGCCTTTGCTCGCAAGCGCGGCTGGCAGCGCGCCGCCACGATGCTGCCGCCGCTGCTGATCTCCAGCGCCATGCTCGGCCACAATTTCGCGCGGGTCGGCACGGAGACGCTCGGCGCCAAGCCCTGGCTCTACTGGATGCAATCGGGCGGCCTTGCCGTGGCCTTCATCGCCCCGGCGCTGTGGATCGGTTATGTCCGCCGGGGACTGCGTAAGAGCGTTGCACTGAATGATGGCGGGGAGTGGCTGCTCGCCTATCTGGCGATGGGCACGGTGTTCTGGCTGCTGTCGTAGCCTATTCCCGCTCGGGCAACTGCTCTTCCGGATCGACCGGGCGGTTGCTGCGGCGCAGTTCGAAGTGGAGCTCCGAACCGCGTGCCAGCCCAGTATGGCCGACAAGGCCGACGCGTTCGCCCTTCCGCACCGGATCGCCTTCCTTCACCGTCACCCGGCTGAGGAAGGCATAGGCGCTGGTCAGCCCGCCGCCGTGATCGACGATCACCAGCCTGCCGAACTGGGACGATTCCTCGCCCGCGAACAGCACCTTGCCGGCATCGATGGCGCGTACCGCAGTGCCTTCGGCGGCGGTAATGTCGATCCCGTCGTGGTAGCCCGGCTTGCCGCGCGGGGCGAAGCTGCGGCGGATCGGGCCTTGCAGCGGCCAGGCAAAGCGCGGGGCGGTGGCGGCGGGACTGGGCGTTGCAGCCGGCGTCGGCCGGGCCTGCGGGGCGATCAGCGTCGGGATCAGCAGCTTCTGCCCGCGCTTCAGCGTGGCATCCGGGCCGAGCCCGTTGGCGACCGCGATATCCTGCCAGGCGGCGCCGTATTTCCACGCAATCAGGAAACCGGTCTCCCCGGTGGCCACCGTGTGCCGGCGGGTGCGCGGAATCGCCAGCTTCTGGCCGGTGCGCACGGCGTAGGGAGCCTTCAGCCCGTTGGCCTCGATGATCAGCACCCGCGGCACTTCGGCGCGGGTGGCGATCCCGCCCAGCGTCTCGCCCGGCTGGACGACGTGCTCGCTCTCTTCGTTGAAGGGCGCCCCGCTTGGCGTGGGCGTGGGTGCAGGCGCGGTCGCGGCGGCCAGCAGCAAGGCCAGGGCCGGGAGCGCGAGCGCCTTCACTGCTGGTAACGCTCCGCTAGCAAGGCCAGGGAGGGCCGGTGCGTCAGGTCAAGCTGCAGCGGGGTGACGGTGACGAAACCCTCGGAAATCGCCTCAAGGTCGGTATCGTGGCCCGAGGTGTGCTCGATCCCGTGCAGACCGAACCAGTAATAGGGATAGCCGCGCGGGTCCGTGCCCTCGACCACCGAGCCGCGCGCATAATCATGGAAGCCCTGCCGCACCACCTTGATGCCCTTCACCTTATCGGCCGTCACCGGAGGGAAGTTTACGTTGATCAGCGTGCGTGGGGCAATGGGCGCCTCCACCAGCGGGCGCAGCACCCGCTCGCCCCAGCCCTCGGCCGCCCCGAACGGCACCGCATCGGCCATGCCCTCCTTGGCATAGACCTGGCTCAGCGCGATCGAGTGGATCCCGGCCAGCGCGCCTTCCATGGCGGCGGAGACGGTGCCCGAATAGGTGACATCGTCGCCCAGATTGGCGCCGCGATTAACCCCGGAAAGGATGATGTCGGGCGGTTCGGGCATCAGCTTCTTGAGCGCCATCGCCACCGCGTCGCTCGGCGTGCCGGTCACCGAAAAGCGCCGCTCGGCATGCTTGCGCACCCGCACCGGGCGGGTCAGCGTCAGCGAATGGCCCGCACCGGATTGTTCCTCGCTCGGCGCGCAGATCCAGATATCGTCGGACAGCGTGGCCGCGATCTTTTCGAGCACATAGAGCCCGGGTGCCGAGATGCCGTCGTCATTGGTGATCAGGATGCGCATTACGCCGCCGGAACCAGGCGGGTGATCCCGCCCATATAGGAGTGCAGCACGGCCGGCAGGTCGACCGACCCGTCCTCCTGCTGCCCGTTCTCAAGGATCGCAACGAGCGTGCGGCCGACCGCGAGGCCCGAGCCGTTGAGCGTGTGGACGAACTCGGTCCCTTTCGCGCCGTCGGGCCGGTAGCGCGCGTTCATCCGCCGCGCCTGGAAATCGCCGCAGTTCGAGCAGGAGCTGATTTCGCGGTAGGTATCCTGTCCCGGCAGCCAGACCTCGAGGTCATAGGTCAGCCTCGCGGTGAAGCCCATGTCGCCGGCGCAGAGCAGCACCTTGCGGTAGGGCAGCTCAAGCGCCTGCAGGATCGATTCCGCCGCCGCTGTCATCCGCTCGTGCTCGGCCCCGGAATCCTCGGGGCGGGTGATCGAGACCAGCTCGACCTTCTCGAACTGGTGCTGGCGGATATAGCCGCGCGTGTCCTTGCCCGCCGCCCCGGCCTCGGAGCGGAAGCAGGCGGTCAGCGCGGTCATGCGGATCGGGAGTTGGGCTTCGGCGAGAATCTGCTCGCGCACTGAATTGGTCAGCGAGACTTCCGCAGTGGGGATCAGCCAGCGCCCGTCGGTGGTCCTGAAATTGTCCTCGGCGAACTTGGGCAACTGGCCGGTGCCGAACAGCGCCTCCTCGCGCACCAGCAGCGGAGTGGCGCATTCGCAGTAACCATTCACCCCGGTCTGGTGATCGAGCATAAACTGGCCGAGCGCGCGCTGCAGCCGCGCCATCTGGCCCCGCAGGAAGGTGAAGCGCGCGCCGGAGAGCAGCGCCCCGGTCTCGAAATCGAGCCCGAGCGCGGGTCCGAGGTCGGCATGTTCCTTGGGCGTGTAGTTGAAGCTGCGCGGGGTGCCCCAGCGCGAAACCTCGACGTTCTGGGCCTCATCCTCGCCATCGGGCACTTCGGCCACCGGGATGTTAGGCAGGCCCGCCAGCGCTTCCTGCAGCGCAGCGGTCAGCTCGCGCTCTTCCTGCTCGAGCGCAGGGAGCGTCGTCTTGAGTTCGGCGACCTCGGCCTTCAGCCGCTCGGCTTCATCCTTGTCGCCCCGGCCCATCGCCGCGCCGACTGCCTTGGACGCCTCGTTGCGGCGGCCCTGCGCCTCCTGCATGCTGGTCGAGACGGCACGCCGCGCCACATCAAGCGCGAGGATCGCGCCAGACTGGGGGGCAAGCCCGCGCCGGGCCAGGCCGGCGTCGAAAGCCTCGGGGTTATCGCGGACAAAGCGGATATCGTGCATAGCGCTGGCGCTATGCCCACTGCCCCGCGATCACGCAAGGCTTCGGCTATTTCACCCCGCAAGTGTTGAAGCCGAGCACGCTGTAAAGCGGGCAGCTGCGGATGAAACCGGTGAGCAGCGGGACCAGCCCGATCCAGCCCCCCTGTGACAGTGCGCTCAAGGCGATGGAAAATGCACTCACAATCTGGCGTGCCTCTCGCACCTAGGTCAATCTATGTCGTGGGTTAGGATGATCGCCTGCGCGGACGGAGGGGCCAACTGCGGGGACTAATTTTTCGATCACGGCGAACCTTTACTTGAAACCGCAAAATTCGTCGCCTTACAACGCCAAAGGCTTGCATTTTGTTCCGTATATGTTCCAATGCAGACATGATGATTCGACCAGACATTGCGGAGCTTGAGACTGCGATATCAATCGCACTGAAGACTGCCCCCGCCTACGCCTTGCGCAGTGCGTTCAGACCAACCGGCAAGTTGGACCGGCAAAAATCGCCATTGAAACCCTAACATCCCGCGTTGTGGCCGCTTTGCGTCCATATGAAGTGACGCGGGAGCCGAACTCGCTTGAGTTGGCAGCGGGGACCTTGCCGTTGTTTCCGGATGAGCCAGCGGTTATCCGAAAGACCCCTTAAAAAGCCCCTTTTAAATTTTCGCTAGCTTCTAGCAGGGCTGATGGTGCAGCTAAGCCATTGAAAAGATGGTGGGCGCGGCAGGGATTGAACCTGCGACCCCACCCGTGTGAAGGGTGTGCTCTACCGCTGAGCTACGCGCCCGCAATGCTTTGCGGAAGGCGCGCCCTTAGACAGGCTGCGGCAAATTGACAAGCGGGCAAAGTGGCCTATGGCGCTGGGCCGATGAGCGAAGATACAACTCCCGACATTGGCCCCGACCATGGCTCCGGCCCCGACCTGCCGCCTGACAGGATCGCGATCAGTCCGAAGAGCCCCCATTTCGACATGGAGCTGCTGAGCCGTGGCATCGGCATCCGCTTCAAGGGCGTGGTCCGTACCAATATCGAGGAATATTGCATTTCCGAGGGTTGGGTGCGGGTCCAGGCGGGCAAGTCGATGGACCGCCACGGCCAGCCGCTGACGATCAAGCTCAGCGGCCCGGTCGAGGCCTGGTTCGAAGATCTGGGCGAGAATCCGCCAGTCGCGAAGGCTTGAGTTCCGGCGCGCTCAGTCGCGCTGCGATGATCGCGCCGATCGGGTCGTCGCTGGCGCTACTGGCGCGCGCCAAAGTGGTCACGTCGCGCTTCGGCTTGCCGGGATAGATGAAGCCCTGCACCGGCCAGTGCGTGCCGCCCAGATCCTGGATCGGGCTATACCACACCCGCACCTCGCTCCAGTCGTTGGCGGGCGAGACGTCGACCGCGCGGACATCGTCCTCGATCTGGCCACGCCTCCCGTTGATCGGTGACCAGTTGGCGTGGCGGATCAGCACGGTGCGCGAATCGATGATTCGGCTGATTGCGGCGACATGGCCCAGCTTCGAATTGCCATGCGGCTCGAGGGCCATCACCGCGCCGACCCGGGGTCGGAAGCCTCTGGAGTAGCGACCTTCGGCCTGATCCCACCAGGTATGCGCGTCGCCGAAAATGTTGATTCCCGAGACCTGGCGGGCATAGGGGACACATTGCAGATAAGGTGGAAGTTCGGCCGACCCACCGCCGGAGACGCTGTCGAAATCCGCTGCCGAACGCGCGGCGAGCGGACTGGCCAGGCCGAGGCAGATGCCGAACAGGCAGGTGAGATGACGCGCCTTCATCGCGCCTCTGTGCGAAGCGCGTGGTAAACACCGACCTCAGGGATGTGGTTAACGCCGCGGTCACGATCTGCGACGAATCGAGGCGGAGCTTGCCTTTCGAGCCGCAAGCAGCCAGTTGGGGCGCGAAATGCTGCCCCAGGTTATCATCATCGGCCGACCCAACGTCGGCAAGTCGACGCTGTTCAACCGGCTGATCGGGAAGAAGCTCGCGCTGGTCGACGACCAGCCGGGGGTGACGCGCGACCGCCGTTTGGGCGAGGCGCATCTGCTCGGGCTGGACTTCACCATCGTCGATACAGCCGGCTGGGAAGACGAAGATGCCGCCAGTCTACCTGGCCGGATGCGGATGCAGACCGAAGCGGCGCTGCAAGGTGCCGACGTAGCGCTGTTCGTGATCGACGCCCGTGCCGGGCTGACCCCGATGGACGAGGAGATCGGTCGCTGGCTGCGGCAAGCGACCGTGCCGGTGGTGCTGGTTGCCAACAAGGCCGAGGGCCGGGCCGGCGATTCCGGGCTGTACGAGTCGTTCAGCCTGGGGTTGGGCGATCCGGTGGCGCTTTCAGCCGAGCATGGCGAGGGCCTGGCCGACTTGTTCGAAGCGCTGCGGCCCCTGATCGAGGGTGAGCGGTCGGACGACGACGCAGACGATGCGCCGGAAGAGTTTGACGAGCAAGACGAAGAAGCGGCGCTGGCCCGCCCGCTCAAGCTGGCGATCGTCGGACGGCCCAATGCCGGCAAGTCCACGCTCATCAACGCCATGCTGGGCGAGGACCGGTTGCTGACCGGACCGGAGGCCGGGATCACGCGGGATTCGATCGCCGTCGACTGGGAATGGACCGATCCGAAGGGCGGCGAGCCGCGGCAGGTGCGACTGATCGATACCGCCGGCATGCGCAAGAAAGCGCAGGTGGTCGACAAGCTGGAAAAGATGGCGGTGGCCGATGCCCGTCATGCGGTCGACTTTGCCGAGGTGGTGGTGCTGCTGCTCGATGCCACGCGCGGGCTGGAACATCAGGACCTCAAGATCGCCTCGCTGGTGATCGAGGAAGGCCGCGCGCTGATCATCGCGATCAACAAGTGGGACATCGCCGAAGACGCCTCGGGCCTGTTCAACGGGATCCGCACCGCACTGGACGAGGGGCTGGCGCAGGTGCGCGGCTTGCCGGTGCTGACGGTCTCGGCGCGCACCGGCAAGGGGCTGGACGATCTCCTGCGGACGGCCTTCGACTTGCGGGTAGCGTGGAGCAAGCGCATCCCGACGGGCCTGCTGAACCGCTGGTTCGACGAGGCGCTGGAAAAGAATCCGCCGCCCGCGCCGGGCGGCAAGCGGATTAAGCTGCGCTACATCACTCAGGCCAAGATCCGCCCGCCGGGCTTTGTGCTGTTCGGCACCAGGCTCGACCAGCTACCCGAGAGCTACCGGCGCTATCTGGTCAACGGCATGCGCCGCGATCTTGGCTTCGAGGCAGTGCCCGTGCGCCTGACCCTGCGCAGCAGCAAGAACCCCTACAAGCAAAGCTGACCCTCACGCCGGAAGGGCAGCCACTGCCATTCGGTCAGCGAGCGCCAGGCCCATTCGAGCGGGCCTTGCCGGAAGTGTCGCAGCCAGGGCTCGCTCCAGCCGAGCATCAGCGCCCAGCCGAGCAGCACGAAACCGAACAGTTCCGCCGTGCCGAAGCGCAAAGCGAGACCCAGGCCCCAGCCGTTGAACAGCAGGCACATGACCAGACTGGTGCCAAGGTAGTTGCTGAATGCCATCCGCCCGGCCGCACCAAGGCGGCGGCCAAGCCAGATTTCGCCCAGGCGCGGTGATACCAGCACCAGCACTGCGGCGTAGCCAAGCGCCATCAGCAGGTGCGGCAAGGCGCTCCAGTAGAGCATATAATCAAGCACGACCGGAGCGGGAAAGCGGTGTGGCAGCGCCCAGCCGAGGAAGGCGAGCGTAAGGATGGCTCCGCTGGCGCTGCACCACACCGCGATGGTCTGCACCCGCGCCCTTGGCCAGACGCCGGAAAAGAAGCCCCGGAGCTGCAGGACCATCCCCATCGCCATCAGCGGAACCGTTTCACCCAGCGAGGAAATGCCACCGTCCAGCGGGTGAAACCACTGCTCGGTCAGCCGGTGCAGGACCATAGCGCCATAGCCACCGGTGAGGACGCCCGCTTCCTGCGTCGCACGATCGGCAAGGCCTCTGGCAATTTCGCCCGGCGCGTTCGCCAGCGGACTGAACGAAATTATCGCTCCGGCCATGTGCCAGAGCAGGTAGAACGCGAGCGCCCCCCACCACAGCTCGCGCTCGTCCATGTGCCGCAGCGCCAGCGCCACCAGTCCGAGAAAGGCATAGGCGAACAGGATGTCGCCCGACCAGAGCAGGGTGAAGTGGAGATAGCCGAACAGCAGCAGCCAGCCCAATCGCCGGGCCTGATGGACCCCGCTGTCGCGCCCCCGCGCTTCGGCGCGATCCATGAACAAGACCATGCCGGCGCCGAACAATATGCTTAACAGCGCGCGCATCTTGCCTTCGAACAACAGGATGGTCGCGCCGAAGACCCATTGGTCTGCCGAGGAGCCGGGCGCCGGGTAGTTGGGCGTCAAGGTGGCGAAGCTGGGGCCGGCAAACCCGGCAATGTTGACCGCGAGAATGCCGAGCACGGCGACGCCGCGGATCAGGTCGAGGGTGCGGATCCGTTCGGAAGCACCCTCCGCCACCCGTTCAGCCCTTGACCGCGAGGCAGCTTATCCCCGCCGCCGTTAGCCCGCTGCAGGCCGCCTGCGCCGCGTGCTGGCTGGCGAACCCGCCGGCGGAAACATTGATCCGGGGATGGTCGGACAATTCGGGGCGAGCCTTGACCCGGTTCCAAAGCGCATCGGCATTGGCCGAAACCCCGAAGGCGCCGAACTGGATGCGCCATGTGCCGGCAGGAGCGGTCGTGGGGGTCGCCACGGCGGGACGGACGGGTGCCGGCTGCGGGCGGGGCGCAACCGGGGCAGGCGCGCGAACGGCGGGGCGGGCATAGTCCGCTCCGGCGGTTGCTGGACTGGCTGTGACCGCGACCTCCCGGGCGGACTGCACCGGATCCGCCACAGGTGGGCGGGGTGCAGTTCGCAGGGTTTGGGTGGGGACTTCCGCGGGAGCGCTCGCGCTGGCCCCAAGGTCCACCGAGGTGAGCTGGCGGGCGAGGGTGGCATCGGCCTCAGACCGCAGCTCCTGCGCCAGCGCCACCGCCTGCTGGCGTTGATCGAGCGGGACGTAAGCGTCCATCTGCGTCAGCGCTGCCTTGGCCTGGGCCAGCCCGGCCTGTTGCGACAGGGTAACCAGTGCATAGGCGCGGACCCAGTCCTTCGGCACATTCTCGCCATTGAAGTGGGAAATGCCGAGCAGATATTGCGCGCGCGGTTCGCCCCGGTCGGCGGCGGCGCGGATATAGGGCAGGGCCTTGGCCCGCTCGCCGCGCTGGAACAGCAGCAGGCCGTAGTTGTCGGAGGCCTGCATGTGCCCTTTGGCCGAAGCCCGGCTGAACAGGTCCTCGGCCCGGGGCAGGTCCTGCGGCACGCCGCGGCCCAGCTTGTAGGCCTGCGCGAGGTTGAACTGCGCATCGGCGTCACCGGCATCGGCCAGCGGCCGCCACTCGCGCACCGCCGCTGCGAAATCGCCCTGAGTCCAGGCGTCGACTCCCTTTCGCACATCGGCCAGCACGGGAATCGGCACGGAAATGACGCTCGCCGCAACGATTGCCGCAAAAATCACACGAGATTTCATTGAAAGGTCCCTGACGCCAAAATCCTGCCCATGCCCCAAACGCGTGACGCGCTACTAGCGCCCACCTTGCCGTTTCTTGCGGCTTTCGATGCCTAACTGACACAGTAAACGCCCGGTTAGCAAAGGATTTCAGCACGTTTTGCCCACCCCGAAGGCACCCAGCCGAGGTCCATTGTTAACTCAAAATTAGGAACGATCTGCGATCCCCCGACCGGATTGATATCCATTCGTCTCTGGGGGGACCAGACATAGCGCGTATTGGCATTGGCATCACAGAAGGGTGGATCGGGCAAAGCGACCCTATCCTGTCACCTCGCTGTGCAGGCTCAGCGAGCGGGCGCTGGCCCGGTTGTTCTTATCGACATCGACCCGCAGGGTTCACTGGCCGACTGGTGGAACGAGCGCGAGGCTGAATATCCCGCCTTCGCCCAGACGACTGTCGCCCGCCTCG
The DNA here is from genome assembly GCA_947477055.1 of Sphingomonadaceae bacterium. Taxonomy (GTDB): domain Bacteria; phylum Pseudomonadota; class Alphaproteobacteria; order Sphingomonadales; family Sphingomonadaceae; genus Novosphingobium. Next base: position 11,602 of record CANJSX010000015.1, on the reverse strand, counting down.
CCAGCGATCTCGCGGTGCTGCGCCAGCAGGGCTTCCGCCTGGCGGTGATCGACACGCCCCCGGCCATTACCATGGCGATCCAGAGTGTCATCGCGGTGGCCGAGCTGATCGTCGTCCCCACTCGCCCCAGCCCGCATGATCTCCGCGCCGTTGGCGCCACGGTCGATCTGTGCGAGCGCGCCGGCAAGCCGCTGCTGTTCGTGGTAAACGGCGCCACCCCCAAGGCCAAGATCACCAGCGAGGCCGCGGTCGCATTGTCGCAACACGGCACCGTCGCGCCGATCACGCTGCACCACCGCACCGATTTCGCCGCGTCGATGATCGACGGGCGCACGGTGATGGAAGTCGATCCCAACGGACGCAGCGCGGCCGAAGTGGTCGCGCTGTGGAATTACATCTCGGATCGGCTGGAAAAGAACTTCCGCCGTACCGTCTTCGCCGCCCCCAATACCGGCACGACAGTGATGCAGAGCACGCATCGACCAGCCGGTGGCTTCGGCCGCCGCGTCGCTGGCTCGTGAGGGGGATGATCACCATGTCCGAACCCAAGCCCTTCGCCTCGCTCTCCTCAGGCCTGCTTGCCCGCAAGGGCGGCGCCAAGCCGGCCATGCGCCCGCAGCTGCAGACGCTCGCTGACTATGGCGATGAACCGCAGCTCCACGCCGAAGACGATCTCGGCTGGAACGATATGGGCCACGACCACGACAGCGACGACTACGCCGGCGAAGTCGTGTCGTTCAGCGATTTTCCCGCCCCGGCCTCGGCCGAGGTGCCCGAAGTGGTGCGCCAGCAGGAAGCCATTGCAGAACGTGTGGAATCGCAGCCCCGGGTCCCAGTCATGCCGGTGCGCAAGTCCAGCATCTCGCGCCGCAACGCGCTCAGCGAAGGTCGCCGCGCCGCGTTTACGCTGCGGGTCGATGCCGAACGTCACCTCAAGCTGCGCCTCGCCTGCACGATCCGCAATCGCAGTGCGCAGCAGCTGGTGACCGAAGCGCTCGACAGCCTGATCGACGCACTGCCCGAAGTTGAAACGCTGGCCGCGCAGGTCGCGGCCAAGCGCTGAATTCGCATGACAAACAGGAGAAGGCCCATGGTCGCCTATCGCATCACCCCCAGGTCTCTTCGCTTCGCCGTGACGGGTGTGATGGCTGCGGTTTCGCTGGCCGGTTGCGCCTCGACCGGGCGCGTCGCGAAAGTCGAAGGAGCGGCTTCGCAGGCTCAGGCTGCGCTGGCGCAGGGCAAGACCGGCCGGGCCGTGGGCTTTGCCGAGACTGCGGTCGAGGCCGATCCCCGCGCCGCCGACAAGCGCGCGCTGCTGGGCAACGCCTATCTCAAGTCGGGCCGTTTCGATTCGGCCGCTGTTGCTTTCAACGACGCGATGACGCTGGGTGACAACAGCACCCGCACTGCGCTGACGCTGGCATTGGCCAAGATCGGCGCGGGCCGCAATCTGGAAGCGGTGGCGCTGCTCGATGACTGGCGCGACTCGATCCCCGCGAGCGACCTTGGCCTGGCTCTGGCGCTGGCCGGCGAATCCGCGCGCGGCGTGGCGATCCTCGCCGACGCGATCCGTTCGGGCGACAACACCGCCAAGACCCGCCAGAACCTGGCCTATGCCTATGCGCTCGACGGGCGCTGGCGCGAGGCCCGGCTGATGGTGATGCAGGACGTTCCGGCCGATCAGGTCGATCTGCGCCTCGGCACCTGGGCTTCGACGATCCAGCCGGAAGCGGGCCATCTGCGCGTTGCTGCGCTACTCGATGTTCCGGTGGCCTCCGATCCCGGCCTGCCGGCGCGGCTGGCGCTCGCCAACTCGCCCTCGGCCGAACAGCTCGCAGTTGAAACTGCCGCGACCCGCCCCGATGTGCCGGTGCTTGCCGAGCTTCCGGCCACCGCTGCGGTTGTCGAACCGACCCTTGCGGTTGCTCTGGCAAATCCCGGCCCGGTTGCAAGCTGGTCCGCTCCCGACCCTGAAGCCGCTGCGCCGAGCATGATCTCGCAGCCGGTAATCCAGCAGGTCTCGCAACCCGTTTCGGCGCGCCCGGTCGTGGCCGCGCGCCGCTGTGGCACGGGTGGATGGTACGCATCTCGTCCAGCTCGGTTCGTTCTCGAGCCAGCAGGGCGCCCGCCGTGCATGGGGCATCTTCGCTTCGCGCAATCCCCAGCTCAAGACCTACCGCATGACGATCACGTCGGCGGTGGTGCGGGGCAAGAATTTCTGGCGCGTTGCTGCGGCTGGCATGAATGCCGGCGGAGCGAACGGGTTGTGCTCGTCGGTCAAGAACCGTGGCGGGGCTTGCTTCGCCTATGCCGCGACGACCACAGTGCGCGGTGCCACGCCGGCGGCTCCGGCCGGCCGGACAGCTGGCCCGGTGCGCGTCCGCCGCTAAGCTTTTCTCTCTCCCCCCTGAAAAGCCCCGGTCCGCAAGACCGGGGCTTTTTTTCTTGTAGTGTATCAGCCGCCAGACCGTCAGCCGACCGCAGCGCCGCCCTTGAATAGCGCCAGGACCCGGCCCTGGACCGGCTGACGATCGAACGGCGTGTTACCGGCAGCAGCAGCCATCTTGCCCGAATCGACTACCCAGGGCTTGGCCGGATCGATCAGCGCAATGTCCGCCTGCATCCCGGTCGCGAGCAAGCCCGCATCTACCCCGAGCAGCCGTGCCGGATTGGCCGCGAGTAGGGCGAAAGCGCGGGTCAGGTCGATCACCCCGTCGCGGACTAGCGTCAGCGTCATCGGCAGCAGCGTTTCCGCGCCGGCCATGCCGGGTTCGGCATCGGCGAACGGCAAACGCTTGTCTTCCGGGCCGCGCGGATCGTGGCCGGAGGCGATCACGTCGATCGTCCCGTCGGCCAGCGCCGCCAGCACTGCCCGCCGGTCGGCCTCGCTGCGCAGCGGCGGGGAGAGCCGGGCGAAGGTGCGGAATTCGGCCATGGCGAGGTTGGAGAGCATGAAATGCGCCGGGGTTACGCCGGCCGTCACCGCCACGCCGCGCGCCTTGGCGGCCCGCACCAGTGCGATCGAACCGGCGGTGGTGAGCTGGCGGATATGCAGGCGCGCGCCGGTCATCTCGGCCAGCGCAATGTCGCGGGCGACCGCCAGCGCCTCAGCCTCGGCCGGGGCGGACGGCAGACCCAGCCGCGTCGCCATCTCGCCCGCTGTGGCTACCGCGCTGCCTGTGAGGCCGCTATCTTCGGCATGGGTGACGACCACCAGCCCCAGCATCGCGCAATAGGACAGCAGCCGCGCCATCGTGCCTGAGTCGGCGATCCAGTGCCGCCCGGTGGCGACCGCCTTGGCTCCGGCATCGCGCATCAGGGCGATCTCGGCGAGTTCCCGGCCAGCAAGGCTGCCCGTCGCTGCAGCGAGGGGGTGAACCCACAGGTCGGGCTTGCCCGATTGCGCGGCGTAGCGCACCGCCGAGGGCCGATCGAGCACCGTGCCCTGATCAGGCATCAGCGCTGCCCGAGTGATTCCGCCGAAGTGGAAAGCCGGCTTGTCGATTGCGAACACGCCGAGATCGACCAGCCCCGGCGCGATCAGCGCGCCCTTGGCTTCGATCACCGTATCGCCCGGCTCCGGCGAAATCGTGCCGGTGGCGACGATGATCCCGTCGGCGCTGCGCAGGCCGCCCTTTTGTGGGGTGCCATCCGGCCTGATCAGCAGCCCGCCGGTGATCGTGAGAGGTGCCGGCGCGCTCATGCCCAGCCCTCCACGCCGCGTGCCTTGCGGGTCAGCACGTCAAGGCAGGCCATGCGGATCGCCACCCCCATCTCGACCTGCGTGGTGATGGCAGATCGTCCCGGAAGGTCGGCGACATTGCTGTCGATCTCGATCCCGCGGTTCATCGGTCCGGGATGCATTACCAGCGCATCGGGCTTGGCCTTGGCCAGCCGATCCAGCGTGAGGCCGTAGAGGTGGCGGAATTCGCGGGGAGAGGGGATAAACTGGCCCTGCATCCGCTCCTGCTGGAGCCGCAGCATCATCACCACGTCGGCCCCGGCCAGTGCCGCATCGAAATCGTGGAAGGGCGTTACCTTCATCGCCTCGACTTCAGCCGGCATCAGCGCCGGCGGCGCGCAGACCCGCACCTCGGCGCCCAGCGTGGTCAGGCAGTGGATGTTCGAACGGGCGACCCGGCTGTGCAGGATATCGCCGCAGATCGTCACCGTCAGGCCATTGAGCTCACCCTTGGCGCGGCGGATGGTCAGCGCATCGAGCAGGCCCTGCGTGGGATGCTCATGCTGCCCGTCGCCGGCGTTGAGCACCGGGCAATCGACCTTGCCGGCGATCAGCTGCACCGCGCCCGAGCTGGCATGGCGGATCACCATCGCATCGGCACGCATCGCGTTGAGCGTCATCGCGGTGTCGATCAGCGTTTCGCCCTTCTTCACCGAGGACTGCGCGGCGTGCATGTTGACCACATCCGCGCCGAGGCGTTTCCCGGCGATTTCAAAGGATAGCAGCGTGCGGGTCGAGTTTTCGAAGAAGGCGTTGATGATGGTCAGTCCAGCCAGCCGCTCATCGCGCTTCTTGGCCGAACGGTTGAGTTCGACCCATTGTTCGGCCTCGTCGAGCAGGAACAGCAGCTCGTGCGGGGCGATACCGGCAAGGCCCACCAGGCCGCGGTGCGGGAAGGCAGCGGAACCGGCTGGATAGCGGCCCGCTTGCGCAAGTTTCGTCGATGTCATTGAAGACAGCGGCATAAGCTGCCGCGCAGCGTTGCGCAACCCGCTTTGCCAATCCATCACCAGCCCCTACATAGCGCTGGACTTCGGAAAGGTATGGCATGGCATTCGCGCGCAAGGTCTGGAAGCTGCTGGTGGCGATCAAGGACGGGCTGGCGCTGGCCTTCCTGCTGCTGTTCTTCATCCTGCTCTACGGCGTACTGTCAGCGCGGCCGAATGTCGCCTCGGTGCAAGACGGTGCGCTGCTGGTGCGGCTCGACGGCAGCGTGGTCGAGGAACCCGCGATGATCGATCCGCTGCAGACGCTGCTCTCGAGCGAACTGCCGACCCACCAATACCGCGCCCGCGACCTCGTCCGCGCGATTCGCGGCGCGGCAAAGGATGGGCACATCAAGGCGGTGGTGCTTGACCTATCGCGCTTCACCGGCGGCGGCCAGGTGCATATGCAGGAGATCGGCGCGGCGCTGGATGCGGCGAAAGCGGCAAAGAAGCCGGTGCTGGCCTATTCGTTGGCTTATACCGACGATGGCTATCTGCTCGCGGCCCATGCCAGCGAAGTCTGGGTTGATCCGCTGGGCGGCGCCTTCCTGTCCGGCCCCGGCGGCTACACGATCTATTTCCGGGCTCTGCTCGACCGGCTGAAGATCAACTATCACGTCTACCGGGTCGGCACCTACAAGGACTATGTCGAGCCCTACCTGCGCAAGAACCAGTCGGACGAGGCCCGCAGCGCCCGCAAGGAACTGCTCGCGGCGATGTGGGAGGGTTGGCAGGCCGACGTCAACCGGGCCCGGCCCAAGGCCAACATCAAGCTGGTCACCAGCGATCCGGTCGGCTGGCTCAAGGCGTCAGGGGGCGATTCCGCTGCTGCTGCTAGCGCGGCAGGTCTGGTCGATCATATTGGCACCCGCACCGAATTCGGCGACCGGGTGGCCGCACTCGCCGGCAAGGACGATGCCAGCAAGCTGCCCGGGGCCTATGCCCACACCCGGCTGAGCACCTGGCTCGCGGCCAATCCCGAAGCGCGGGCCGGCAAGCCGATCGGAGTAGTGACCATCGCCGGCAATATCGTTGACGGCAAGGCCGGACCTGGCAGCGCCGGCGGCGACCGGATCGCCAGGCTGCTGGATGAGGCGCTGTCAAAGGACCTCGCCGGGCTGGTCATCCGGGTCGATTCGCCTGGCGGATCGGTCCTCGCCAGCGAAGTGATCCGGGGCGCGATCCTGCGGCACAAGGCCAAGGGTATCCCCGTCGCAGTCTCGATGGCCAATCTCGCGGCGAGTGGCGGCTACTGGGTTTCGACCCCGGGCCAGCGGATCTTTGCCGAACCGGGCACAATCACCGGCTCGATCGGCATGTTTGCTACCGTTCCCAGCTTCGAAAAGGCGCTGGCAGGCTATGGCGTAACCGGCGACGGAGTGCGCTCCACGCCGCTTTCGGGCCAGCCCGACATCATCACCGGGCTGACCCCCGAATTCGACGCGATGATCCAGATGGGGATCGAAAACGGCTACGCCCGCTTTATCGGCCTGGTCGGCAAGGCCCGCGGCAAGACGCCGGAGCAGGTCGATGCGATCGCGCAGGGCCGAGTGTGGGATGGCGGCACGGCGCGACAGATCGGTCTGGTCGATCAGTTTGGCGGGCTCGACGACGCGCTGGCCTGGGTGGCGAAGCAGGCCAAGCTCGAGGATGGCAAATGGCACGCTGTCTATCTTGGCGCAGACGCCAATCCCTATGCCTCGCTGTTCGAGCGGCTGCGCTCCGACGACGAAAGCGACGCGCCCGAAGCAGCGGCGGACTTCGCCGGCATCGTCGCTGCGCGCCAACAGGACCACCTGGCGCGGGTGCTAGGTGAATTCGAACGCATGCTGGGCGCGCGCGGGGCGCAGGCGCTGTGCGTCGATTGCCCGGTCAGCGCGGCGCAGCAGCCCCGGGCAAAGGCGGGTGGGAGCTGGCTGGCGCTGGCGGCACAAATTTTCGCACCGTTGCGGGACTAGGGCACTAACAGCACTTGTCACATATCTAACAGTCTTGTTGTGTGGGCCAGACCCGGCCCGGGGGCTATGGGCGGGCCAAGCTGCAACAGGGAGTGCGCCTAGATGATCCGTAAGCTCGCGATGACGACAATTGCCTTTTCCACCATGCTGGTCGCCGCGCCGGCGCTGGCCAAGGATCCGCCGCCGCCGCCGGTCACGCTGGAAAAGTGCAGCGCTAGCCTGGGCACGATCGCGATGGTCGGTGACCGCCGCCACGATTGACCGCACCGGGCGCGCCGCGCTTTCCCGCGCGGTAGATGTCGATCTGGCGGGACTGGCCGATATCTACGCCTCGGGCGGGCAGGCCGAGCTCGAACGCCGGATCGCCGATCGCCTCGCGCTGGCCAGCGCCGAAGGCAATGCGCCGCATTACATGCTCGCCAACGATACCGGCGCGCGGATCGCGGGAGACGTGACGCGCTGGCCCCACCTGACCGCCAATAGCTCCGAAGCGGGCGAAGTCCGGCTGGAAGGCAATGTGCGGGCGCAGGCCCGGGCGACACAACTCGGCCCCGGCCTCAAGCTGCTGGTAGCGCGCGAATATGGGCATGATACGGTGCTGCTATCGCAGCTGCGGCTGGCCTTCATTCTGGCGGGGACCTTCGCGGTGCTGGCGGTTGGCCTGCTCGGGCGCTGGATGGCGCGGCGGCTGGCCGGGCGGATCGACCGGATCAACAATGCCTTTCGCGAGCAGGATGACCAGTCACTCGACGCGCTCTCCGAAGGCCGGCGCGCTCGGGACGAGATCGGCGAGCTGGCGCGCCATTCGGCCGAGGCACTCGCTCGTCTCAAGCGCCTCGTCGTCACTCACCGCGAGACTTCCGACCAGATCGCGCATGAGCTGCGCACCCCGCTGATGCATCTCGACACGCGGCTGGTCCGCGCGCTCAAGACCACCACCGACGATACGGTGCGCAGCGGCATCGCCGATGCCCGGGGCGAGATCCGCCACATCATCGCCATGCTCGAATCGCTGCTCGACATCGCGTCCAGCGAAGCGCGACGGGGTGATCCGCGCGGCTTGGTCCCGGTCGATCTCTCCCGACTCGTTACGCGCATCGCCGATCTCTACGCCGACAGCGCCGAGGAAAGCGGGCATAAATTCAGCGTTGCGGTCGCGCCCGGTGTCAGCATCGACGGCGAGGAGATGCAGCTCACCCGGCTCGTCACCAACCTGCTCGACAATGCCTTCAAATATGTCCCTCCGGGCTGCACCGTCAGCATCCGGCTGGAAGCGGGGCCCCGGCTGACCATCGCCGACGACGGCCCCGGCATCGCCGCGCCGGATCGCGAGCGGATCTTCGCCCGCTTCCAGCGCGGCGCGGACGGGAGCAGGGCTGACGGTGAAGCGGGACAGCAAGGTGCCGGATTGGGACTGGCGCTGGCCCGCGCCATTGCCGAACGCCATGGCCTTGCGATAGAACTTGCCCCTACGGAACAGGGTGCCTGTTTCGTCATTTCGCCCGAGGAGTGGTGATCGATGCGTATCGCGGTAATAGCTGCGGGAGCCCTGATGGTGCTCGCCGGTTGCGCCTCCAGCGCGCGGGCGGAGATGGATCCACCCGCCACTGTGCCCGCCACCCGGGCGGAGCAACTCGCCCAGGCGCTCGCCGCTGCGGCCTCGGCTGATGCTTCGGGTGATCGGCAGGCGCTCGGCCAGGCGGTGGCGCTGATCGACCGGCTCGGCGCGCATCCGCTGGACGGCGTCAGCGACGATCCGCTCGGCGCCTGGCGCAGCAACGCCGCCTTCACCGATCCCCCGCTGCGCGGTCGCCCGCTTGGTCCCGGCTATCGCTCGGGCCGGATCGCGGCGGGTTCGAAGGAGAGCTTCGCCCAGCTGTTCCTCTCCGGCACCGGCGCCCAGATCGCCGTCTCCGCCCCCAATGGCGGGCGCGTGGCGATGCGGGTGATCGATCCCCAGGCCAAGACCATTTGCAAGGGCGAGGCCAACCGTGGCGGCACCTGCCGCTGGGTCCCGCTGTTCACCCAGCGCTACACGATCGAGGTGGCCAACCTCAGCAATGAGGACGTACGCTACTTCCTCGTGGTGGATTGAGCGCGGCCGGGTTCAGTACTCGAGCAGCACTTCCACCGCATCGCCCTCGGCAAGTCCCTCGGCCTTCCGCACGCTGGCCTTGACCGGCAGCACCCAGCCCTCGTCCTTGCTGGGAAAGACCGAGGTCTTGAAGCTGCTCTCGCCAATCCGGGCGGTAACCTTGAGCGAGCCGAACCCGCCGATCGTCCCTTCCATCCGCCGCATCAATGCCGTGCCGGAGAGCGCCTCGCCCGCCGCGCCGTCGATGGTCAGGAAATGCCACGAGCCACCATTGCCCGCGCCCGACCAGCGCCACAGCCGGCCGGTGTGAGTGAGGCGCTCAGCCGCAAACTCGCTCACAGTCTCACCCCGCTCATCTTGAGCCTGCCGAACGACGCACCGGCACCGGGATATTGCAGATATCCGCTCCCCCTGCCGGCATGATGAAAAACGGATCGCGCCGATTCGCCCGCGCCTCCGCATAGCGGGCGAAGCTGCCGCTCTCGGTCGAGAGATATTCATAGGCCGGCAGCCCCGCCACCTCGTTGCCAGGCCGCACCGAGCGGATCGGCGTGCGATCGCCCGGATCGGCATAGACCCCATTGCCCGGCCCGCGCGGGAGTGAGGAGAGATGCTCGATCCCCTCGATCACCCGGCCGACGAGCGCGATGTTGCGATCGAGCTGGCGCGGGGCATGGCCGATCACTGCGTAAAGCTCGGCCCCGGTGCCGGTGTCGGGCGAGAGGTCGCGCGCAACGCCGACCATGCCGTAGCAGTGGATGGGCCAGACGGTTGCACCATTGTAAGCGACCGGCCAACCCGGAAGTGCGTGGCCCACGAATGATTCGTAACTGTCTTGGCCGGAATGGAACGAAAGGTGACGAACTTTTACGAAAGGTCCTCGTGGCCTCGCGAAGCTAGTTGCCGGAGGCGTGGTTTCACCTGGTATGGGGACATAGATTGGGTTGGTAAGGTCAGCGTAAGGCGCCACATATTCACTCTCCGGCACCTTCGCCAACCCGTCCGGCAGCTTCCTGCCCTTCCCCGCCACCTCTCCATCGGCATCGCCCCATTGCGCGACGTAATTGTCTTGCACCCGGTAAACGCTCAGCCCGTCCCACCAATGCGCCGCCGCCAGCTTGCGCAGATTGCCCACCCAGCCTTGCGAGAACGGCGCGGGCATCAGCTGGATCACCACCCGCCGCGGCTTGCCCCTGGCATCGGGCGCAAGCTCCATCACCAGCAGGTCCGCAGCGGCAATCGCCACCCAGTCGCCCTGGGGCGCGGCAGCGACGATCTCGGACGGGATCGGTGCCTTGGCCGGCGCCGGTTCGGCGGCGGAAAGGGGGGCAGCCAGCAGGGCAGCAGCGAGCGGAAGTATCAAGTGTTTCATCCCGCGCACCTTGCCAGCGCACCACGCCTTGCGAAACCCCCCACCGCACGCTAGGGCGCGCCTTCCAGTGCATGCGGAGCGGTGGCCGAGTGGTCGAAGGCGCTCGCCTGGAAAGTGAGTATACGCCAAAAGCGTATCGAGGGTTCGAATCCCTCCCGCTCCGCCATCGCCGCTAGCCACAAATCTCTCTGTGAGCCGGGCGGTGTCAGAAAATCCCGTTGTATTACAGGGTTTGTCCGAACTGGCTCCGGACCGCGTTTCCAGGGAAACGGCCGATTTTCTCTCCGAACGGGCTGATTGTCTCTGGACCTCCGCACCGTGGCGATTCGGTGCGGAACTGAAAACGTCAGTAATTTCAGCATGATTTGAGACCGTCAGGGCGGCAGGTTTGCGAAAGCACCGGCTCTCGAGACAAACCCAGAACGAACCAGTGGCATTGGTGCCGCCGCCCTGGGGGCACCTGGGGTCCTAACGGCGGGCTGCCCGCCACTCCCAAGGCATGTCGAACTGCCCCGACCAGACCCCACGGCTGGCCGCCCGTGCCTGGTCCTCAGCGCGGACGTAGTCCCGCGAGTAGCGCCGATAGGCAACCGCCCAGCCCTGTATGACCAGCCAGCCATTCACATCCAGGCCGCGGGAGCTGCAGACCGCCACCGTCCTACCGTAGCGATCGGTGTCGCGGGGATCACACGAGACGGTCGATCGCCCGATTTGATCAGACAGAGCCAGAGATGCCTGCTGGCCACAGCGCCACCGCTCGCCGGTCGGACGGGTACAAAGCTGGCGGCTCTCGGGCGCGTCGATGCCGTGGAGGCGGATGCGCACGCTATGGATCTCGATGGTGTCGCCGTCGATGACGCTGGCTAGGCCGACAATCGCGGCTGGCGCGGCAGGGCTGGACGTGCCTGCGAGGATCGTCAGGCCGAATGCAAAACCACTTATGAACCGGCGAATATTCATGGCTACCCTATAGGGGCTGGCCCCTGTGCCTGCTAGGGCTCAAGCGTCGCCCGGTGATCAGCCCACACCACCGGAAACCCCGTCAGCAGCCCTTTTTGGATATCACGCTCAGTGCAGCTGCGGCACCGGCAACCATTTCGCAAACTTAGAAGTCTTGATCATCTTACCGCAGCACTTTTGAATATTAAGTCCTGAATTGCACGGACACAATTCCCGCGGATTGAAAGACTCAGGGTCGTTTCTGATTATTCTGCGAATCGCTTGTTTTACATGACTCGAAATCGCCTCGCCTTTTGATTTTAGGGCCATATCAATACGCCCTAATTCGTCTACGCACTCCCCAACGATTTCAATTCCCTCAGCGAGCAAGCATCCGAACGTGTCCAGAAAGACCGTGCCGACGTGTCTCTGTTGGTGATGAGCTGAGTAGCCTGTTCCCCGTCAGCACCAATGGCACAGATTTGAGGTTGTGATTTAAGGAGTGTTGGG
>CANJSX010000014.1 GCA_947477055.1 Sphingomonadaceae bacterium | reverse complement strand
CATGGTGACGGTGACGCGGACCGCACGCATCTGATGCTTTTCGCGGGCATCAAGTTCGGGATCGACGTAGACCTCGAAGCGGTTGGCCAGATCGATTATGGTCGGGTCGACCAGCTTGTCGTCGGAATATTCGTCGATGAAGGCATTCCCAAACAGCAGGGTCACCGCGCCGGTGTAAGGCAGGTTCATCTGTGCGCCGATGGTCTCGCCATTGGGGACATAGGGCCAGCCGCAATGGACATAGACCATGTCGGTCGTGCCGATGCTGACCTTGGCGACATCCTCGCCACGGATCCCGGTCTTCTCGCGGATCGCCCGCAGTGCGTCGACCGAGGTCTGGCTGGAGGCGAGCGAGGAATAGCGCTTGAAGCCGTTGCGGCGCATTTCCCAATCGCTGCCGAGGCCGTCGGTGGCAAAGCTGAGGTCGTATTCCGAGGCATAGGTTGAGCAGAAGCCGCCATAAGGCGCTTCGAGCACGTTGCGCACGCCGGTCAGGCCTTCGCGGGCGCTCAGCGCGGCGATGATGCCGTTCTGCGCGGCCTTGCCCGAGTGGAAACGCTTGGCCATTGCACCGAACTGCGCGGCCATCAGACCGGCGGCCTGGCTGCCGGCAAGACCGAGCGCGCTGACATACTGGTCGGTATCAAGATCGAGCAGCTTGGCGATGGTCGCCGCCGAAGCGAAGGTGCTGGTCAGGCCGCAGGGGTGGAACCCGCGATGGAAGGCCGAGGGGCTGACCGTGTTGCCGATGCGGGTGCCAAGCTCATAGCCGGCGACGGTCGCGCGGATCACGTCCTTGCCGTTGAAGGCGCCGAACGCACCCTCGGCGCAGGCCAGCACGGCCGGGACGACGCCGGCGCCATAGTGCGACATCGACTGATCGTGGCAATCGTCAAGCTCATAGCCCTGCGCCGCAGTGCCGTTGATGAAGGCCGTGCCGAGCGGGTCGGCCTTGACCTTCATGCCCCAGGCGCTGGCGGTCTGGCTCTGGCCGAGCAGGCCGACGGTGCGGACCACGGCCTGCACCCACGGGGTCTCCGCGCCGAACACGCCGCAGCCGAGGCTGTCGCGGATGCACTGCTTGGCATTGAGGATCAGGTCCTCGGGGATGTCCGAATACTGCAAATTGGCGGCGAAATCGGCGATGTCGCGGGTCGGGCCGGGGACGACAAATGCGGCGTTGGTGGGAGCGTTCATGGCTGGGTCTTTCGTCGAATGCGGTCAGTTTGCGGAAACGGCTTCAGGCGCGCGCGCCTTGGCGTAGGTCGCCGCGCTGCCGCCGGCGAGGCGGCCGAACACGGCCCCGCTGGTGAGGCCGCTGGCGCCCGGATAGTTGTGGTAGAAAATCCCGCCGACCATCTCGCCGGCGGCAAACAGCCCGGGGATGGTGCGGCCGCTGGTATCGACCACTTCGCCCTCGGTGGTGATCTTGACTCCGCCGAAGGTGAAGGTGACGCCGCAGGTTACGGCATAGGCCTCGAACGGCGGCTCATCGATGGTGTTGGCCCAGTTGGAGCGGACCACCCCGTTCGAGGTGGCGCTGCGGCCGTCCTTGATGTTGGGATCGAATTCCGCATCGAGCTTCACCGAGGCGTTGAATTCGGCAATCGTGGCGAGGAAGCCGGCCTTGTCGATCTCGCCGATCTTGTCGGCCAGTTCCTCAAGCGTATTGGCGACCACCTTGGTGACGTGGCGGGTGCGATATTCGTCGAGCAGCAGGTGGTTGACCTTCGAGTCATAGACCTGCCAGGCCAGCTGCCCGGGCTGTGCCAGCACCGACTGGCCATACTTCGCGTAGGTGTAGTTGCGGAAGTCCGCGCCCTCGTCGACGAAGCGCTTGCCGTCGCGGTTGACCATCGCGCAGAGCGGATAGGAGTGGCGCTGATATTGCGGGGTGAGCGCAAGGTCACCGAAGTCCTGGGCGTAGCGTTCCCACGAGACTGCATGGCAGCCGGACCAGTGGCCATAGGGCTGCGCCCCGGCGGCCAGCGCCATAGTCAGCCCGTCGCCAGTGTTGAAGCGCGAGCCGCGCACCTTGGCGAGGTCCCAGCCGGGGCCGAGATAGCGTGCGCGCATTTCGGCATTGGCCTCGAACCCACCGCAGGCGAGGATAATCGCGCTGCCGCTGATGATCTCGGCCTTGCCGTCCTCATTGGTCAGGGTCACGCCGGTCACGCCGCTCTCGTCACGCACCAGGTCGCGCACCCAGGCGTTGTAGCGGATGGTGATGCCCTTCTTCTCGGCCGCCCGGAACAGCGACTCGACCAGACCGGGACCGCCGCTCGACACCGCGATGGTCGCCCCACCCCAGAACTTGAAGCGGCCGTTGACCCGGTAAGCCTGACGTCCGAAATTGGGGAAGAACCGCACGCCCTGCTCGCTCATCCACAGGATGGTCTCGCGGCTGCCCTTGACCATGATCTCGCACAGATCGGGATCGGTACGGTATTGAGTGATCTCGGCCATGTCTTCGAAGAACTGCTCTTCGGTGTAGGTGCCGAAATCGCTGACCGCCATTTCCTCGTCGGTGAGGTCGGGGCAATAGGCGCGGATGTCTTCCGGGCCGTCGTAAACGGTGCGCATCTTCCCGTCGGTGTAGGCGGAATTGCCGCCGCGTTCTTCCTCGGGCGAACGCTCGAGCACGATGACGCTGCAGCCGGCATTGGCCGCGCTGATCGCGGCGCAAAGCGCGGCATTGCCGCCGCCCACTACCACGACGTCGTAACTTGCGGTCTGCTTGCCTTGCATGGCTCCCCTCGGTGGTCTGCGTCCCGGCCCGGGCCGGATTTCGGATGCAGAACTAGCCGTTCCCGCTATACAATCACGAAATATTACGGTATTCTGGCATACTGTGAATGCATGGTGGAGTGGATGTGGTGAAGTTGCAGCAATTGCGCTATGTCGTTGAAATTGTTCGGCATGGCAATCATCTGTCGGCCGCAGCCGAGGCCCTGAACACCTCGCAGCCTGGAGTCAGTCGGCAGATCCAGTTGCTCGAGCTGGAGCTGGGTTTCGAGATCTTCCAGCGCACCCGCAATCGTATCATCGGGCTGACCGAACCGGGCGAGATCGTGTTCAACATCGCCCAGCGGATTGCCACCGATGTGTCTGCGCTCAAGACCCTCAAGGAAGACATGCATTCGGGCAACCGCGGCATGTTTACCATCGCCACCACCCACACCGTGGCGCGTCATGTGCTGCCCAATGTGGTCGAGGCCTTCATCGCCCGCTATCCCGACGTTAAGCTGGTGCTAAAGCAAGGCGATCCGGAAGGGATCTGCGCAATGGTCGATGCCGGCGATGCCGATCTGGCGATCGGCACCGACACGACGCGTGAGTTTTCCAACCTGGTCAAGCTCGATTGCTTCGAGATCCAGCGCTGCGTCGTCGCGGTCAGCGGCCACCCGATCCTCTCCCTGCCCGAGATGACCCTGGAGGCGATCGCCGAATATCCGCTGATCACCTATGACACGCATTACAGCGGGAGGTGGAAGGTGATGAAGGTCTTCGCCGATGCCGGGCTCGACCCCAAGATCGTGATGAGCGGCATCGATGCCGACGTCTGCAAGACCTATGTAGCCAAGAACCTCGGTATCGCGATCCTCGCCGCGATCGCGTACGATCCGGCGCGCGACCCGGGGATCGAGGCGCGCGACGTGAGCCACCTGTTTCCCTCGTCAACGGTGCGGATCTCGATGCGGCCCAACACCTATTTGCGGCCATTCCTGCTCAATTTCGTGCAGTCGGTCGCCCCTGACCTCACCCCCTCGGTGGTGCGGCGCGAGGTGCAGAAATTCCAGGCGGGATAAAGCCCGGAGTATCGTCATTGCGAACTACGCCCGCACCTCGAAGCTGGTCAGCGTCATCCGCTTGAGTGCATCCTCATCGATAGTGAGGCCAAGGCCCGGACGATCAGGCACCGCCACCGCGCCGTCGACGATCTTGAGGTCACCCTCGGCAATCAGCGGATCGGGGCCGAGCACCCCGGCGCCGAACACGAATTCGGCGGCGCCAAAGGTCCGCCCGGCGGGGATGGACGCGCAATAATGCAGCGCCGCCGAGGCCTCGATCGCCGAAGCAACCGCCAGCCCGCCGCTGTTGATGCCGAGGTCATTCGCCTCGGCAATCGCCGCGATCTTGCGCGCTGGCAGCAGCCCGCCGACCTTGTAGAGCTTGACGCAAAGCACGTCCGCAGCCCCGGCTGCGACGATCGCCGCCGCGTCCTGCACGTTGAACAGGCTCTCGTCGGCCATCATCGGCACGCCGCCGGATTGGCGGCGGATCTCGGCCATGCCGGCAAGGTTGCGGCGCTCGACCGGCTGCTCGCAATAGCCGACATCCATGTCCTTCATCGCGCCCAGCGCCTGGATCGATTCCGCCACGGTCCAGCCGGTGTTGGGATCGACGCCGATCAGGATGTCGGGGCCGATTTCCTTGCGGACGGTTTCGAAGTTGCGCACGTCCTGGCGCCAGCCGCCTTTGCCGGCGGCCTTGAGGCAGATCACCCGCATGCCGAACTCACCGACCGCGCGCTGCGCATCGGCGACCATCAGGCCCGGATCGTCATAGAGGCTGACCGACCATTCCATCGGGATCGAATCGTTCGAGCGACCACCCAGCAGATCGTACACCGGCACGCCCAGCGCCTTGCCCAGCGCATCGTGCAGCGCGATGTCAAGCGCCGCGCGCGCCGCCGGATTGCCGAACAGGCGGGATGATAGAAGCGCGTCATGACCTTCGAAATCGGCCAACCTCCGCCCGATCAGCAGCGGTCCGTAGATATCCTTGATCGCCCCGATCACGCTGTGGACCGTGTCGGCAACGAAGTGCCCGGGACTGATCGGCCGGATCTGCGCGATGCCCGTTACGCCGCCGGCATGGAGCTTGATCAGCACCGGCTTGCCGAGCAGCTGATCGGCCGGGCCGGTATCGTAGCTGCCGCTGGAAAAGGTGCGCTTGAGCCGCACCGGCAGTTCGGTGACGATGACTTCGATGCGTTCGATCTTCATCAGGCGGCAGTCCTGCTATCGTTGCGCCAGCTGGCCAGCACCATGTCGGCACCTTTTTCGCCCAGCGCGATGGTGGGGGCATTTGTATTGGACGAGGGGATGGTCGGGAAGACCGAGCTGTCGATCACCCGCAGGCCCGAAACGCCGCGCACCCTGAGTTCCGGATCGACCACTGCGGCATCGTCGGTTCCGGCCTTGCAGCTGCCGACGATGTGCCAGGTGGTCTGGGTGGTCTCGCGGATATAGTCGAGGATCTCCGCGTCGCTGACCGTGCCTGGACCGGGGCGCGTCTCGCGCACGATCAGCCGGGCGAGCGCCGGGAAGCTGGCGACATTGCGCACGGCCTTGATCCCGGCCAGCAGCACGTTTGCGTCATGCGGATCGTCGAGATACTTGGGATCGATCTTGGGATAGGCGACCGGATCGGACGAGGCGATATGCGTCCAGCCGCGCGAGCGCGGGCGCAGGCCCATCACTCCGACGGTGAAGCCCGAATGCGCATCGAGCCCGTCCTGCGGGCGGCGGGCGTAGCGATCCTTGCCCGAGAAGGGCTGGAGCTGGATCTTGAGATCGGCGCGCGGCTCGTCGGGCGAGCTGCGCATCACCGTGTGCGCGGTGGCCGAGCAGATCGAGAGCAGACCCTTGCCGAACAGGCCCCACTTGAGCCCCTCGCGCACCTTGGCGAGCGGGTTTTGCAGCACGTCATTGATGGTGATCGGCTTGCTGCATTCGAAGGTCAGCCGGGTGTTGGGATGATCGAGCAGATTCTCACCCACCGCCGGCTGGTCGACAATGACGTCGATCCCGTATTTACGCAGCAGTTCGCCGCCGCCGATGCCGGAAAGCTCGAGCAGTTTGGGCGACTGAACCGGCCCGGCCGAGAGGATCACTTCCTTGCTGGCGGTGATGCGGCGCAGCTGGCCGCCCTGGATCACTTCGACCCCGACCGCGCGGCGGTCCTCGATCACCACGCGGGTGACCTGCGCATCGACCATCACCTCAAGGTTGCGGCGATTCCGCGCCGGGCGCAGATAGCCGACCGCCGAGGAAGAGCGGAAGCCGCGCTTGGTCGAATACTGGAGGTAGGCGGCGCCTTCGTAGTGGCCGTCGTTGTAATCCTCGATCACCTCGAAGCCGGCTTCGGCGCAGGCCTCGATATAGCCGTCGGCCAGCTCGTCGAAGTTCTTCAGGCTGGTGACATTGATCGGGCCATCGTGGCCACGCGTTTCCGGATCGCCCTGAACAAAGCGTTCCATCTTCTTGAAATAGGGCAGCATATCCTTCCAGCCCCAGCCCGGCAGGCCCTCTACCTCCCAGCTGTTGAACTCGGCCGGGTCGCCCCGGACATAGACATTGCCGTTGATCGAACTCGACCCGCCCAGCACCCGTCCGCGGGTCCACAGCTGGGTGCGATTGTTGAGCGCAGTCTGCGGCTCGGTGATGAAGGGCCAGGTGTGCTTCGGATCCTTGAGCAGGTTCACGACCATCAGCGGGATATGGATGCTGATGCTGGTATCGCGGCCGCCGGCCTCGATCAGCAGCACCCGGTTGCGCGGGTCTTCCGAAAGGCGGTTGGCGACGGCGCAGCCTGCCGATCCCGCGCCCACCACGATGAAGTCATACATGCCCGTCACGCGCCCGATCCTCCCAGTGCCCTCACCCTTGAGCCAGCGCCTCCCTAGGCCGCGCCAGAATGCATTCCAATACCAATATCGGCCCTCGCTATAACGGAGGGGCATCAATCAGGGCTTGTAGTAAAGCTCCTGCCCGGTGGTCTTGACCTTCATCCGCCAGACCTCGCCCTTCCCGGCCTCGGTGACGTAGAGGTAGCCCTGCCAGAACGCGAGATTGGTGGTCCACAGCCCCGCCTCGTCGGGCAGCTTGGCATAGCCGGCCACGAAGCCGCGCTTGTCGGTAATGCCGACCGCGCCCGAGAGGAAGTTGGCCCAGTAGGCCCGGCCCTCGCTGTCCATGCCCATCCCGTCCGGCCCGATCCCGCCTTCGGTATGCACCGCAGCATAGGCCGGACGCGGCCCGCCGGCGTTCTCGACTGAGGGGATGGTCATGATCGTCTTGATCCCGAACAGCCCGACGTTGAGGAACTTGCCGCCCGGGTGCAGCACGATCCCGTTGGGATAGGCCAGCCCTTCGGCAATGACCGTGGCGTTGTTGCTGCCGGGCGCGATGTAGCCGACCTTGCCGGTGCGCGAGAGGAAGTGCGAGGTGCCCGGCACGGTGACGTAGATCCCGCCCTTGGCATCGAACACGAGGTCGTTGGCGTTGACCATCGGCTTGCCGCCGATCTTGTCGGCGATCACCGCGATCGAGCCGTCGGCGGGGTTGTAAGCCAGGATCCCGCGCACGTTATCAGTGATGAACAGCCGGCCATCCTGGTGGAAGCGCGCGCCATTGGCGCGGCCACCGGTCTTGGCACGCGCAGTGCACGTGCCGGCGGTGATCTCGAGGATCTCGCCCGATTGCAGGCTCACCGCCCAGGCATGGCCGTTGCGGTCGAAATTGATGCCTTCGAGGAACTGCCCGCAGCTGGCCCATTTCTCGAACTGGCAATCGCCGCAGATGTCGGCGAGCGTCTCGGCCTGTGCGGACACGGAGAAGAACAGACCCGAAATGGCGGCAATCCCGGCGATCCGGGCGGCTATGGTCTTCATCCTCGTCTCCATCCTGTTTATGCGGCCCACTATCGCGCCCGCTTGGCAATTCACCAATAGCCATTGCGCATCGAGCAGAAGGGATCGCGATTCTGACATGCCCGATGGGCGCGCCATGCATCGATGGCATTCTCACCTGTCCGATTCGTATTGGCGACCCCCTAGGCCACTCCCTAAGGTAACGCGCAAACAGGAGAGGAGCGCCCGTGTCGGCGATCAAGAACTACGATCTTTACATCGGCGGTGCCTTCGTGCCGTCGACCTCGGGCGAGCGCTTCGAGGCCCGCAATCCCTTCAACGGCGAGGTCCATGCCACCATCGCCCAGGCCTCCGCTGCCGAAGTCGCCACTGCGGTCGCCGCAGCGCGCGACTGCTTCGAGAAGACCTGGCGCAAAACCTCGGGTCTCGAGCGCGGACGGCTGATGCACCGGCTGGCCGATCTGCTCGAGCGCGATGCCGACCCGATGGGCACGCTCGAAACCACTGACAACGGCAAAATCGTGCGCGAGACCCGCGCGCAGATGCGCTTCGTCGCCCGCACGCTGCGCTTCTTCGCGGGCTATGCCGACAAGATCTTCGGCAAGGTCATCCCGCTCGACCGGCTTGACCACTTCGATTACGCGACGCTCGAACCGCTTGGCGTGGTCGGGCTGATCACCGCCTGGAACAGCCCGATCGCCCTGCTTGGCAACAAGCTGCCGGCGGCGCTGGCGGCGGGCTGCACGGTGGTGGTCAAGCCTTCGGAACATGCCTCGGTCACCACGCTGGAATTCGCCAAGCTGGTCGAGGAAGCGGGCTTCCCGGCCGGGGTATTCAACGTCGTCACCGGCGATGCGCGGACCGGCGCGGCGCTGGTCGAAGGCGGCGGGCTCGACAAGATCAGCTTCACCGGCAGCGGCGTCGGCGGGCGAGCGATTGCCCAGGCCGCCGCGCGCAACCTCACCCCGCTGATCCTCGAACTCGGCGGAAAATCGCCCAACATCATCTTCGACGATGCCGATATCGGCAAGGCCACCGTCGGCGCGCTGGCGGGGATCTTCGCCGCCACCGGGCAGACCTGCATCGCCGGCTCGCGCCTGCTAGTGCAGCGTCCGGTCTATGACCGCGTCCTCAGCGGACTGGTCGAACGCGCCGAGCGCATCAAGCTCGGCGATCCGCTCGACCTCGCCACCGAGATGGGCACCGCCGCCAACGAGCCGCAGTTCGAACGCATCCTCGCCTTCATCAAGTCCGCCCGCGCGGAAGGCGCGCGGCTGATGACCGGCGGCGAGGCGGCACGCGACGGCGATCTGGCCAAGGGGCTGTTCGTCAAGCCGACGATCTTCGCCGATGTCAGCAACGACATGATGGTCGCCCGCGAGGAGATTTTCGGCCCGGTCCTCGCGGTCATTCCGTTCGAAACGGAAGAAGAAGCGATTGCGATCGGCAACGACACACGTTTCGGGCTTGCATCCGGCATCTGGACAACGAACCTGAACCGCATGCACCGCGTCTCGGGTGCGCTGCGCACCGGCATGGTCTGGGTCAACACCTACCGCGCCGTCGCCGCGCAGACACCCTTCGGCGGGGTCAAGGAAAGCGGCTATGGCCGCGAAAGAGGAGAGGAAGGCATGAAGGAATTCCTTGCCACCAAGAACGTGATGATCAACCTCTCGGAAGCAGAGCGCGATCCCTTTGCGGTGCAGACCTGATGCCGCGCATCCCCTACCCCGATCTCGCCACCATCGCCCCGGAACGGCTGGCGATCCTCGGCTATCCCAAGAAGGAGCCGCTCAACATCACCCGCGTCGCGCTGCACGTGGCTGACGGGCTGTGGCGCGGGCATATCGCGCTCAAGCAGGCCGTGGTGAACGCCACGACGATGGATCCCTGGCTGCGCGAGGTGCTGATCATGCGCGTCGCCGCGCTGGCCAAGTGCGAATACGAACTGCACCACCACATGTCGATCTCGGCCAACCTCGGCTTCACGCCCGAGCAGCAGCAGGCGATCCTCGGTCAGGACTATGCGATCCTCACAGATGAGGAACGCGCAGTCGCCGAGTTCACCGACGAGGTCATCACCCTGCTCGCGCCGACTGACGCCACCTTCAACAAGGCACAGCGCCTATTCGGCGATGCACTGCTCTGCGAGATGACCGTGATCATCGCCTCCTACTGGGGCACCGCGATGATGATCGGCGTAACCGGGGTCGAACCCGACCATGCGCCGGTGGTGAGCTGGGACAAGGACGAAGAGGACTAGGCCCATGTGCGAGGCCTGCCCCAAAGCGCCGGTCGGCTGGCTCGGCTGGATCGAGCTTCCCGAAAACCGGCCCTGCATTCCCGCCGGCGCCTGGATCGACCTCACCCACCGCGTCGGGCCGGACATGCCGTGTGCCTCGATCTTCCCCAAGCCGAGCTTCAACAAGCTCCGCTCGCTGCCCGACGATCCCTTCAACGTCACCGAGATCCACATGGTCGCCCACGCCGGCACCCATGTCGATGCGCCGCTGCATTACTTTGCCGACGGGCCGGACATGGCCTCGATCCCGCTCGACCGGCTCGGCGGCGCCGGGGTGGTCTGGCACATTGCCTGCGATGAGGATCAGGTGATCCACCCGGCCGATCTCGAGCAGTGCCGGCCCCTGCTGCAAGCGGGTGACATTCTCGCCGTCGATACCGGCTGGGCGCAGCATTTCGGGACCGAGCGTTATGAACGCCACCCCAGCTTCAGCGCGGAGGCGGCGGCGTGGCTGGTCGAGCGGCGAATCAAGCTGCTGGCCTGCGATTTCGCCACGCCCGACCTCGTCTATCACCTGCGCGAGCCCGGCTTTGACTGGCCGGTGCACCGCCAACTGCTCAGCCGCGGCATTCTCGTCTGCGAGCACCTGACCGGCCATGCCGCGCTCGCCGGGGAGCGGGTAGAGTTCCAGTTTGCCGCATTGCCGCTGATTGATGGCGACGGCGCCCAGGCCCGGGTTGTGGCACGGAGAATCCAGTAATGTACGACAACCTGCCCAAGGGCGACGCCAATGCCAGCCGCACCGGCTTCCGTTACCTCGCCGAGGCGCTGAAGACTGGCGGGGTCGATCACTTCTTCCACATGCCGCTGGTGCTGCCCGAGGCGGTGATCGACATGCAGGCGGTGGGCGTGAAGCCGATAGTGGTCCATTCGGAAAAGGCCGCAGCCTACATGGCCGATGGCTACGCCCGCGCTTCCGGCCGGATCGGCGTCTGCTCCTCTCAAGCAATCGGTCAGGCCAACCTCGCCGCCGGCATGCTCGACGCCTACATGGCCCACACCCCGATCCTGGCGCTGACCGGCAGCGGCGATCCCACCACCCGCGAGCGCAACAATTATCAGGAGATCGACCAGCGCCCGATCTGGTCGGGCCTGTCCAAGGCGAGCATGCGGGTGGAGGAAGCCGCCCGCTTCCCCGACCTGATGCAACAGGCGCTGCGCATTGCCACCACCGGGGCGCAAGGCCCGGTCCATCTCGAGCTCAATTCCTTCACCGGCGGCGTGCTGGCCGGCGACACCGGCGGCGCGGCGCTGCCCGATCCGCGCTTCTTCCAGTTCCCCTCGATCCGCCAGGGCGCCCCTGAGTCCGACATCGCCGCCGCGTTGAAAGCCATCGGCGCGGCCAGCCGCCCGGTCGTGGTCGCCGGCTCGGGCATCCGCACCAGCGGCGCGCGCGACGCGTTGCGGGCCTTCGTCCGCACGTTGCGTATCCCCCTCACCACCTCGCTCGACGCCAAGGCGGCGCTGCCCGAAAGCGATCCGCTCTCGATCGGCGTGGTCGGCACCTATTCGCGTGACTGCGCCAACAAGGCCGTGACCGAGGCCGATCTGGTTATCTTCGTCGGCACCACCACCGGCTCGATGGTCACCGCAGCCTGGACCGTGCCGGTGCCCGGCGTGACGGCGATCCAGATCGACGTCGATCCGCGCGAGCTTGGCCGCAACTATCCGCTGATCGCGGGCCTTGCGGGCGATCCGGCAACCGTGCTCGCCCAGCTTACCGCCGCCGCGTCGACCCAGCCCGACCGCTCACCCTGGCTCGCCCGGATGGCCGTGCTGAAGCAGGAATGGGACGATCTCGTCCGCCCCGACGAAACCTCCGACGCCCACCCGATCCGCGCCGATCGGCTATGCCGCAGCCTCTCCAACGTGCTGCCTGAAGATGCATTGGTGGTGGTCGATACCGGCCACGCCGCGCACTGGGCCGCGCGCAGCATTTATCTTGAGCATGAAGGGCAGGACCTGCTGCGCCCGGCCGGCTCGCTCGGCTGGGCCTATCCGGCGGCAATGGGCGCAAAGTGCGCCCGGCCCGATCGCCCGGTGATCTGCTTCACCGGCGACGGCGGCTTCCTCTATCACCTGCCCGAGATGGAAACCGCCGTGCGCTACGGCATCAACACAGTCACCGTGGTCAACGCCAACAACAGCCTCAACCAGGAACGCCCGGTGTGGAGCGACGTGCCCGAATTCGACCATGCCTGGAAATTCTCGCCAGTATCCTATGCCGATGCCGCCCGCGCTTTCGGCCACAAGGCAATCAGGGTAGAACAGGCTGCGGATATCGAGCCTGCCATCGCCGAGGCGCTGGCGATGAATGCGCCGGTGATCGTCGAGGTGATGACCGACCAGTACGTCGCCGCCGACCGGGCCTGGAAGTCGGCTTGACCGGGATCAAGGTCGGGTCTGCGAGAACCGGACAAGAAATTGCTGGAACCGCGGCCCGGCTTGTGACAATGGCTTTGGGACCGGTCCCAAGAACGGCGCTGCACCCCCGCGCGCTGCTTGATTGACAGGAGAGAGAAGTGTCCGCCCAAGCTGTTGCCACCGCCGATGTGCTGACCTGCACCCCGCTTCACCCGCTGTTCGCCGCCCGCGTCGAAGGATTGGGCGATCTCCGCAATCCGCTGAATGAGCAGCAGAAAATCGCCCTCAAGGCAGCGATGGACACATACGCCGTCTGCGTGATCCCCGGCCAGTCAATGAGCGATGACGAGCAGGAAGCCTTCGCCACGCAGTTTGGCCGGATGGAAGATACGCCGACGCTGGTCGATCAGGGCCGCCGCCGGCTCGAAAATAAGCGCATCAACGACATCTCGAATCTTGGCCCGGATGGCGAGATCTGGGCTGCGGATGACCGTCGGCGGATGTACAACCTCGGCAATCTGCTGTGGCATTCGGACAGCAGCTTCAAACCGACCCCGGCGTTCTGGTCGATGCTGCAGGCCAAGGTGATTCCACCGATCGGCGGCGAGACCGAATTCATCGACACCCGCGTCGCCTGGGACCATCTGCCGCAGGACGTGAAGGACGAGGTGATCGACATGGTCACCTACCATTCGCTGATCTATTCGCGCGCGCAGCTCGGCTTCGATGCCTTCAGCCCGGAAGAGACCGCGCGTTGCAAGCCTGTGCCGCAGCGGCTGGTGCGCAAGCACGCTGAAAGCGGTCGCCTCGCGCTCTATCTGTCCGCCCATATCGGCGAGATCGAGGGCATGCCTCGGCCCGAGGCCATGGCGCTGATCCGCTATCTGACCGAGTTCGCCACCCAGCGGCAGTTCATCTACTCGCACGTCTGGTCGGTTGGCGATTTGGTGATCTGGGACAACCGCAACACCATGCACCGCGCGACCCGCTTCGACGACCGGAGGTGGCCGCGCGACCTGCGCCGCGCCACGATCGAAGACGTCGGACCGACGCTTTCGCAGCCCCGCTAAGGATTACCCAATGACGCAGCAAACCGTGACCGAAGCCATGGTCGCGCGCCTCGCCGATGCCGGCGTGCGCCACATGTTCGGGGTGCCCGGGGGCGAGTGCAATCTCGACTTCATCGACGCCTGCGACAAGCTCGGCGTGCGGTTCGTGCTGACCCGCACCGAGACTTCGGCGGCGATGATGGCCTGCGTTGCTTCGGAGCTGACCGGCACGCCGGGTGTCGCAATGACCACGCGCGGCCCCGGCCTTGCGGCGGCAGCCAACGGCGTTGCCTATGCCGATCTCGATCGCGCGGCGCTGCTGCTGATCGCCGATGGCTACGAGGACGACCAGAGCTGGATCAGCCACCAGCGGATCGATCAGGTCGGCCTGCTGGCGCCGATGTTGCGCGCGTCCTCCACCCTGCGCGGCGCTGACCCGCTGGAAGAGCTGGAGTGGCTGCTGGTGGCGGCGCAGGGCCATTGCCCGGGGCCAGCCTATCTTGAGGTCGCCGGCTCGTTCATTCGCAAACCCAGCCCGCCGGCCCCGGTGCGGCAAGACCCGCCTGCCCTCCCCGTGCCGAATGCCGCTGCGCTTGAGGACGCAAAGACCCTGCTCGCCACTGCGCGGCGCCCGCTGGTGCTCGCCGGGCTGCAGGCGCGCCGCCCCGAAGCGGCGGCGGCGCTGCGCCAGTTCGTTGCCGATACCGGCTGTCCGGTGCTGATGACTTACAAAGCCAAGGGCGTGATGTCCGAGCACGAGCCGCTCGGCCTCGGCATGTATGCTGGCGGGGTCGCGGAAGAGCCGCTGATGGCCTCGGCCGACCTGATCCTGCTCTACGGCTTCGACCCGGTCGAAGGTCCGCCCCAGCCCTGGCGCTATGGCGCGGTGCGCAGCATCGAGCTGACCAACCATGCCTTCGCGCATCGCTTGATCGATCCGGCAGTTTCGGTGGTGGGCGACATTTCCGAATCTCTCGCGGGTTTGACCAGCAGCGCCAACAGCAGCGGCTGGGACGCGGGCGAACTGGCAGCGGCCAAGGAGCACCTCTTCACCGCCGCGCTGGTGCCCTCCGGACCCGGCATCGCGCCGCACGAGCTGGTGCAGGCGGCGATGGCGGCGATGCCCGGCAACACCCGCATCACCATCGATGCCGGCGCGCATATGCTGCCGGTGCTGCATCTGTGGCGCTGTGCCGAGCCCAACCAGTCGCTAATCTCGCGCGGACTCTCGACCATGGGCTTCGCGGTGCCTGCCGCCGTCGCTGCAGCCATCACCGATCCGGACCGGACCACGGTCGCCTTCACCGGCGACGGCGGGATCATGATGTGCCTCGGCGAACTGGGCACAGCCGTGCAGCAAGGCTGCGCGCCGATCGTGGTGGTGTTCAACGATTCCGCGCTGACGCTGATCGGCGCGAAGCAGAAGCGCCGCCAGCTTGCCGCGGCCGGGGTCGATTTCTCGCGCACCAATTTCGCCGAGATCGCTGCGGGCTTTGGCTGGAACAGTCACCGGGTGGATGAAGCGGCGGACTTGCCCGCCGCATTCGCCGACGCGCTGGCCAGCGGCCGGCCGACGTTGATCGACGTGACGATCAACCCCGACGCCTACGACGCCCAGATCCTCGCGATCAGGGGCTGATCACCCCGCCAGATAGCCCCCATCCACCGCGATGGTCGCGCCAGTCGTGAAGCTGGCCTCGGCGCTGGCGAGATAAACCGCAGCGCCGGCGCACTCGTCGGGCTGGCCCTGCCGCTTCATCGGGGTGCGGGCCATGATCATTGCCTCGCGTTGCGCGGTCTTCTCTTCCTGCGGGACCAGCGTGGTCTCCACGAAGCCCGGGGCGATCGCGTTGACGCGGATGCCTTCCGCTGCCCACTCCACCGCAAGCGACCGGGTCAGTTGCAGCACCGCGCCTTTTGAGGTGGCATAGGCCGCGGCATTGCCGGCGGCGACGAAGGAGCGGATCGAGGCAAGGTTGATCACCGCACCCCGCGTTTCAAGCAGCTGTGGGTAAAACGCCCGGCACAGGTTGAACACCCCGCCGACGTTCACTGCCAGCGTGCGCCGGAAGCGCTCCGCCGCGCCGGGCTCATGAATGCGGCCCTGTGAGATCATCCCGGCGCTGTTGACGAGGATCGAGAGCGGACCGTGCTGTGCGGCAAAGCTTTCCGCCAGTGCATCGCAGGCGGCTTCGTCGGATACGTCGAGCTGGGCCGCGTCCGCAGCCCCGCCTTTGGCGACGATCTCCGCTGCCAGCGCCTGGGCCTCCTCGCCCTGCAGGTCGGCGATCACCACCTTGGCGCCCTCGGCCGCGAAAGCTCGTGCGATCGATTGCCCGATTCCGCGCGCGCCGCCGGTCACCAGTGCTACCTTGCCCTGCAATCTGCCCATGTCCGGAACCTCTTCCCAAGTTAATTCGGAAATTCCGTTACCGGTATCTTTTGAGATTGGCCAGCCGCTTCAGGTGCTGGCGCGCTGGACGATCTCGAAGCCGAGGTCGAGCACCGGAACCGGCAGTTCCCGCCCCTCGATCCGGCTGAGCAGCATCTCGGCGCTGCGCTTGCCCATCTCGTAGCGCGGCAGGTGCAGCGAAGTGATCGCCGGGCTGACGTGGCGCATCAGTTCGAGGTCGTCGAAGCTGGCGATGGCCAGCCGCCCGGGCACCTTCCAGCCGCGCCGGTCGCATTCGAACAGCGCACCCACGGCCATCACGTCGCCGGCGCAGAACAACGCATCGGCTTCGGGCATAATGGCGGCGATATGGGCGATCGCCTCGGCCCCGCCGGCAAACCCGCGTGATACTTCGATCTTGAGCCGGGGATCGGCCGGCCGGCCGAGTTCGGCCAGGGCATCGTCATAACCCAGCGAGCGTGTCGCCCCGCGCGGGTTCGCGGCCAGCGCGGCGAAGGCGATCTGCTGGTAGCCCAGCCGCGCCAGATGCAGCGTCATCGCCCGGGCCGCCTCGCGGTTCGAATAGCTTGCCACCATATCGATGGGATCGGCCGGAATGTCGCCGTTTTCCACCACCGGCGTGCCCGAACCTTGCAGCATCCGCACCGCCACCGGGCTGTGATGTGTGCCATGCAGAATCAACCCGCCGACCCGCTGCGCGATAAAGGCAGCGATCACCCGTTCCTCATCCTTCGGCTCATTGCCGCACTCGGTCACCATCAGATGATAGCCAAGCGGACGCAGCAAGTCGGACACGCCCTTGACCGTCTGCGCGAAGATCGAGTTCTCAAGGCTGGGCAGCACCAGCCCGATCACCTTGGACGAGCGCGAGGAGAGGCTGCGGGCGAGGTGGTTGTGGACATAGCCAAGCTCGTACACCGCCGACAGCACCCGCTTGCGCAGTCCTTCCTTAACCGACTCGGGATCGTTGAGCGCGCGCGACACCGTCATGCGCGAAACGCCGGCACGCTCGGCCACGTCGCGCATCCGCACCGATCCAGTGAACTTGTTCGATGCCGGCACTGCAAACTCCCGCTTCCGGCCGGGGATAGCACGGCCGGTGGCAAGGCCTTATCGCCTTCCTGCCATTCCATGGCCGAGCAATGCCGCCGCTGCAATGCCTCTTGTGCACGTAACAAAGGCAGCGTAACAAGGTTTGATACCGGTAACTTTCTGGATACCGTTGACGGAAGGGGAGAATTCCTTGCCAAGTGCATCGCAGACGATTGCGGCCTGGACGGCGCAATTCGGCTATGACGATCTGCCGTCTGACGTGGTCACCGCCACGCGGCTGCGCATCCTTGACGTGATAGGGCTCTCGGTCGCCGGGGGCAACACCCCGTTCGGCCAGTCGGTCCGCCGCACGGCCTCGCTTTATCCCGGCGCCAATTGCCAGCTGTGGGGCACCGACCAGACCTGTTCGGTCACCGGCGCGGCGCTGATCAACGGCGCGCTCTCGCAGGCGCTGGAATACGACGACACCCACAATGAATCGATCGTCCACATGAGCAGCCCGTCGGCCGCCGCTGCACTGGCGCTGGCGGAAGAGCTTGGCGCATCGGGCAAGGCGCTGATCGCCGGTGTCGCCATCTCCAACGAGATTGCCGCCCGCACCGGCAGCGTCGCTCCCGGCCAGTTCCACAAGCGCGGCTTCCACCCTTCGGGCCTGTTCGCGCCCTTCGGCGTCACCTGCGGGGCTTCGCACATGATGGGGCTGGATGCCGGGCAGACCGCCAATGCGCTGGGGATCGTCGGCAGCTTCGCCGCCGGGCTGATCCAGTGCTGGTCGGATGGGACCCAGTCCAAGTTCCTCCACCCCGGCTGGGCGGCGCAAAGCGGGATCGCCTCGGCCGCGCTGGCACGCGAGGGGGCGACCGGCCCGGCGGAAGTGTTCGAAGGCCGCTTCGGGCTCTACGCCTCGCACCTCCAGGCCGCCGACCCGGCGCCGGACTTCGCCCGGCTGACCCGCGACCTCGGCAGTTTCTGGGACAGCCGCTACGCCTCGTTCAAGCCCTTCCCGGTGGCCCATGTCACCCATCCCTATATCGACGCGCTGCTGCGCCTGCGGACCCGCGCCGGGCTGCGGCCCGAGCAGGTCGCGCGGATCACCTGCCCGGTCGCGCCCTACATCGTCGGGATCGTCTGCGAGCCGCTGGCTGAAAAGCTGCGGCCGCTTACCGATTCCCACGGCCGCGTCAGCTTCCAGTACACGCTGGCCGAGGCGCTGGTGAAAGGCCGGATCGGCCGCAATTCCTATGCCGAGGCCTCGCTGCGCGACCCGGAGATCCTCGCGCTGACCGACAAGGTAGAATATGTCGTCGATCCCACTCTGCCCGGCCCCGAGCAGTTCAAGGGCATTGTCCGAGTCGAGCTGACCGACGGCACGGTGCTGGAGGAAATCGAGGAATACAACCGCGGTTCCCCCAACAACCCGATGACCGAGGCCGAGATCGTCGGCAAATTCCGCGAAAATGTCGAAGGCACGCTTAGCGACGAGGCCGCGACGCGCATCGCTGAGGCGGTGCTTTCGCTCGAACACATGGACAACGCCCGCGCGCTCTCCGCATTGACGGCCACGACCCGTGGCTGAGCCGCGCTCCCTCGCCGGCCGCAGCGCCTTGGTCACCGGCGGGGCCGGCGGGCTTGGCGCGGTGATGGCAGCCAAGCTGGCCGAAGCCGGCGCCAATGTGATGATCGCCGATCTCGCTCCGGCGGACAGTTGCAGTGCCACCCGCTCCGAGCTGGCAGCGCGCCACGGGGTGTCGGTGGACTACTGCCAGACCGACCTGGCCGACCCGGCCCAGGTCGAACGGCTGGTGGCCATGACGCTGGAGCGCTTCGGCTCGATTGAAATCCTCATCAACAATGCGGTGGTGCGCCACTTCGCCCCGATCGAGGACCTGCCGCTGGCCGACTGGAACCAGGCGCTGGCAGTGAACCTCACCGCCGCCTTCCTGTGCACCCAGAAGCTGCTGCCGGTGATGCGCAGGGCCGGCTATGGACGCGTCTTCAATATGACGTCGGTTTACGGCGCGCGCGGAACCGCCAACCGCGTCGGCTATGTCGCTACCAAGGCCGCCCTTCTCGGCCTGACCAGCGCGACCGCGATCGAGGTGGCGGGCAGCGCGCTCAGCTGCCATTCGCTGACCCCAGGGTCGGTGCTGACACCGGGCGTAAAGGTGCGCGTCGACGCGTTGATCGCAAGCGAATCGATCAGCGCGGAAGAGGCCGAACGCCGCTTTCTCGAAGGCAAGCAGCCCAATGGCCGCTTCGTCGATCCTGACAGCGTCGCCGAGGTGATGCTGATGCTGTGCGGCCCGGTCGGGCTGGACATGAATGGAGCCAACCTGCCGATCGAAGGCGGCTGGCTTGCTCGCGCCTGAATTTGCCCGCGCTTAAGTTTGAAGGAAGGACGATAATGACTGATGTTCTGGGGTTCGTCGGCCTCGGCAGCATGGGCAGCGCCATGGCGCCCCGGCTCGCCGCCGCTGGTCACAAGGTTATCGGCTATGACCGGGCGCCGGCCGGGAGCGATGCACTGGTGGCTGCGGGCGGGGAAATGGCCGCCTCGCTGGCCGATCTCGCCGCGCGCGCTTCGATCATCTTCCTTAGCCTGCCGGCCCCGCAGATCATGCGCGAAGTCGCCATCGGTCTGATCGAGCACAAGCCGCGGATCGTCGTCGACCTTTCGACGACCGGACCGCGCATGTCGGCTGAGGTCGGCGCGGCGCTCGAAGCCGCGGGAATCGCCTTTGCCGACGCGCCGGTGAGCGGTGGGCGCGGCGGGGCGCTGGCCGGAAAGCTCGCGCTAATGGCCGCTTGTCCCGACGCTATCTGGGCCGAAATCGAGCCGCTGCTGGCGGTGTTCGGCAAGACCTTCCATGTCGGCGCCGCGCCGGGCCAAGGCCAGATGATGAAGCTGGTCAACAATGTGCTGTCGGTTTCAGCGCTGGTGGTCACCTCCGAAGGCATGGCGCTGGGCGTCAAGGCCGGGCTCGATCCCAACACCATGCTCGATGTCATCAACGCCTCGAGCGGGCGCAACAGCGCCACCACCGACAAGTTTCCGCGCGCCGTCGTCACCCGCAAGTTCGACTTCGGCTTCGCCACCGCGCTATCACTCAAGGACATGCGGCTCTGCCTCGATGAGGCCGAAGCGATGGGCGTGCCGATGCTGATGGGCAACATCGCCAAATATGTGCTTAATCTCACCCAGGCCAAATTCGGACCGGATTCGGACTTTACCGAGATGGCCAAGCTGGTCGAGGAATGGGCCGGGGTGCAGATCGGAGCCGCAGCATGAGCGACGAATACGAAATCTACGCGGTCCGCTACGCGCATCTTGACCGCACGGCGCGGCACAATTTCATCGGCGGCGACGAGCATGACGGGCCAATGGCGCTCGATTATTTCGTCTGGGCGATCATCGGCGAGAACCGGACCTTTTTGCTCGATACCGGGTTCGACGAACCGATGGGCAAGAAGCGCGGGCGTCAGATCGTGCGTCCGGTCGGAGAGGGACTGCGCGCGATCGGAATCGAGCCGGACTCGGTACAAGACGTCATCATCTCGCACATGCACTACGACCATGCCGGCAATCGCGACCTGTTCCCCAATGCACGCTACCACATTCAGGACTCAGAGATGGAGTTCTGCACCGGACGCTGCATGTGCCAGGAATACACGCGCCACGCCTATGAGCCGGGTGACGTGGGGGCGATGGTCGAGCGCGTCTTCGCGGACCGGGTCTGCTTTCACGATGGCGACAGTGAACTGGCCCCAGGAATCTCGGTCCACCACGTCGGTGGGCACACACGCGGACTGCAGATCACGCGGGTGCGCACCCGGCGCGGCTGGGTGGTGCTGGGATCGGATGCCTCGCACTTCTACGCCAATTTCGAGCAGATCCGCCCGTTCCCGGTGGTCGAGAACGTGGCCGACATGATCGCCGGCTATGACCGGATGCACGAACTTGCCAGTTCGCCAGCGCACATCATCCCGGGTCACGATCCGCTGGTGCTGAGCCGCTATCCTGCCTTCAAGGAAGGGCTGGATGGGGTGGTGCGGCTGGACGCGGACCCGGTTTGATCGATCGCCCCCTCCTCTGAAGAGGAGGGGGAATGAGACCTCAGTCTTCCCAGCCGAGCAGCGCCTTGGCATTGGTCGAGATCATCTTGCGGATATCTTCGTCCGAATAGCCCAGCTTGATGCAGCGGCCCACGACCGAGCGGAACCCGTCGACCGGGTGATCGTTGTTGATCTGTCCGAGGTCGGAAGCGAGGATCGTGCGGTCCACGCCGGCGGTCTTGATCAGCGCGTCGAGGTCCTCGATCGGGAACTTTTCCGAGCGGGTCTTGAGCGGGATGAACATGCACAGCGAGTGCTCGATGTAGGAGCCCATCGCCACCAGCTGGCGGATATCCTCGTGGCTGGCCTCGATGATGAAGGTCGGGTGGTTGACCAGCAGGCGCTTGACCCCGCGCTTGATCGCTTCCTCGAACACCGGAAAGATCTCTCTGATGTGCAAGTGCCCGCCCGAGAGGATCACGTCGTGCTGGGCGATCATGTCGAGGATCACCTTGACCTCGTCCTTGACCTGGCCGTTGGCGTCGATCGGTGTGAGCGGATCGGGTGCGAGCAGCGGTTTGATCGTGTGGGGGAAGTCCTTCTTGCGCTTGGCATCGGCCTCGACATGGTTCTTGGCCGCAAAGGTCGGCATCCACACCAGCTTGGCCCCCAGCGCGATGCCGTGATCGACCGCGTGCTTGTTGAAGCCGCCAGTGGCGTTGTTGGTGGGCACGCCCGAAAACAGCCGCACGCCGAGATGTCCGTGGGTCTGGTTGAGCAGCTCGGTGATCGGGGTCGCCGAGTAATAGTGATCCTTGATCAGCATGCCGCAAAAACCGGCTTCGGCGACTTCGGTCAGCGCGTCGATGTGATTGAAATCGCGTGGCATCACCGAGGGGCCGGAGTGGCAATGCATGTCGATCGCACCGACCAGCAATTTCGAAATCCGCGCCTCGAATGCGGCTTCTGCGGCATCAACCATCATCTGTCTCCTGAATCACAAACCGGCCGTTCAATGGCCTGCAACGCCTAACCTCAAAATAACCGGCGCGGGCCGCTGAATTCGCGGTCCCGCGCCGATCCTCCCCAAAATGTCATACCGGGCAGCGGACGGACATGTTTGCCCTGCCCCCGCCCAGCGTAATTACGGCATCGGATACTCGTCGGCGTTGATCACCCAGTTCTCTTTCTGGGAGAAGTCCATCCGCGGCGGCGCGAAGATATCGACCAGCTGGTTAAATTCGGCATGCCAGGTCGAGGTGTGGATCACCTGCGCCGGGATGACGGTGACCGAAGGCGATTCGACCCGCGCGTGCACGTCCTGCTGCCACTCGGCCATATTGATCGACCAGGGCCAGCGCATGTGGTGGCCCCAGCTGCCCTCGAGTGCGAGCGAGCACTGCTCGAAATCGTCATGATGATGCGGCGAGAGCTTGGCCAGATCACGCTCACCGGTCGAACGCGGCGGCATGTTGATCATCAAATTGGTCGAGCGCCAGATGCGGCCATAGCGACCGGGGAACGGCGGAACATCGAGCGTATAGACGCGGACCTTGAAACCGGCCGGCGGGGTCGGCCAGGGCGTGAGCGGCGGCACGTTGGGGCTCGGCTCGGCATAGTCGGCGTTGTTGGCAGCGCGCGCGGTGATCTCATCCGACTTGGTAGTAAAGATGCGGACCATCTTGCCGCCCTTGGCCAGCGTGATGGTGGAATCGCCCGGGGGCATGATCAGCAGCGCATAGCCGCCGGTGGTTTCGGTCTGCGCACCGGCGCTGGCGGTGGCCGGGGTTTCGGGATCGGGCAGGATCGTCATGTACTCATCCGGATGACCGCTGACCGAGAAGGTTCCGCCAGCAGCGGCCTCGGTATAGGCTATCACGAAGTTGACGCCGCGGCAGTACCAGGTCTTGCCATTGGCATCGTCCTCACCCGGCGCGTCCTTGTAGAACAGACCGTAGCTGGCAGCTGCGAGAGCACCGACCGGCTTGGCGGCTGAGGCCGTTGCCAATTGCGATCTGGGATCTGACTTGTCGTACATCGATGCTGTCCTTCCGTGTTCCGGGCCGGCGCAAGCCGCTGCGTGGCACGGCGCCGTGATATGCAATTGCCGGATCGGCGAAGCGATAATTCCGGCAGAAAAACCCGCTCAGGTCGGCAGGGAATACCCTGCCGACCTGGCTTCGGTTGCGGGTCCGGCGTTCCTGTTAGAACTTGGCCGAGACACCGATCTTGTATGCGCGCCCGATGGGATCGAAGTTCAGCGGGTTACCGACCAGGCGAAGCTGGTCGGGTTCCTGCGTATCGAACACATTGTTGATGTTTCCAAAGAGCTCGAACTTGCCGTCCATGATTTTGATCCGGGCGGTCAGGTCGAGGTAGAAGCGCGAGTCGACGTGGTTGATGTTCGCGCTCTGCGGGTTGTTGATGTCATAGCCAGCCTGATCCGGCCCGATCTTGGTCGGATCCAGGATGCCGCGCGGAACATAACGCCCGTGCGCCGAGACCGACCATGCTTCCTGCGAGTAGGTCACGATGCCATCCAGCTTGTAGCGCGGAACGCCCTGGATGTTGGTGACCGAGCCGTTGTTACCAGTCCAGTCGTCAAGCTGCGTGACCAGGCCCGTTGCACCAACCGTCGAGAGGTCGACGATATAGTTGGCATTGGCCTGCAGATCGATGTTCCCAGCACCCACCGGGATCCGGTAGTCCATCACCAGTTCGAAGCCTTCAGCGTAGAGCTTGCTGAGGTTCTGGAACGACGACTGGATCGTGTTGATCGAGCCATCGGTGTTGAAGGTGATCAGGTTGCAGAGGATGTTCTGGTTCTTGCACGCCGTGGCGATGGCCGAACCGGTCAGCGAGTCGATCGCTCCCGATACCTTGATGTTGTAGTAATCGAGCGACAGGTTGAAGCGTGGGATGAAGCTGGGCTTCAGCACCACGCCGGCGGTGAAGGTATCACCCTTTTCCAGCTTGAGGTTCGGGTTGCCACCCGTAACGATGAACTGGTTGGTCGTGCCTCCCTTGAAAGGATCGGGCAGCGGCAACAGGGTGGTCGTCGCATTCGGGCTCGATTCCTGAGCGGTAGGCTCACGAATGTCGCGCGAACGCGTCACGCGGAAGGTGATGTCGGGGATCGGCGCCCAGACCACGCCACCCTTCCAGGTAGTGGCATCGCCGGAGCGGTTGTAATGCGTCTGACGCAGAGCGCCATCGACATCGAGATTCCCCAGCACGCCGTCCTTCATCAGCGGCACGCCGACTTCCACGTAACCTTCGATCACTTCGCTTTTGGTGGAGGGCAGAGCCGTGGCTTGCGAATTGATAATCTTGCCGGCCAGCGTCAACGCATCGGCAGAGCCGACTGCGGTG
>CANJSX010000013.1 GCA_947477055.1 Sphingomonadaceae bacterium | reverse complement strand
TGGGATCCGCGCAGCCGCTGGGATATCGGCGCTGGCGGCGGGCCGTGGGATGCGATCAACTACGATCCCGAAACCGGGCTGGTGCTGGTCGGCACCGGCAATGGCCAGCCCTACAATCTCGAAATCCGCTCACCCAGCCGCGGTAACAATCTGTTCGTCTCCTCGATCGTCGCGCTCGACGCCAAGACCGGGCGGATGAAGTGGCATTATCAGGAAAGCCCCGAGGACCAGTGGGACTATGACGCAACCGCGCCGATGGTCCTGACCAAGCTAAAGGTCGATGGCGAGGAGCGGCCTGTGGTGCTGCATGCGCCCAAGAACGGCATCCTCTACGTGATCGACCGCCGCGATGGAAAACTGCTGCGGGCCAACAAGATCGTCCGGGTCAACTGGACCAAGGGTATCGACCTCAAGACCGGCGTTCCGGAGCTCGACCATGAGGCGGCCGACATCTCGGCTGGCCCCAAGATCATCTTCCCGGGCACCCCGGGCGCGCGCAACTGGTATCCGGCAAGCTACGATCCGGTCAGCGGGCTCTACATCGGTTCGATCCAAGACATGGGCAATCTGATGTTCACGCCCCCCGGCGAGCTCCCCTACAAACCCAAGGGGCTCAACACCGGCGCAGCGCTCATCTTCACCGCGCAGCTTGAGGCGGCGCTACCTACCTTGCCCCCGCCGGTAGCGGCGCTGGTCAAGGCACTCCCCGCGTGGCAGGAAGTGCTCAGGAACCCCGCCAGCACTGAAATGCGCGGGATCGATCCGCTCACCGGCAAGACCATATGGCGCGCGACGATGGCAGGCTGGCAAGACCGCGGCGGCGTGCTGACCACGGCCAGCGGGCTCACCTTTCACGGCACGCTTTCGGGCCAGCTGGTGGTGCGCGATTCCCGGACCGGCAAGATACTCAAGACAGTCGAAACCGGCACCTCGATCGTCGCCGCGCCGATGACCTACCGGGTCAAGGGCGTGCAGTACGTCGCGGTCATGGCGGCCTGGGGCGGCGGAGGCTTTCCTTATGTCCCGTCCTATTCGGCAGCCTACAAGCGCGGCAATGCGGGGCGGATTCTGGTGTTCCGGCTCGATGGCGGACCAGTAGCGATCCCCGCCGAGCTGCCCCCGCTGGAAGTCGCACCCGAGGCTCCGGCACAATTGCCGGGCGTAACCCCCGCGACCATCGCCGCCGGCCGCGCGCTGTTCTTCACCAACTGCGCGATCTGCCATGCCAACCAGCACCGTTCGATCACCCCGGACCTGCGCCGAATGCAGCCCGGCACGCATGAGGCCTTCCGGCAGATCCTGCTGGAGGGCCTGCTGGTGCCAAACGGCATGCCGCGCTGGAACGATGTGTTCAAACCGGCGGAAGCCGACGCGATCCACGCTTTCCTGATCGACGAACAGGCCCGCACCCACCGCGACGAGCTCGACAAGAAGGCCAAGGGCTTGCCGCTCGACGGGCCGAGTCTCGCGATCCTCTCGAACTACTGAGGCAGCCGACCCATGTTTTCCACGCTCGATAATCCCAATCTCGAATTCGCCTTCGCGATCCGCCTGTGGTTCACCCGGGTGAACTCGGTGCCCGACCTGCCATCCGGCGGGTTTCGCAGCGCGGTCTATGTCGATCGCGGCGAGATTGAGGGGCCGAAGATGAACGGCCGGGCGATCCCCAATTCGGGCGGCGACTATGCCACCTTCCGGCCCGACGACACCGCCGTGTTCGATGCTCGCTATCTGCTCGAAACCGACGACGGGGTGACGATCTACATGCAGAACCGGGGCTTCCTCTGGGGCCGCCAGCCGGACACCATGACCCGTCTGCGCAAGTGGGCCTTCGAAGGCGGCGAACCGGTGCCGCATGCCGACTATTACCTGCGCGCACAGCCATCATTCGACGCGCCCAAGGGCAAGTATGAGTGGCTGACTCGCAACGTCTTCATCGGCGTGGGCGAGCGCAAGCCGGACGGTAACTACGTGAAGTATTACGCGCTGACCTGACGCGGCTTGACGGCCCGCCGGAAATGCGCTTGCCAATAACAATTGTTATAAAGAAAAGGAGGGGGAGAGCGTGAAACTCACACTTCCGCCACGTGTCAGCCCGCAGGGCTTCGATGCCGCATTGCAAGCCTTCGCCGGAGTGGTCGGCAAGGACTGGGTCATGGCCAGCGACGGCGATCGCGATGCCTATTCCGACGTCTACGCCCCCGGCCCGGCCGAGCAATGGCCGGCCAGCGCCGCAGTTGCGCCGAGCAATGTCGAGGAAGTGCAGGCGATCGTCCGCCTCGCCAACGAGCACAAGACCCCGCTCTGGCCGGTCGCCCGCGGCAAGAACCTGGGCTATGGCACCTCGGCCCCGCGCATGGCGGGCAGCGTGGTGCTCGATCTCGGGCGGATGAACAAGATTCTCGAGCTCGATACCAAGCTCGCCTATTGCGTGGTCGAACCTGGCGTCGGCTTCTTCGACCTGTTCGAGCATATGCAGCGCGAAAAGGCGCCGCTGTGGATGTCGGTGCCGGGCAATGCCTGGGGCTCGGTGCTCGGCAACGCGCTGGAGCACGGCATCGGCTATACCCCCTATGGCCTGCACGCCCGCAACCTCTGTGGGATCGAGGCGGTGCTGCCGGATGGCGATCTGCTGCGCACCGGCATGGGCGCGATGAAGGACAATTCGGCCTGGCACGTCTTCCCTATGGGCTACGGTCCGACCTGGGACCTCGCCTTCAGCCAGTCCAACCTCGGCGTGGTGACCAAGGCCGGGGTGTGGCTCCAGCCCGCGCCCGCCGCTTCGCTCGAACTGATCTTCGACATTCCCGACGCGGAAGACATCGGCTGGGTGATCGACACGATCACCCCGCTCAAGATCTCGGGGCTGATCGAGCAGAATGTCTTCATCCCCAGCTGGCTCGGCAAGATGGTACTGAAGGGCCAGCGCAGGGACTTCTGGGACAAGCCCTCCGCCATCCCCGAATGGCGGGTGCAGGAGCTGCTCAAGGAGCACAAGCTGGGCTACTGGCAGGTCGCGCTGCGGCTCTATGGCGATGAGAGCGTGATCAAGGCCAAGGCTGATATCGTCAAGGCGGCGATGGCGAAGAACCTCAAGGCGCCGCCGGTCGAGAACTGGTGGCACGAGGGCGATCCGATCAGCGCCTTCGACATCACCATGGGCATACCTTCCGCGGTGCCGCTGCAGATGTCCGACTGGATCGGCGGGCGCGGCGCGCATATGGGCTTCTCGCCCGTGGTCCCGGCCAGCGGCGATCACGTGCTCGGCCAGATGCGCCGCAGCCGCAAGATCATCGACAGCTTCGATGTCGATTTCTACGCCAGCTTCACGATCAACGGTCGCTTCGCCAACAACGTCAACATGCTGATGTTCGATCGCGACCAGCCGGAACAGATCGCGACGATGAAGAAGCTGTTCAACGCGCTGATCGCCGAGACCGCCAAGGCCGGCTACGGCGAATACCGCACCCATCTCGGCTGGATGGACGCGGTGATGGACACCTTCGATTTCAACGATCACGCACTGCGCCGCTTCAACCAGACGATCAAGGACGCGCTCGATCCCAACGGGATCATCGCCCCGGGCAAGCAGGGCGTGTGGCCTGCCGCCTATCGCGACAACGCCGAGGAGGGCCGGGCATGAAGCGCGCCGTTCTGATCGCGCTGATCGCGCTGGCCGCCTGCAAGCAGCAAGCCGCAGCACCCGAAGCCGCCCAAGCCGGCCCGCCGCCGCTGCTGCCCTACCAGATGCGCGCCGAGGCCCCCTCGGGTGACCGGCTCGCTGCCGGGCGCGACGGCAAGGCGCTGTTCGAAAACCATTGCGGTGCCTGCCATCTGCTGGGCGGCATGGGCACCAACCTGCTGACCAAGCAGCGCGTCATGGCCGGTGAGACCCCGGACAAGGGCCTGCTCGCCAACCGCACCGACCTGACGCCTGACTACGTCAAGCAGGTGGTGCGCATGGGCAAGAATGCGATGCCTGGGCAAACCAGGGTTGACCTGACCGATGCCGAGCTTGATTCTGTGGCCACCTATCTCGGAAAGGCGAAGTGACCATGCGCACCGATCGACGCAGCCTGCTCAAGGCCGGAGCCATTGCCACCGCTGCCACTGCCGCGCCGATGGTCATGGCCGCACAGCGCAGTCAGGCCATCGTCATGTACGACAGTCGCGTGCCGGAATCGCTGGCCTTCGCCCGAACCGCCCATGCCAGTGGCGCGATCGATCTCTATCGCGAACACCATACCCATTTCGCCGCCCTACGCGCCGGACAGCACCCCGCCACGATCGAGGGGCTGACCGGCTGGGGCGACTGGGTGGCGGTGCGCGGCGAGCTTGAAGCGCAGGGCTACCGGGTTGCCGCGGAGGTACCGCTCAAGACCCGTTCGGGCCGTAACCACCTGTTCCGCTGGACCATGAAGGCGCGCTGATCGGGGCCGATTCGGCGCCGGGTGATTTCACCCTGTGCCTAACATGGCGCTTGACCTGCGTCCGCACGGTTTTAGTATGTCTTACATACAAACTGCCCGAGGCCGAGTCCATCGGGCGTGGAGAGGATATCATGGCCCAAGTCACCCTGTACCACTGGGAGCCCAATGCCAATTCGGGCAAGCCGATGCTGGCGCTGATGGAAAAGGGTGTGCCCTTCGACAGCCACTACATCGACATGCTGAATTTCGATCAGCACAAGCCCGAATACCTCGCGATCAATCCGCAGGGCACGATCCCGGCGATGACCCATCGTGGTCCGTGGGGCGAGCGGATGCTGGTCGAATCCACGGCGATCATGGAATATGTCAACGAGCAGTTCAACGGCCCCGCCCTGATGCCTTCCGACCCACAGGCGCGCTGGCGGATCCGCTGGTGGATGAAGTTCATGGACCAGTGGCTGGCACCGAGCTTCTCGATGTTCGGCTGGAAGTATTTCGTCGGCCCGAATTCGCTGGCCACCCATGGCAAGGAAAAGATCGAGGAACAGATCTCGCGTATTCCCCTGCCCGAGCGGCAGGTCGCCTGGCGCAAGGCCGTGTTCGGCCTGTTCAGCGACGAGGAAATGGCCGAGAGCAGCCGCCGCATCGAGCATGGCATCCGCATGTTGGAAGGCGAGCTGGGCAAGCGCGAATGGCTCGCCAGTGACGATTACAGCCTCGCCGATGTCAATGGCTTCAACCTCGCCTATGCGATGCCGCTGTCGCAACCGCATCTCGCCAATGATGATCTGACGCCCAACATCATGCGCTGGCTGCGCGCGATCTATCGCCGGCCGGCCACGCAGGCCTGCTGGAAGCTGGGCCGCACCCGCATGGCCAGCCGCGTCGAGATCCTCGAACAGGACTATATATCCCGCCCGGCAAAGAGTACGACGGCGTTACGAGCGGAGTGCGCTGAGATGACGAGCATGATCCTCTATCACGGCGAACCCAACGGCCCTTCGCTCGCCGTTCTGGCTGCGCTGGCTGAAACCGGCGTTGCAGCCGAGTGCCGCCGGATCGACCTGCTGAAGGGCGAGCGCCACACCCTGCCCGGCGTCAGCGAGGGCGTGGCCCGCGACATGGGCGTCGAGGGTGAAGGCCCGGTGCTGGTCATTGACGGCGAAGCGATGACCGAAAGCGTGTTCATCGCCCAGTTTCTCGACGAGTGCGGGGCCAACACGCTCCAGCCCAAGGACGCCTATGCCCATTGGCAGATGCTGATGTGGTGCCGCCGCGTGACCGAGCGCTGCGCTCCGGCGGCGGCCTTCCTGGGATGTAAGGCGACCGCGCATGGCCCGCTCGCGGCGCTGGACGATGCCGCCTTTGCTGCGCTTTCCGGCCATATCGCCAGCGAAGACCTGCGCGCGCGCTGGGCGATGATCCGCGACGGCAACTTCCCCGAGGCGCAGGTGGCGGACAGCATCCGGCATGTCACCGGCGCGGTCGCGATGGTCGAAGATCAGCTGGCCGATGGCCGCGAATGGCTGATGGGCGAGCTCACCATCGCCGATTTTGAAACCTTCGCCTGGCTGGTTGGCCTGCCCATCTTGCTGCCCGAAGCCTTTGCCGGCAAGGACAAGGCGCTGGCCTGGATGGACCGGGTCCGCGCGCGTCCATCAGTGCAGGCGGCCCTCGCCCGCGCCGGAACGGCCGCACCGGAACAGAGCTGGGCGCCGGGTCCCGAAATCAACCGCTGGGGTTAGACAGAGCATGCGTTCGATCGACTATTTTGACCGCGGGCATGACCGCGATCCATCGCGCCTGGCCATCGTTGACACGGTGACCGGCGAGCAGTGGACCTTTGCCGAGGTCAAGGCGATGAGCGAACGCATCGCCTCCGCCCTGCAGCGCGGCGGCTTCGCCAACCAGGATCTGCTGGCGCTGTATGGCCCCAACGGCGGGATGCTGCTGGTGCTGCTGCTGGCGATGTGGCGGGCCAACGGCAAGTGGATCCCGGTCAACACCCGCAACGCGATCGATGCCAATGCCGGCTACATCAATTATGTGCGCTGCAACTGGATGGTCTATCACTCCAGCTTGGCCGGCGAGGTCCAGCAGCTGCGCGAGCTCTGCCCGACGCTGACCAAGTTCGTCTGCATCGACCAGCCGCTGGGTGGCGACCCCAGCCTTGAGCAATTCATCGCTGGCGTTTCCGCCGCCGACTTCGTCGAGCCCGAAATCGACGCCTTCGGCAATATGATGGACATCGTCGGCATCTTCCCGACCGGCGGCACCACCGGCCCCTCGAAGGGCGCAAACGTCACCAACCTCGGCTGGGGCACAATGATCGAGACCGCCGCCGATGCCATGGGCGGGCGCACCGACAATCCGGTCGCGCTGGTCTCCGCGCCAATCACCCATGCCGCCGGCCCGATCTGCCTTTCGACCATGAGCTTCGGCGCGACGCAGATTATCCTGCCCGGCTTCGATGCCGAGAAAGTGCTGCAGGCGATCGATCGCTACAAGATCAGCCATATGTATCTGCCGCCGACCGCACTCTACCAGTGCCTCGCTTCGCCGGCGATCGGCAGCCACGATTACTCCTCGCTGCGGATCTTCATTTTGGTCGGCAGCCCCTGCAGCCCGGAAAAGCTGCGTCAGGCGGTCGAGATTTTCGGCCCTTGCATGTGCCAGAGCTATGGCCAGGTCGAATGCCCGATGATCGTCGCCTGGTTCCCGCCCGAGGACGTCGCGCGCTTCGCGAAGGAAGCGCCCGAGAAGCTCGCCAGTTGCGGCAAGATCTCACGCTCGATCAAGGTCGCGCTGCTCGATGACGACGGCAAGCAGGTGCCGCTCGGCGAAAGCGGCGAGATCTGCGCGCGCGGCGTGCTGGTCTCGCACTCCTATTTCGAAAAGCCCGAGGAAACCGCCGAAGTCCGCAAGTTCGGCTGGCACCACACCGGCGATGTCGGCAAGTTCGACAAGGACGGCTACCTCTATATCGTCGACCGTAAGAAGGACATGGTCGTCACCGGCGGGTTCAACGTCTTCACCACCGAGGTCGAGGCCGCGATCACCGAGCTGGCGGCGGTGCGCGAATGCGCCGTGTTCGGCGTTCCGCACGATAAGTGGGGCGAACAGGTCCACGCCGTGGTGGTGGCCGATGGCATCACCGAGGCAGAGATCATCGCCCACACCAAGGCGCGCCTTGGCGGGGTGAAGGCGCCCAAGTCGGTGGCATTTATCGACTCGATTCCGCGCACCGCAGCGGGCAAGATGGACAAGAAGGAACTGCGCAAGCCCTATTGGGGCGGCTCGGACCGGATGGTGAACTGAATAAGCCCTCTCCCCTGAAGGGGAGAGGGTTGGGAGAGGGGGATGTTCACTAGTCCCCCTCTCAACATCGGCTAGGCCAAGAGCTGGCCAAGCCTGCGTATCTCTCCCCTGAAGGGGAGTGAGCGTCTGTAGGATTGGAGAGGAGCAGCTATGCGTTTCAAGGCATTGGCGATCGTCGCCCTTCTGTCGCTGGCGGCCTGCGGCAAGCAGGCTTCGTCCCCGGCGACCGAGGGCGTGACCGATGCCCTGCTCACCAGCGGGGTCGCGGACGAATGGCTGTCCTACGGCAATGACCGAGGCGAGCAGCGCTTTTCGCCGCTGACGCAGGTGAGCGACGCCAATGTGAGCCAGCTCGGCCTCGCCTGGTCGGTCGATCTTGAGACCGCGCGCGGGCAGGAAGCCACGCCGCTGATGCATGATGGGGTGCTCTACATTTCGACCGCCTGGTCGATGGTCAAGGCCTTCGACGCGAAGACCGGCGCGCTCAAGTGGTCCTACGATCCCAAGGTTCCGCGCGACACGCTGGTCCGCGCCTGCTGCGACGCGGTAAACCGCGGCGTCGCGCTCTACGGCGACAAGGTCTATGTCGGCACGCTCGACGGGCGACTGGTTGCGCTGAACCAGGCCGACGGCAAAGTTGCCTGGGAAAAGACCGTCGTTCCCAACCAGCAGGACTACACCATCACCGGTGCCCCGCGCATCGCCAAGGGCAAGGTGCTGATCGGCTCGGGCGGAGCCGAATACAAGGCGCGCGGCTATCTCGCCGCCTATGACTGGAAGACCGGTGAGGAGCTGTGGAAGTTCCACACCGTCCCCGGCAATCCGGCTGACGCCTTCGAAAATAAGGCCATGGAAGCGGCCGCCAAGACCTGGACCGGCAAGTGGTGGGAACTCGGCGGCGGCGGTACGGTGTGGGATTCGATCACCTACGATCCCGCCACCAACCTCGTGCTGTTCGGCACCGGCAACGCTGAACCGTGGAACCCGGCGGCGGCAGGGCGCGAAGGCGACAGCCTCTACACATCCTCAATCGTCGCGGTCGATGCCGATACCGGCGAGTACAAGTGGCATTTCCAGGAAACCCCGGAAGATCGCTGGGACTTCGATTCCAACGCCCAGATCACCGTCGCCGAC
This sequence comes from Sphingomonadaceae bacterium, assembly GCA_947477055.1. GTDB lineage: Bacteria > Pseudomonadota > Alphaproteobacteria > Sphingomonadales > Sphingomonadaceae > Novosphingobium. Next base: position 15,738 of record CANJSX010000013.1, on the reverse strand, counting down.
CTGACCATCAATGGCGAGCCGAAGCACGTCGTGCTGCATGCCCCGAAGAACGGCTATTTCTACGTGCTCGACGCCAAGAGCGGGACCTTCATCTCCGCCGGCAGCTTCGTCATGCAGAACTGGACCATCGGGATCGATCCCAAGACCGGGCGCCCGACGATCAACCCCGAGGCCCGCTACGAGAAGACCGGCAAGCCATTCGTGTCGATCCCCGGCGCCGGCGGATCGCACAGCTGGCAGCCGATGAGCTTCAGCAGCAAGACCGGCTACATGTATATCCCGGCCAACCTCGCCGCCTTCCCCTTCGCCGCGGCGAAAGACTGGAAGCCGAGCGCGATGGGCTTCCAGACCGCGCAGGACGGCGCGATGGTCGCCATGCCGGCCGACAAGGGCGCGCGGGCCGGCGCGCTCGCCGCGACCACCGGCGCGCTGATCGCATGGGATCCAGTCGCCCAGAAGGCGGGCTGGACCGTCCCGCATCCGGGTCCGTGGAACGGCGGCGTGCTCTCCACTGCGGGCAATCTCGTGTTCCAGGGCACCGCCGAGGGCTATTTCGACGCCTACAGCGCCGACAAGGGTTCGAAGCTGTGGTCGTTCGACGCGCAGACCGGCGTGATGGCGGGACCGATGACCTACTCGATCGGCGGCGAGCAATATGTCGCGGTGCTGGCCGGCTGGGGCGGGGTGTGGGACATCGCCCCCGGTGTGCTCTCCAACAAGAGCCGCGGCGCGCGCAACATCAGCAGGCTGCTGGTGTTCAAGATCGGCGGGAAGGGCCAACTCGCACCGATCCCGGCGCTCAACAAGCTGCCGCTCGATCCGCCCGCCTTCACCGGCACGCCCGAGCAGGCTGCGGCCGGGGCCAACACCTACGCCCGCTACTGCTCGGTCTGCCATGGCGACGCGGCCGTTGCCGGGGCGCTCAATCCTGACCTGCGTCGATCGGTCTATATCGGCGCGGCCGAGGGCATCCGCTCGGTGGTGATCGGCGGGGTGCTGATGCAGGGCGAACACCCCAAGGGCATGGTCTCGTTCAAGGCGGTGCTGAAGCCTGAGGATGTCGAGAACATCCGCCAGTACATCATCAAACGCGCCAACGAGGACAAGGCGCTGGGCGAGAAGTAGGTCACCGAGTTCCTCCCCGAGCTTGCTCGGGGAGGGGGACCGCCGCGAAGCGGTGGTGGAGGGGTTGTCCCCAGCACCGAGACCCCTCCGTCATTCACTGCGTGAATGCCACCTCCCCGAGCCAGCTCGGGGAGGAATTAGTTCAAGGCGCGATCAGCACCTTGCACTGGTGCGTGCGCTGCTTGAGGCTTTCGAACACCTCGGGCGTCTCTTCCAGCCCGATGGTTCCCGTCACCAGCATGCGCGGTTCGGCGAGGCCCGCCGCAAGCGCATCGAGTGCTTCCTGGTAGTCAGCCAAGGTGAAGAAAGCGCTGGTCACCAGCTTGGCCTCCTTCTGCAGCATCGCGAAGCTGTTGAAGGTGTCGGGCCGGGTGCATAGGCCCAGCAGCAGGATCGTGCCGCGATTGCGGACCTGCTGGACCGCCTGCGCGATCAGCCCGGGCACGCCGACGCATTCGAACACGATGTCCGCCTTGCCGTGCATCGCCCGCTCGGCCGCGCCAACCGGGTCGACCGGATCGACGACAAAGGCATCCGTCCCCATCGCCAGCGCCCGCTCGCTCTGAAAATCGACGAGATCCTGCACCGCGACGAAACCCGCGCCATAGCGCTTGGCCCAGAAGGCCACCGCCAGCCCGATCGGCCCCGCGCCCAGCACCAGCACCTTGTCGCCCTTGGTCAGCCCCGAGAGCTTCACCCCATGCAACGCCACCGCCAGCGGCTCGATGATTGCGCCGTCAGCAAGGCTCGCAGTCTTGGGCAGGCGAATGCACTGATTGGGCTTGGTTAGCGCGAACTCGGCATAGCCGCCGCCCTGCAGCCCGAAATGCTCGCACCACTGCACCTCGCCCTTGCGGCAGTGCTCGCAGTGCCCGCAGGACTTGAGCGGGCTGACCGCAACGAGATCGCCCATCGCCAGCCCCTCGACGCCCTTGCCCAGCGCCACGACCTCACCGGCAAATTCATGCCCGAGCACGTCGCCGCTGCTGATGCCGTAGGCCGGGTCCTCGGTCATGTGCAGGTCGCTGCCGCAGATTCCGCAACGCCCGACCTTGACCACGACATCGCCCTCGCCCGGAGTGGGATCGGGGACCGTGTCGAAGCTGAGCGGCCGATGCAGCCCTTGGACGGTGACTGCCCTCACCGCGGCATGCCCAGCGCAACGCCGCCGTCGATCAGCAGATGCGCGCCGGTCATGAAGTCCGAGGCATCGCTGGCGAGATAGAGCGCGAGCGGCTTCATCTGGTCGGGCTCGGCCATCGCGCCGAGCGGCACGGTGGCATCGAAAGCCTTGCGCACCGCCGGGTCCTTCTTGGCCCAGCCGCCGCCGATATTGGTAACGAACGGCCCCGGCGCGATCGCGTTCACGCGGATGCGGTATTCCGCCAGCTCCAGCGCCAGCGCGCGGACCATGTGCAGCACCCCGGCCTTTGCGGCGTGGTAGGACATCGAGACGATCGGCTCGAGGATCAACCCAGCGTTAGAAGCGGTGGCGACGATCGAGCCGCCCCTGCCCCCCGCCTTCATCAGCGTCGCGGCGCTGCGCATGGTGTTGTAGGCGCCGGTGAAATTGATCTCGGTCGAGCGGTCCCACATTTCCGGATCGAATGTATCGACCTGACCCTCGGGCACGCGCTTGCCTTCAGGACTCCAGAACCCCGCGCCGAGGCCGACCCCGGCATTGGCAAAGCAGATCTCCAGCCCGCCGAGGGCATCGGCATGGGCAGCGAAGACGCGCTCGGTCGCGGCGCGGTCGGATATGTCGAGCAGGTCAGTGCGGACGTCATAGCCGAGCGAGCGCAGGCGGTCGGCCTCGCGCGCCAGGCCTTCGGCGTCGATATCGGCCATGGTCACGCGCGCGCCGCCTTCGGCAATGGCTTCGGTGTAGGCCAGGCCAAGGCCGGATGCCGCGCCGGTGACGAGCGCCCTGCGCCCGGTGATGTCGAACTTGTCGAGCGTAGCCATCAAACCTCCTCAGCCTTCAATCCCTGCTCCGCCGCGATCATCCGCCGCAGCTGCCGCCGGGCACGGATGCCGCCGCCGTCGCCGGAGAGCACCAGCGGTTTCAAATCCCAGAAATCCTCGCCCTTCATCAGCCGGTGCGCGTCGCGGATCAGCGGTGCATCCTCATGCTCGAAGGCAAACTCCAGCGCGCCATGCATGATCGCCGAGAATTCGGCATCGCCCAGCGCAAAGTCGCGCGCGGTGGCCCAGAGGTAATGCGTGGTGCCCGCCGTTTCCGGGGTGAAGGCGTGGATCGAGGGCAGCAAGGTCATCTCTTCAAAAGGCGTACCCGGATCGGCAATGCGGAAATCGAGATAGAGCGTGGAGGGCGCATGCCAGACCACTTCGCCGATGAAATCCTGCTTGCGGCCCATGGTCCCGACCATCGCCGAGATACCCTCGGAGAGGTAATCGTCGGGGCGGGTATAGCGGGCGAAGACCGTCTCCCCCTCCTGCCAGAACTTGCGTTCGCCCTCGGTAAAGGCGCTGGCCACGAGGGCCGGGTGGACGAAGTTGGCGTGGCTGAGGTCGAGGATATTGTCGACGTAAAGCTCGTAATGGCCTTCCGGCAAAACGCAGCCGCGGACCGCTTCCCAGCGGGGATCGTCGAGCCAGGAAAAGTCAGGGATCGCGGCCGGATCGGCCTGCTCCGCATCGCCCATCCAGATCCACAGCAGCTTGTAACGCTCGACCAGCGGATAGGCCGGGACCGAGGCCTTGGGCGGCGCATCGCCCTGATGCGGATTGAGCACGCAGGCGCCACTGCCGTCGAAGCCAAGGCCGTGATAAGGGCAGGTTAGCACCCCGTTAGCGAGCCGTCCCCGGCCGAGCGGAGCGAAGCGGTGCGGGCAGCGCCCGCCGATCGCCCGGGCCGCGCCGCCCTCGTCGCGGAACAGCGCCACCGGCTCTTCGAGGAAGACCTTGGCTTGCGGCTGATCCGCCGTCAGTTCGTCTGCCCAGCCGGCGACATACCAGGCATTGCGCAGATACGGCCCACCACTCGGACCGGTCAGTTTCGGCATAGCCGCAGGACTGTTCATTGATCGCGGGTCCTAGAGATAAAGCGCCGGGTTGATCGCAATGCCGTGTTCCCGGCAATAGCTCTCATAGTGGTTCATGAACCACCAGACATCGAGCGTTTCGACGTGATTGCCCTGCTCGTCGTAAAACTCGTTGGCGCCCTGCATGTGGAACAGCGCCTTCATCCCGCCCGGATCGTCGGTGACCAGGGTATGCGCGGTGCCCGGGGTCTCGGTGATGAATTCGCCGGGCTTGCACACCCAGTCATACTCGAGATAGCGGAACGAGCCCTCCAGCCCGATCGCCCAGACCCGGCCGCGATGCTTGTGGGTACCGATCACCCCGGGACCCTTGATCCACAGGATGTTGACATAGACGTTCTCGCGCACGTCGAAGGCGAGGTGGCGGATTGCGGCGTTGTCGCCGAACGGCACCCAGGGGCTTTCTGCCTCGGTGCCGCCCACATAAGTGCCCTCGATCCCGCGCGCCTTGATCAGGGCGCCGTAAAGCTCAGGGACTGCGGCGATCTCGTACTTGCCCGAAGGCGGCGCTTTCATCGTGGCCATTGCCGCCTCCTTCAGACGTAGAGCTTGGGGTTGATCGGGATGTTGTTTTCCCGGCAATAGGTTTCGTAGTGCTCCATGAACCACCAGACATCGGTGGTCATGACGAAGTTGGCATCGGAATCGTAGAACTCGATCGGGCCTTGCATCCAGCCGAACAGCTTGCAGCCCTGAGGGTGATCGGTGACCAGCGTGTGGCTCTCACCCGGCACTTCCAGGATCAGCCCGCCGGGGGTCGCCACCCAGTCATACTCGAGATAGCGCACCGAACCTTCGAGGCAGACCATGGTGATCGTGCCGCGATGCAGATGCGTGCCGATTGCGCCCGGGCCCTTTACCCACAGGATGTTCGAGAACAGGTTCTGGCGCACGTCGAAGGCAAGGTGCTTGATCGCGGCATTCTCGCCGAAGGGCACCCAGGGGCTATCAACGTCGGTCTCGGCATCGATGTAGCGCCCGCCGGGGCTGTATTTCTGCACCAGCGCGCGCTGGGCGAACTGTACGTCGACGATCTGCGCAAGGTCGGACGGGGGGGCGGTCACGGTAGCCATGGGGATTCTCCTCTCAGACGGTTGCTTGCCGCCGCGCCAACACGCGCGGAGCGGATTCATTCAGATTCAAAGCGGCGATCCCGGCGACGAGCGCGAGACCCACCATCATCCACAGCGGAGCCTGCAGGCCCCAGCCGTCGGCAGCCATCCCGGCCAGCGCCGGACCGGCGGCACCGCCGAGGATCTCGCAGGAGCCCATGCACAGGCCGAACACGGTCGCGGCCTTGTCGGGGCTGACGCTCTCCGACGGGACGGTCGCCATGAACAACGGGAAGATGCCGTTGAGCGCCCAGCCGACGATGAAGATGCCCGCCAGCCCCCACGCCGATCCGCCATAATAGAGCGCGCCGATCGGCAGGATCAGTCCGAGGAACGAAGTGGTGATCATCACTGGGCGCCGCCCGATCAGGTCTGAGACGCCGGCAATGGCGAAGCTGCTGACGGTGGCCGAGATGCCCAGCGAGCCCATCAGCCAGCTGGTCTGGGTTTGCGTAAAGCCGCGCACCTGGGTGAGGTAGAGCGGCATGAACGACCAGCAGATCACCAGATAGGCGACCAGCACGATGCCCATGATCACACAGGCGCTGATATTGCGGATGTGCAGCACCTCGCGCACCGCCGCCCACCACTGCGACAACCCGGCGCCGAGCGATTGCTTCTGCGCCGCGACCGGCGCAGGCGCCGTCGCCTCGGGCTCCTTGAGCAGGAACAGGATCAGCAGGCCCGTGATCAGCCCGGGGATACCGGCGATGTAGAAGGCGTTGCGCCAGCCATGCTCCTGCGCCAGCCACACCAGCACGACCGGGGCGACGAAGGAGCCGAAGAAATTCGAGCCGGTATTCTGGGCGATCCCCTGCGCGAGGCCCCGCCACTTCGGCTGGACCTCGGCGGCGACCATGGCGTGGCTGATCGGCATCACCCCGCCCTCGGCAATCCCCATCAGGATCCGCGCACCGATCATCATCGCAAAGGTGGCGGCAAGACCGGTGAGGAAGGAACAGGCGGAGAAGGCCAAGGTCGAGATCACCAGCAGGATCTTGCGATTGCCGACCATGTCGGACAACCGGCTGATCCCGAAGGCGGCCAGCGCCCAGGTGAAGGAAAATATCCCTGCGATCCACCCGACCTGGCTGTTCGACAGGCCGAGCTCCGGCTGCACGAACGGCATCAGGAAATTCAGCGCGTTGCGATCGAAGAACACGATCCCGAAGTTGACGCTGAGCAGCGCAACCAGCATCGCCTGGTAACCGACTGGCCGGCGCCCGACCGCTGTGGCCCCGATGGGCTGGTGCATCATTCTCTCCTCAGATTTTATGTTTTAGATAAACGGCCGGATCGGGTTCTGCCCGTCCCAGCCCTGCGCGGCCTGCCAGAACGACGTGAAATGCGCGTCCATCCCCGGCGAGGCGGGCAGCAGCTCGATCAGCGTCGTCGCGCCGGGGTGCCCGCCCTCGATGAAGATCACCTCGCCCCCGGTCGGCACCGGCGAGCGGAATACTTCCGTCCAGCCGCGCGCAACATAGTCGTCCAGTGCCGCCTCGCAGTCTTCATAGGCGATGCCGTGGTGATGCAGGCCGTAGCCAGAACGCTCGATCACTTCCTTGTAGAGCGAGGGCTCGTCGTCCAGCGGCTGAATCAGCTCGATCCAGGTCTGGCCGGCGAAGCCCATCGCAATCGTCTGGTCGGAGGTGTTGGGTCCGCCACGATAGACCTGCCCTTCGCGGCGGAAATGCGGGATGACGAAGAACGGGCCAGCGCCCAGGTCCGTGATGAAGTGGTCGATCGACGCCTCGAGGTCTTTCACCACATAGGCAATCTGCGCCACCGTCCCGTAGGCCTGTCCCCAGCCGAATGTCTTCGCCATGTCCCGGTTCCTCAGAGCGTGATCACAACCTTGCCGTAAAGCGCGGCAGACGACTGGTAGCGATAGGCCTCCAGTGCCTGCTCCATCGGGAATGCACGGTCGATCACCGGCTTGATCCCGTGCTTGTCGACAAAGGCATTCAGGCGCGAAGCCATGCCCTTCGAGCCGACGAAGATGCCGCGAATCGAGGCGCCCTTGAACATCAGGCCTTGCGGACTGGTATCACCCTCGCGGGTCAACACGCCGATCAGCGCGATCTCGCCAGCAAAGCCCACCGCCGCAATCGATTGCGCCAGCGTGCCGGAACCGCCGACTTCGACGACGTGATCGATCCCGCCCCCGGCCAGACCGGCGGCTGCAGCACCCCACTGGGGCACGTCGCGATAATTGATCACCGCATCGGCGCCCAGCGCCTTGACCCGCTCCAGCTTTTCCGCCGAGCCCGAGGTGGCGATCACTCGCGCACCGGCTGCCTTGGCGATCTGCAAGGCCAGTAGCGAGACGCCGCCGGTGCCCAGCACCAGCACGCTTTCGCCCGCCGAAACTGCCCGCGGGCCTTCCATCAGCGCGTTCCATGCGGTCACGCCGGCGCAAGGCAGGCAAGCGGCTTCCTCGAAGCTCAGGCTGCTGGCAATCGGCACCACGCCTTGCGCGGGAAGCACGACATAATCCTGGAGCATCCCTGCCCCGCCAGCCGCACCCAGCGCGGGGCCGCACCCCGGATTGGGCGGTCCATCGATCCAGTTCTGGAAAAAGATGCCGGCCACCCGGTCACTCACGGCAAGTCCCGAAACGCCGTCACCCACTGCCGCGATCTCGCCCGCGCCATCCGAGAGCGGCACGATGTCTTCGGGCACCGGGCCACCCATATAGACCCCGCGCGCGATCGCCTGGTCCCGGTAGTTGAGCGAACAGGCGCGCACCCGCACCAGCACTTCGCCGGCACCGGGCGTGGGCGTTTCCACCTCGCGCAGTTCATAGTCGTCGAGCGATGCCGCTCCCTTTTGGGCGATCCACTGTCGCATGCTATGTTTCTCCAATCCCGATTGTATGTTTAACTAACAATTCTTCCGTCGCGCCAGCGCCTTTTCCCAAGCGGTCCCCCTCAGGGTTTCACTTGATGAAACTCAACGCCAATTCATCGCCGATCGCCCGGGCGCAGGCCTGCAAAGCCTTCAGATTCCGCGCGATCACCTCGTCGTCAGCAATGCGCTTGGCCGGCCAGGTGATGTTGATCGCTGCGACCGGCACATTGCTTGCCAGTATCGGCACTCCTATCGAACGCCGCCCGTCGCGCAATACCAGTTGGCGCGAGCGGTCGGGCCAGGGATGCAGCGGCTCGCGCGTGGCATAGCCGCGCTGGGAGAACTCGAGCAGCAAGTCGCGCAGCTCCGCCTCGCAGGAGTCGCTGGCCCCGTCCGGGCGCAACCGGGCAATGATCGCGTCGCGCTCGGCCGCCGGGCAGGCTGAAAGGTAAGCCCGCCCCGTCGCGGTGTGGATATACGAAAGCTTCACCCCGACCGGTCCCAGCGTCGCATTGTCGAGCCGGAACAAGGGGCTGTTGGTCTCCAGAATCTCGACATGATCGAGCCGGGGAACCGCCAGCACCGAGGGCCAGGCGATCTTGCTCGACAGCGCCTTGAGATGCGGCGAGGCGACTTCGGCGATACGCTCGGTGGTGGCCACCTCGCCGCCCGCGAGCCGGCCCATGTGCGGGAGATAGGCGCCGTCAGCAAGTCGCTGCCAGACCAGCCCCTTGCGCCCCAGAGTCGCCAGCATCCTGAGCAAGGTCGCCTTGGGCAGACCCAGCGTCTGGTGCAATTCGTGCAGGCTGACCGCCCGGCGCGCATGCACCTCGAGCAGCACATCAAGCCCGCGCTCCAACGAGCGAACGATCTTGACCTTACGCTCCTGCATCCCGCATCTTTCGGCTATCACGTTTCACCAAGTGCAACGCTAACTCTGCAATCGCGCGTGCAATGTCAATCGCGCTGACGCACTCTAGGGACTGGAGAGCATGCCATGAACGATAATCAAAATGCCCCCGCCGTGATGTTGATCGTCACGCAGGATACCAAGGAAGAAGAAGCCCGCTTCGCCCGCAAGGTGCTGGAAGCGGCGGGCGTGCGCGTCGTCCATCTCGACCCGAGCGTGCGGCGCACGGTGGGCGGGGCGGAGATTTCGCCGGAAGACGTCGCCGCGGCTGCGGGCATGACCATCGAACAGGTCCGCGCGCTGGGCCATGAGGGCAAGTGCCAGGATGCAATGATCCGCGGCGCGCGCGGCGCCGCGCTCGCCTGGCAGGCGAAGGACCCGGTCCGGGGCGTGCTGGCGATCGGTGGCTCGATGGGCTCGGCGCTGGCCGGGGCGTTGATGCAGAGCCTGCCCTATGGCCTGCCCAAGCTGATCGTCTCGACCATGGCGAGCGGCTTCACCAAGCCCTACATCGGGGTGAAGGACATCGCGATGATGAACGCGGTGACCGATATCGCCGGGATCAATTCGATCAGCCGCGATGTGCTGACCAACGCCGCCAATGCCGTCGCCGGCATGGCCAGGGGCTATAATCCCAGCGCCGCCAGCGAGAAGCCGCTGGTGCTGATCACCACGCTCGGCACCACCGAGACCAGCGTCAAGCGCATCCGCCAGGCGCTGGAGGGCGACGGCTGCGAGGTGATGGTGTTCCACTCTTCCGGCGCGGGCGGGCCGACGCTCGACGGGCTTGCGACCGACAAGGACGTCGCGCTGGTGCTCGACCTCTCGCTCACCGAGATCGTCGACCACATCCACGGCGGCCTCGCCGATACCGGTCCGGATCGCGGCATGGCGGCACTGCGCAAGGGCATTCCGACCATCTTCGCGCCGGGCAATGCTGACTTCATCATTTCCGGGCCGCTGCCAGTCGCCCAGCAGGCCTATCCGGGTCGGCGCTATCACGAGCACAACCCGCAGCTCACCGCGGTGCGCACCAATCTGGATGACATGAAGAAGTTGGCCGATCACCTCGCCGGGATGGTGGCGCAGGCCAAGGGGCCGGTGCAGATCTTCACTCCGCTGCACGGCTTTTCCAACCATGACAGCCCCTACGGCCATATCGAGGATCGTTCCGTGCCCGGACCTTTCGCCGAATACCTGAAGTCCGTCATCCCGGCCAACGTCCCGGTCCTCGCCGTCGACGCCCACTTCAATGACGAGGCCTTTTCCGACGCGGTCACCGCCGCGGCCCGCGAAATCCTGGGGGCCTGATGAGCGACACCGACCTTCCGCTGAGCCCCGAGGACGTCGCCGAAATCGCGGCAATCCTCGAGAATTCACCATTCCGTGAGATCGACATCGCCACCGGCCGCTTCCGCCTGCGCGTCGCCAAGGGTGATGGCAGCGATGCGGGAGTGACACAGGAGTGGCAGTGGGCCGGAGCCGGGGGCGAGGTTGCCGCTGTGGTCGCCAGCGCGTTCGCCGACGATCCCGATGCCGTCGCCGCGCCGCTGCCGGGCACCTTCTACCACGCACCCTCCCCCGGTGCGCCGCCGTTCGTCGCGGTGGGGGACAAGGTCGGGCCGGATTCGGTGATCGGCATTGTCGAGACGATGAAGCTGATGAACCCGGTCCACGCCGGCCGTGCCGGTACCGTGGCCGAGGTGCTGGCCCCCAATGCGACCATGGTCGCCAAGGGCCAGCCGCTGATCCGGTTGTCGTGAGAATCCGATCATGACGATCCACCGCCTGTTCATCGCCAATCGCGGCGAAATCGCGCTGCGCGTGATCCGCACCGCGCGGCGCATGGGGATCACCACCGTGCTCGGCGTGTCCGAGGCCGACCGGACCTCGCTGCCCACGCGCGAGGCGGACGAGGCGGTGCTGATCGGCCCCGCGCCCTCATCGGAAAGCTATCTCTCCATTCCCCGCGTGGTGGAAGCGGCGAGCAAGGCCGGCTGCGATGCCGTCCACCCCGGCTACGGGTTCCTCTCCGAGAACGCCGCCTTCGCGCGCGCCGTGGCGGCGGCGGGGATGGTCTTCGTCGGCCCCGCGCCCGAAACGCTCGACAAGATGGGCGACAAGCTCGAGGCCTGCGCGCTGGCTTTGGCCGCTGGCCTGCCGGTGTTGCCCGGCGGCGAGGTTGCCTCGCGCGGTGATCTGCACGCCCGGGCAACCGAGACCGGCTATCCCTTGCTGCTCAAGGCGGTAGCTGGGGGCGGCGGCCGAGGCATGCGGCGTGTAGATGCGCCCGGGGAACTCGAAGCTGCCTATGACCTTGCCAGCGCGGAGGCCGAGGTCGCCTTCGGCAACGGCGCGGTCTATGCCGAACGCTTCGTTGCGCGCGGCCGCCATGTCGAGGTCCAGATCCTCGGCGACGGCACCAGCGCCATCCATCTCGGCACCCGCGACTGCTCGATCCAGCGCCGCTTCCAGAAACTGGTCGAGGAAGCCCCCGCCCCCAATCTGCCAGACGTCGCTCGAAACGGGCTGGAGCAGGCCGCCGTCCGCCTTGCCCGCCACATGAATTATCGCGGCGCGGGTACGGCGGAATTCCTCGTCGATGCCGAGAACTTCAGCTTCTACTTCCTCGAACTCAACGCCCGCATCCAGGTCGAGCATCCGGTGACCGAGGCGGTAACCGGGGTCGATCTGGTCGAGCAGCAGTTGCTAATTGCTATGGGCAAGCAGCTCTCACTGACGCAGGACATGGTCCGGCCTTTCGGTCACGCCATCGAAGTGCGGATCAATGCCGAGGACCCGGACGCCGATTTCCGCCCGCACCCCGGCCGCGTCACCCGCGCCGCCTGGCCCGCTGGCGAGGGCATCCGGGTCGACAGCCACATCGCCAGCGGCGGCGAGGTTCCGCCCTATTACGACAGCCTGATTGGCAAGCTGATCGCCATCGGCGCCAGCCGCGAGGAAGCGCTGACGCGGCTTTCGCGGGCGCTCGGCGCGCTCAAGATCGAGGGCCTGCCGACCACCGCCTCGCTCCACCGCACCATCGCCGCCGACCCGCGCTTTGCCGCGGGCGGGGTCGACAGCCATTTCCTGCCAGGGATCCTGCCATGAGCGCTATCCGCCTCGTCGACGTCACCATGCGCGACGGCAACCAGAGCCTGTGGGGCGCGACCGGGCTCGGCAGCGCGCACATACTCCAGGCCGCCGCGCTGACCGAGGCCTGCGGCTTCCGCGCGATCGACTTCACCAGCTCTACCCACATGGCCGTGGCGGTGCGCTATTTCCGGGAGAACCCGTGGGAGCGGCTGCGGCGGATGCATGCGGCGATGCCGACCACGCCGCTGCAATTCATCACCACCGGGCTGCGCTTCATCGCCTGGCAGCAGGCCGATCCGGAATTCATGCAGCTGGTCTATCGCCATCTGCAGGCGAGCGGCATCGGCCGCTTCGTGCTGCTCGACCCGATGCATGAGGTCGACGCGGTGATCGGCGCCGCCCGGCTGGTGAAGCAAGAGGGCAATGCCGAGGTCATGTGCGCGCTGACCTTCACCCTGTCAGAAGTTCACACCGACAAGTTCTACGCCGACTTCGCTGCAGCCGTCGGGCGCAGCAAGGACATCGATCTCTACTACCTCAAGGACCCTTCAGGTTTGCTTTCGGTCGACCGGGTGCGCACGTTGGTGCCCGCGATCAAGGCCGCCATCGGCAATCGCCCGCTCGAGATCCACGCCCACACCACGATCGGCCAGGGCATGCCGGCGAGCCTCGAGGCGGCCAAACTCGGCGTGTCGGCGGTGCATGTCGGGATCGGCCCGGCGGGCGATGGCTCCTCGCTGCCCGAGGCGAACCGGATGCTCGCCAATCTCGAAGAGGCCGGGCACGAGGTGGAGATCGACCGCGCGGCGCTGGCCAAGCTGACCTCCTACTGGAACCGCCTTGCCCGGGCGGAGAACCTGCCCTTCGGCGCGCCGCAGAACTTCGACGCCAGCTTTCTGCGCCACCAGATTGCCGGCGGGGTGATGACCACTACGGCGCGCCAGCTTGAGGAGCTCGGGCTGGGCGACCGGTTGGGCGCGGTGATCGCCGAGACCGAGCAGGTCCGCGCCGAGCTCGGCTATCCGATCATGGTCACGCCCTTCCCGCAGATGGTGATGAGCCAGGCGCTGACTAATGTGATCGCCGACAAGCGTTATGCCCAGGTCTCCGATCAGGTGATCCGCTACTGCATGGGCAAGTTCGGCAAGCCGACCTCGCCGATCGATCCGGCGGTGCTGGCCGCGATCCGGGATCGCCCGCGCGCGCGGGAATTGGAGAACGAGCCCACCTTCCCGGCGCTGGCCGATCTCCGCCGCCAGTTCGGCACGCATCTGCCCGAGGAGGAATTCCTGCTGCGTGCGGTGATGCCGGCCGAGCAGGTCGACGCGATGCTCGCCACCGGCCCGTCGCGCGCCACCTACACCCCCGAAGCCGCGCCGCTGCTGGCGCTGCTACGCAAGCTCGCCGCCGCGCCCGCAGCGCGCGACATCGTGATCGAGCGCCCGGGCCTGCGCCTTGCCCTTCACGCCGGAGCTCCTTTATGACTGTAGAAATCGCATGACCCCTGAAATCGCCGCCCGCCTGCGCGATGCCTCCGGCTTAGTGTTCGACATGGACGGCACCATTGCGCTCGGCGATGCGGCCAGCGGCGGGCACAAGCCCCTGCCCCATGCGATTGCCCTGCTCGAACTGCTCGAGCGCAAGGGCATCCCCTTCGTGGTCTTTACCAATGGCAGCGCCAAGTCGCCCGCGACCTACGCTGCGTCGCTGCGCAAGGCCGGCTTCCCCGTACCGGACGAGCGGATGCTGACGCCTTCGGCCTCCGCCGCGCGCTGGTATGTCCGCGAGGGCATCGGCAAGGTCCGCGTGCTCGGCAATGACGGCACCGCCGCGCCGCTGCGCGATGCCGGGATCGAGGTGGTCGGCCCGTCCGAACCGGCAACCGGGGTCGAAGCCGTGTTCACCGGCTGGCACCGCGATTTCGTCTTTGCCGATCTGGAAGCCGCCTGCGAATCGCTGTGGTCAGGCGCGCATTTCACTACGGCGAGCCATGTACCGTTTTTCGCGGCCGAGGGCGGCCGGGCCATCGGCGCCTCTTACGCGATCAATGTCATGCTGAGCGCGCTCACCGGCAAGCGCCCGCGCATTCTTGGCAAGCCGGGCCGGGCGGCGATCGATACGGCGCTGGCGACCATGGGCCTGCCGCGCAGCGCGGTGAAGAACCTGGTGGTGGTCGGCGACGACCCGGCACTCGAAATGCGCCTCGCCAACAGCGTCGGCGCGCTGGCGATCGGCGTCTCCACCGGCATGATGAAGGAGGTCGACTGTCTGCCCCCGCGCGACCGCCCGGCCGCGCTGCTTTCCTCGCTCGAACCGCTGCTGGAAGCTATGTCGGCCTGACTCAGCCCACCACCCCACGCGGCACCGGCACGCCGGGAATATCCAGCCTGATCCGATTGATCGTGAAAGCCCCGGCGAAATAGAGCGTCCGCCAGTCATCATCGCCCCAGTTGAGATTGACGGGGATATACTCGCTCAGGATCGTGCCGATGTGCAGGCCTTCCGGGTTCATCACCCAGATTCCGCCAGGGCCGGTGCAATAGAGGTTGCCCTCGATGTCGCACTTCATCCCGTCCGGGAAGCCGCGGCGATTGTCGCCCTTCATGTCGCAGAACAGCCGGTCGCTGCCGAGGTCGAGCATCCCGTTCTGCTCGACGTTGAAGGCGCGGATGTGCTTGCAGCCGGCATTGCTGTCGTTGATGTAGAGCACCTTCTCGTCGGGCGAGAAGCAGAGCCCGTTGGGGTTGATGAAGTCCGAGATAATCCGGTTGATCCGCAGGCCATCGGGCGAGACGCGATAGACCCCGGCGCAATCCTGCTCGGGATAATGGTCGGCCGGGGTCAGCGGGATCTTCGGCGGCGGGTCGGTGAAATAGACCGCGCCATCGGACTTCACGACCACATCGTTGGGCCGGTTGAGCTTGTAGCCTTTGTAGCTGTCGGCGATCACCGTGACTTCGCCGGTCGCCAGATCCTCGGCATCGACGCAGCGGCTGAAATGGTGGCAGACGATCAGCCGGCCTTGCCGGTCGCGGGTCTGGCCGTTGCCATTGGCGGTACCGTCCTTGTCGACGGTGACGCCTTCGCCCGGAGTCCAGCGCATCCGGCGGTTGCCGTGAATGTCACTGAACAGCAGGTAGCCCTTCTCGCGGATCCACACCGGCCCTTCGGTCGGGCCGTTGGGGCCGCCATAGCCGCTGCCGAGGTTTTCCTCCGCCCGGTCAGCCGAGGCGATGCGCAGCATGCTGTCATGCAGGATTTCGATGGCCATCTTACATCCCCCACAATGCCTTGGTCGCCAGCGCAGCCCCTTCGGCGAGCGCGGCGAGCTTGGCCCATTGCACTTCCTCATGCACCCGCATCATGCTCCAGCCCTGCGAGAAGCCGCAGTCCGTGCCCGCGACCACCCGCTCGCGCCCGACCACGCTGGCGTAGTTCTGGATCCGCCAGGAGACGAGCTCGGGGTGCTCGATCACATTGGTCTGGTGACTGACGATGCCGGGGACCAGGACCTTGTCCTCGGGCAGTTTCACGTCCTTCCACACCATCCATTCGTGCTCATGGCGCGGGTTGGCGCCTT
>CANJSX010000012.1 GCA_947477055.1 Sphingomonadaceae bacterium | reverse complement strand
GGTCGCGGCAACCTCGTCGGCGCCGAGCGGCGAGCCGTGAACCGAGTGGCTCCCGGCCTTGTTGGGCGCGCCCTGCCCGATCACCGTCCTGCAGGCGACCAGCGACGGGCGCGGATCGGCGGTGGCTTCGGCCAGCGCGCGGGCGATATCGGCGAAGTCATGCCCGTCGCAGCGGGCGGTGTGCCAGCCGGTCGCGGCGTAGCGGGCGAGAATGTCTTCGCTGGTCGAGAGCGAGGTATCGCCATCGATGGTGATGTGGTTATCGTCCCACAGCACGTTGAGCTGGCCGAGCTTGAGCGTGCCCGCCAGCCCGATCGCTTCGTGGTTGATGCCTTCCATCAGGCAACCGTCGCCGACGACCACCCAGGTCTTGTGATCGACCAGCGCATCGCCGAACACGGCGTTGAGATGCCGTTCGGCCATGGCCATGCCCACCGCCATCGCGAGACCCTGGCCCAGCGGGCCGGTGGTGCATTCGACACCTTCAAGCTCGGTGTTTTCCGGGTGACCGGCGCAAGGGCTGTGGAGCTGGCGGAAATTGCGGATGTTATCCATCGTCGGCGCAGCATAACCTGTCAGATGCAGCAGCGAGTAGACCAGCATCGAGCCGTGCCCGGCCGAGAGCACAAAGCGGTCCCGGTCCGGCCATTTCGGCGCGGCGGGATCGAACTTCAGGAACTGCGAATAAAGCACCGTGGCGACATCGGCCATGCCCATCGGCATGCCGGGATGGCCGCTGTTCGCTGCCTGGACCGCGTCCATCGACAGGGCGCGGATGGCGTTTGCCATGGGTCCGAGGCGTGCGGGTTCAAGGCTCATCTGGGAAAGCTCCGTCACGGGGGTCGATTCGACCGGGCTTCCTTTACGGGTCGTCCACCTAAGGTCAAGCACGCGGACCGGGCCGGTTTGTCCCGAAACAGCGCCATTTGTTACCAACAGATGACGCCAAGACGTTGCATTCGGCGGAAAACGGGTTAAGCCAAGCCGGATGGACGGGGGGCGGATAAGCGCTGCACTAGGAAGAATAGACGCTGCATTGGCGCGTCTTGAGGCCGCAGCACGCCAACCAGCCGGAGATTCCCGCGATGTCGACCCCGAAATCGCCGACCGTCACGAACGTCTGCGCGGTGCCGCCGCACGGGCGCTTGAAGCGCTCGACGCCGTGATCGCGGAGCACGGATAATGAGCAATCTGACGCTGCGGATCGGCGGACGAGACTATAGCGTGGCCTGCGCCGAGGGCGAGGAAAGCCACGTTACTGGCCTGGGCCAGGTGATCGACGAAAAGCTCCTGCAGCTAGGCGCATCGACCGGCCAGAACGAAACCCGCAACCTGCTATTCGCCGCGCTGCTGCTGGCCGACGAAGTGCACGAACTCAAGCACCGCAGCCCCTGCGCTGCAGCGGCTGCCCCGTCTGGTCCTTCACCCGATGCGCTCGAGGCAATTGCCGCCCGGCTCGAAAATATCGCCACGCACCTTGAGGGCTGAGCCACAAGCGCCTAGATAGGGGCTGACGGGACTGCCCGGTGCGAACCGACAGAACATCCCTGAGGCTATAAGCAATCCTATGGGGGCTGTCCCTGGTCGGGTCTTGGCCCGGCACACATGGTCCCCACCTGACGTGAACGCGTCAGTGGATTTCACGGCAACGGCCCATGGTGGTTCCGTCACCTGCTAATTCCTCCCCGCCCCGGGGAGGGGGACCGCCCAACGGGCGGTGGAGGGGCTGGCCCCCACGCGAGGTGGTGCATGCGGCACACCCCCTCCGTCATCGCTTCGCGATGCCACCTCCCCGTTCCGGGGAGGAGTTGGATTTGTGATTGAAAAGAAGCAATTGCGCGCCGAACTCAAGCAGCGGCGCGCGGAGCATGTCGCCGCCATTCCCGATTACCAGCGCGCCCTGCTGTTCCGCCGCCCGCCCGAAGCGGTCGTGCAGATGATCCCCGAAGGCGCGGTGATCTCGGTCTATCACGAGATGCCGGGCGAGGTTCCCGCCAGCCACTATGGCCGCTGGTTCTTCGAACGCGGCCACCGCATCGTCACCCCCTGGTTCGCCGATCGCACCGCGCCGATGGCCTTCCGCGAATGGGAAAACCCCTTCGTCGAGGAATTGCTGGTGCCTGATCCGTTCAAGGCGATGCAACCGGCGGACGATGCCGAGGCGCTGGTGCCCGAGGTGATGTTCTGCCCATTGCTGGCCTTCTCAACCAAAGGCGGGCGCATGGGCTATGGCGCCGGGCACTACGACAAGTGGATGAGTGCCCACCCCCCCCACCTCGCGATCGGCGTGGCGTGGGATTGCCAGCTGGTCGAGGACGTGCCGATTGAGCCGCACGACGTGCCGCTCAGCGCGGTGATCACCCCGACCCGGCTCTACGGACCGTTCTGATGCGCACCGAACCCACCTGGCGCATCCCCGTCGGTGTGCTCGCGCTGCTCGGCGGGCTGGTGGCCTATGGCTTGCTGATCGCTCGCTACATCGCCCCGCTGATCGCCAGCTGGCCGACATTGGCCCAGTTGCCGCTCTATGTCGCGCTGGGGCTGGTCTGGCTCAAGCCGATGAAGCCCTACCTGCGCTGGATGGAAACCGGCCGCTGGCGATAGTGAAAATTGCTGTCAGGAATCACCCTTGGGCTTGATCGAAACGCGCTCCTCCGCGACATTCCAGCGGAACGGTATGAACCGAAGGGGAAAATTATGCGCCTGAACCGCATTTCGCTGCTGCTGGCAGCCGCCGCGATTGCTACGCCCGCGATGGCCCAGTCCGATGCCTCGCGCATCCTTGACCGCCTGCGCAACGGCAATGTCCAGGCAGCGCCGCCGCCGAACGCAAAACCGGTTATTTATTCCGACAAGCCGATCGCCGCTGTGGCCATGCCGGTGACGATCAAGAAGTCGGGGGGACAGAACAAAGCGTTCGAAATCTTCCCGGCCCGCATCGTCGTCGCCGGCTACAATGTCGGCGGGTTCCGGACTGCCAAGACCACAGGCCAGGCCTCGGGCGGAATCCTCAACAACAATCCCGGCGCCTCGACCACGGTCGAACTGGTCGCCTGGGGGATCGATGCCCCGCTGCTCACGCGGATCGCCAATGCGGCCTATGCCGATCTGCTGTGGCAATTGAAGCAGGCCGGCTTCGATGTGATCTCGCTCGATCAGGCCCGCGCCGCAGCCGGGTTCGACAAGCTCAAGCTGGGCGGCGAACCCTATGAGGTCGAGGTGCCGGCCGATCGCGGCAAGATGAAAGGACTGGTGGTCGGCCCGCCTCCCACCGGGGTGCGCGCCAACTTCCCCCTGGCCAAGACCGAGTTCGGCAGCTTCGGCGCTCCGGAGCTGTCGCTCACGCTGGAATCCATGGCCGTGATGCCCAATTTGATGTTCGATTTCGCCAGCCTGCGCTCAAGCCGCTCGCGCGGCTACACTGCCAGCGCCTCGGCCGAGCTCGGTTTTGACATTGCCAAGGGCTACAGCCAGTTCCGGGTGATGGCTTCGAAGCGCAAGCAGTTCCTCGAAGGCGATTTCATCTTCACGCTCGACCAGGCGCAGGTGCCCGACACGTCGATCGGGAGCATCGTGGACTCGGTTTCGTCCGACAACAGCGGCGAGCAGGCGTTCGGCAATGTGCTGGGCGTGGGGGTGCGCGCCAAGTCACGCGAAAGCTCGGTCGCGCAGATCGACCAGCCGCGCTACGAGGCTATGGCACTGAGCGCCGCCAAAGGCTGGAACACGGCCTTCGTGGCGCAGCTGCGCACCATGACGGGGCGCTGAAAGCTAGCTGATCCGTAGGATGAGATCCCCAAGTGGCGCGAGTGACGGGACTCGAACCCGCGACCTTCGGCGTGACAGGCCGACACTCTAACCAACTGAGCTACACCCGCGCAGCCACTTGGGAGCAGCGCCACTAGGCCAGCGCGAATGTGCTGTCAACCGTCTTGCGGCGGGGCTTTCCGTGCCGGCGGATCGAGCTTGAATGCACCGCCCGGAGTGCGCTTGGCACGCTTGTCGCGCAGCATGGCGAGCAGGTCCATTTCGTCGATGATCCGGTGCATCCTTGCCCGGTATTCCTCGACTCCGGCGGCATATTCGGCCTCGCCGATCACCTCGAGCAGCGGGCGGCGCAGCGCCACATCGGTGGCCAACAGCTCGGTCAGTTTGCTGCCCAAATAGCAGCCGTCGATATGGCGCAACAGGATCGCCAGATGCAGCGAATAGCCATGCGCGGTGCAGACGTGCCGTTGCCCTTCCGGCAGGAACATTACGTCGCCGGCGCGCAGCGTATGCGTCACCCGTTCGCCGGGATCATCGTTGCCAACGTTGAGCGGCGTGCCGGGCGGATGCGGATCGCCGACCAGCGTCCAATCCTTCTCGCCTTCGAGCTGGACGATGAACAGGTGATATTCGTCGTGATGCACCCCGAAGACCGATTGCGGCCCGAAGGTGGTGATCAGCACGCACTCGATCCGCTCGCCCAGCCAGGAACCGATATGAGCCGAAAGCGTTGCCAGTGCGGCCATGCCCGCTCGGCGCCGTTGAGGGCCAAGGTGACGTCCTGGCGGGAGATCTGCTCCAGCACCGGCAGCGTCACGCGCTCGTCGCCGATGACCCGCAGCTGTTTGGTATCGACCAGCTGGCGCGCGGCAGCGATGCGCAAGTCGTCCGGCTGGAACAGCTGCAGCGCCAGCGCTTGCTAGATATCCTCGAGCGTGACCACCGGCCGGTCGACCAGCCCCCGCTCGATCACTGGCTGTCGCTCGCGCAAGAGTTGCCCCAACCGGTCGCGCGGAAAGGCGGCCATGATGCGCTCGGCGGTGTCACAGGGCAGGAAATTCTCGTCAGGCATTCGCCGCACCTTGGCCCAAGCCGGAGGCGCGATCAATAACAACGCAAAGCCCGCGTTAACCAAACATTTACACCATGGTGCGACACAGGCCCCGGACATTTCGCGCAGCTGCGCACATCCCGGGGGTCAAGACAGGTGAACCGCATTTCCGCCGCCGCGCTTCTGGCGATTTCGACCATGGCCGCTCTTCCGCACACGGCGCAGGCCGCGCCATCGGTCGCGCTCGACAGTTCGGTCTTCGTCGAACGCGTGAGCGACGACGGCGGCAATGTCGTCCGCTCGCTTGAACGCGCTCAGGCGCTGCGCAGCGGCGACCGGGTGGTCACGGTGGTGACCTGGTACCGCCTCGGCGGAGACGGGGCCTTCACCCTCACCAATCCGGTGCCGCGCGGTGTCTATTACCAGGGCAGCGCCGATGGTTCGGAACAGGTTTCGATCGATGGCGGCCGCAGCTGGGGTCGAATCGGCGAGCTGCGCCTCGGCAATCGCTTCGCCACGGTCGAGGATGTCACGCATGTGCGCTGGAACGTCCCGGCAGGCCAGGTCGCCAGCGGTCGCGGGCGGATCGCCTATGCGGGGATCGTGCGCTAAGCTTCAGCCCGCCAGCAACACCGCCGGCGCTTCGATCAGTTTCCTGACCGCCTGAACAAAGCTCGCCGCATCCCAGCCGTCAACCACCCGGTGGTCGCAGCTGATCGAGATGTTCATCAGCTTGCGCTTCTCGATCCGCTCACCGCCCCCAAAAACGTTAGACTCGTCGAGAACGAACATCGGGCGCTCGACGATCCGGTTGGGGCCGATGATCGCAACTTCCGGCCGGTTGATCACAGGAGTGGTCGCCACGCCGCCAAGCGGGCCAAGCGAGGTGATCGCCTTCCTGCGCGCCGAAATCGACGCCCTGCCAGTTTAGGTGCGCCAGTATAGGGGCGCCGCTCAAGGGCCGGAGAAAATAGCCTCTACCCGCGAGTTTTTTATAGTCATCTATAATTTTCTTGAACCTGCCCCGCCCCGCGACTATGCCTGCCCCAACAAACCTGGGGAGAGCATTGGTGACCGAATCGCGCAACGTCCGCACCGGCGTGTTCCTGCCGCCGCATCACACCAACAACGAAGATGTCGCCCTGTGCATGCAGCGCGATTTCGAACTGGTCGAATGGGTCGAGCATCTCGGCTTTTCCGAGGTCTGGATCGGCGAGCATCATTCCGGCGGCATCCAGATCTACGGCTCACCCGAACTGTTCATCGCCGCCGCAGCCGAGCGCACCTCGCGCATCAAGATCGGCGCCGGCGTGATCTCGATCCCCTATCACAACCCTTACATCGTCGCCGACCGCATCGTGCAGCTCGATCACCAGACGCGCGGGCGCGGCATGTATGGCTTCGGCCCAGGGATGCTGATCGCCGACGCGCAGATGCTCGGCATCGCCCCGGAGGATCAGCGCGTGCGGCTGGTCGAGGGCGTCGATGTGGTCATGCGGCTGCTCGCCGGCGAAACGGTCACGCTGGAGAGCCACTGGTTCACGCTGCGTGAGGCGAGCCTGCAGCTTTCGCCCTATTCCTACCCCCGCCCGGAGCTGGCGGTAGCCACTTCGCGCACCCCGATCGGCTCGCGCCTCGCGGGCCGCTACGGCATGGGAATCCTGACGCAAGGCGGTGGCGATGTGCAGGGCAGCTGGGCTCATGCCGAAGCGGCTGCGGCGGAATATGGCAACACGCTCAGCCGCGACAATCTGCGCGTGG
Source organism: Sphingomonadaceae bacterium (assembly GCA_947477055.1). Classification (GTDB taxonomy): domain Bacteria; phylum Pseudomonadota; class Alphaproteobacteria; order Sphingomonadales; family Sphingomonadaceae; genus Novosphingobium. The sequence continues at coordinate 18,147 of CANJSX010000012.1, read as the reverse complement.
TCGTCTCCTTCCACCTCGCCGAAACCAAGGCCGAGGCCGAAAAGGCGCTGCACTTCGGCTATGAGCCTTGGCTGCATTATCTCGATGCGCTCAACCCCACGGCCTATGCCGACACCCGCGCCAAGGGTGGTGACGATCCCGCCAAGATGATCGGCGCGCGCGGCGGGCTGGTCGGCACGCCGGACGATGCGATCGAGTTCCTCGAAAAGCTGTGGGAGCGCGCCGGGCCGTTCGGCACCGTGCTGATCGCCGGGACCAACTGGATGGACTTTGACGCCACCCGCCGCAGCTACGAGCTGATGGCGCGCTACGTCATGCCCGCCTTTAACCGCCGCAACGTGCAGCGCGAGAAGTCGTTCGACTGGGTCTATGCAAACCGCTTCGAATTCAGTGGTGCGAATGCGGCAGCTATCCAGAAGGCGGTGGACGGGGCGAAGAAGTAACGCAGGCTCGCCGCCCGCAAGTCAGTCTTTGCCAGTACAAAACAACCACCCCGAGTCTCCGGCGAGACTCTGGGTTGCTTTGTTTGTCAGGCAGTGAGGCTGGCGCGCCAGCCCGGCGCGATTAAACCGCCGTTACCGGAGTCCAGTTCGACCGGCTGCCTTCGCGACCGCCGCCTCCTTCGCGACCACCCCCGGACCGCTGCGGACCGCTGCTGCGGCTGCGATTCGCTCCACCGGGCGCAGGTGCGCCCTGACGGCGGCGATCGCCGCGCGGTTCGCCACGGCCGCCATCGCTGCGACCATCGCTGCGGCGCGGCTGAACTCCGCCACGGCCATTCCCATGCCGCTGCGGCTGCCGCTCGCGCGCTGGCTCGGCGGGCTGCTGTGCGATCTGTTCGACCTCGGCGCGCAGGCCGGCCGGCAGGGGAGCCTGGTCCAGCATGACCTTGGTCAGGCGCTGGATGTCGCGCAGATATTCACGCTCGTCCTGCGCGCAGAAGCTGAGTGCGATGCCTTCACGTCCGGCGCGCGCGGTGCGGCCGATGCGGTGGACATATTGCTCGGCGACATTGGGCAGCTCGTAATTGATCACATGGCTGACGCCGGTGACGTCGATCCCACGCGCAGCAATGTCCGTGGCGACCAGCACCTTCATGCGGCCGTGCTTGAACTCGGCCAGCGCCCGCTCGCGCTGCGGCTGGCTCTTGTTGCCGTGGATTGCATTGGCGGCGATCCCGCTCAGGCCGAGCTTCTTCACGACGCGGTCGGCGCCGTGCTTGGTGCGGGTGAAGACCAGCACGCGGTCCATCGTCTTTTCGGCAAAGCCTTCGCGCAGAACCAGGGTCAGCAGCGCCTGCTTTTCCGACTGGCCGACGAAGGTCACCGACTGGCTGACCCGCTCGGCGGTGGTCGCCGAAGGGGTGACCGAGACCTGCACCGGATTGACCAGATAGCGGCCGGCCAGCTCGAGGATCGCTTTGGGCATGGTCGCCGAGAAGAACAGCGTCTGGCGCTCCTTCGGGAGCATCCGGACGATGGTGCGCAGATCGTGGACGAATCCGAGGTCGAGCATCTGGTCGGCCTCGTCGAGCACCAGGATTTCGACCTGCGAGAGATCGAGAATGCGCTGTTCGCACAGGTCGACCAGGCGGCCCGGCGTGGCGATCACGATGTCGACGCCGCGCGCCACATCCTGGCGGTTGCGGGCAATCGAAGTGCCGCCGAACACGGTGGCGACCTTCACGTGGGCAAACTGGCCGTATTCACGCGCGCTCTCGGCAATCTGGCCAGCGAGTTCGCGGGTCGGCGCCAGCACCAGCATGCGGCAGCAGCGCGGCCGGGCGTGGATCTTCGAGGCGGCCAGAAGGTCAAGCGAAGGCAGCATGAAGGCCGCGGTCTTGCCGGTGCCGGTCTGGGCGATACCGAGCAGGTCGCGTCCGGCCAGCACGGGCGCAATGGCCTGCGCCTGGATCGGGGTCGGGGTGGTATAATTCTTCGCGGTAAGCGCCTGAAGAATGGGCTGTGATAGCCCAAGTGTTTCAAAAGTCATGATAAATGCATACTCAAAATGCACGAGACGCGCGCCAAGGGCACGCGTAACGCGGGGTTCTGAAACGACCCGCGTGAATAGGGAGGCTCCTGGGGAACATCTAGGCGCAGCCGGGGCGGATATTCCGCCTGTTCACGCTGCTTTGCGCCTGATGGGGGCGCTTATGGGAGCAGAGTGGTGAAAAGTCAAGGGAATAGTGAGAACGAACCGTGATTCGCCCGGCGTGAGGCCGGAAAAACGCTGCAATGCAGCATCAACCGCGATTGCATTCCCTCTGCTGACACCTCACATCAAGCCGACAGGACGCACCGCTTTGCAGGACACGGCCGTGACCCAACCCGCCGACCCGTCGCACCACCACCCAGCAACCGGCAGCGGTGAAATCGATCCTGTCTGCGGGATGACGGTGGATCCGGAAACAACCCCGCATCATGCATCGCATGAGGGGCGGGAATGGCATTTCTGCAGCGCCAGCTGCAGGACGAAGTTCCTGGCCGAGCCGAATCGCTATCTCGGCGATAACCCGTCAGTCGACGCACTCGATGCGGCGATCTGGACCTGCCCGATGCACCCCGAGGTGCGCCAATCCCATCCGGGAGCCTGTCCGATCTGCGGCATGGCGCTCGAGCCCGAGATGGCCAGCGCGGAACATGGCGAAAGTCCGGAACTGCGCGACATGACCCGGCGCTTCTGGATCGCGCTGGTGCTCGCAATGCCGGTTATTGTGCTCGAGATGGGCGGGCACATCATTCCGGCGTTGCATCATCTGGTGCCGATGCGCCTGTCCATCTGGATCCAGCTGGTGCTGGCGACGCCGGTGGTGCTGTGGGCGGGCTGGCCGCTTTTCGCGCGTGGCTGGGCCTCGCTGCGCAGCCGCCATCTCAATATGTTCACGCTGATCGCCATGGGCACCGGCGCGGCCTGGAGCTACAGCATGGTGGCCGCGCTTGCCCCCGGCCTGTTTCCGCCGACCTTCCGCGATGCCGACGGCAGCGTTGCGGTCTATTTCGAGGCTGCGGCGGTGATCACCCTGCTGGTGCTGCTCGGGCAAGTCCTCGAACTCAGGGCGCGCGAGCAAACCTCCGGAGCGATCAAGACGCTGCTCGGCCTTACCCCCAAAACCGCCCGGCGCCTGCTCGCGGATGGCAGCGACGAGGAAGTCAGCCTCGACACCATCGCCGTCGGCGACCGGCTCCGCGTCCGACCCGGCGAGAAGGTGCCCGTCGACGGCACGGTCGAGGACGGACGCTCGGCGCTAGATGAGGCGATGGTGACGGGTGAAGCCATGCCGGTGGCCAAGGCCAAAGGCGATGCCGTGATCGGCGGCACAATCAACCAAACCGGCGCGCTGGTGATCGTCGCCACAAAAGTGGGCAGCGACACCATGCTGGCGCGGATCGTCCAGATGGTGGCCGAGGCGCAGCGCTCACGCGCGCCGATCCAGCGGATTGCCGATCGGGTGTCGGGCTGGTTCGTGCCGGTCGTCATCACCATAGCCGCCTGCGCCTTTGTCGGCTGGGGCATCTGGGGGCCAGAGCCGCGCTTCGCTCACGGCCTCGTCGCGGCGGTCGCCGTGCTGATGATCGCCTGCCCCTGCGCGCTCGGGCTGGCGACGCCGATGTCGATCATGGTCGGGATCGGCCGGGGCGCGACGCTCGGTGTGCTGATCCGCAATGCCGAAGCGCTGTAGCGGATGGAGAAGGTCGATACGCTGGTGATCGACAAGACCGGCACGCTGACCGAAGGGCGACCCTCGGTAACTGCGATCGTACCGGTATCGGGTTATACCGAGGAGCAACTCCTGCGATTGGCCGCCAGCGTCGAGCAAGCCTCGGAACACCCCCTCGCCCAGGCAATCGTTTCCGCAGCCAAGGCCCGGAACATCGCCATTCCCCCCGTGAGCGATTTCGATTCTCCCGCCGGTCGCGGCGCGCTTGGCACGGCCGAGGGCCGCCGCATCGTGCTCGGCAATGCGCGATTCCTGGCCGAGCACGGCATCGCCACCGCGGCCATGGACGATGCCGCTGCCGAACTGCGGCGCAGCGGTGCAACCGCGATTTTCGTCGGCATCGACGGCGCCGCTGCCGGCACCATCGCCATCGCCGATCCGATCAAGCCGACCACACCGCAGGCGCTCGAAGACCTGCGCCGCGCCGGGATCCGCGTGGTCATGCTGACCGGCGACAACCGCACCAGCGCCGAAGCGGTCGCCCGGCAGATCGGGATTACCGAGGTCGAGGCGGAGGTCCTACCCGACCAGAAAGGCGAGACCGTTGCCCGGCTCAAGCGCGAAGGCCGGATCATCGCCATGGCCGGAGACGGGTGAACGATGCCCCTGCCCTCGCCGCAGCGGACGTTGGCATCGCCATGGGTACCGGCACCGACCTCGCCATCGAGAGCGCCGGGGTTACCCTGATCCGGGGCGATCTCACCGGCATCCTGCGCACCCGCCGGCTGAGCCAGGCGACCATGGCCAACATCCGCCAGAACCTGTTCTTCGCCTTCGTCTACAACGCCGCCGGCGTGCCGATAGCAGCCGGACTGCTCTATCCGCTGTTCGGCATCCTGCTGTCACCCGTGATTGCCGCAGCCGCTATGGCGCTGTCCTCGGTCAGCGTCGTCACCAACGCACTGAGGTTGAACCGGGTGCGGTTGGCGGGGTGAGCGAGACACCCCTTGACGACGAGCCCCGCCGCCTTGATTCCTGCCAGCGCACAAAGCTCATCATTGTCCGAGGTATCGCCAGTCACCCCGACCGCGCCGATGGCGTAGCCATCCTCATCCACCACGATCACGCCGCCCGCTGCCGGCAGCACGCCCTGCGGAGCAATCTGGCCGAACATGGTGACGAAAGCCGGGCGCTCGGCCGCCATTTCGCCGATGCGGCGGCTCGATACGCCCAGCGCCAGCGCACCGCAGGCTTTGGCCATGGCGATCTGCGGACGGGCGGTGGAGCTGCGGTCCTGGCGCTGGAAGGCGATCAGGTGCCCGCCGGCATCGGTGACTGCCACCCCCAACGGGGCGAGGGCTAGGCGCGCGCCTTCGGCCAGGGCGGCGGCGATGATGGTGTTGGCGTGACCGAGAGTGAGGCGCATCAGGGTTTCTGTTCCAGCTTGAAGGAGTCCGGTCCGACCGAATCCGGGATCATGCTGCGCTCCTCCCCGGATTCATTGACATTCGCACGGCGCAGGTCGCGCTTGTAGCGGGCATAGTCGAATTCGGTGCCGCGGTGAATGGTGCAGCGATTGTCCCAGATCGGCATGTCGCCAGGCCGCCACTTATGCGCGAAGATGTTCTGCGGCTGCGTGGCAAAGGCCATCAGTTCGGCGAGCAGCGCGGCCCCTTCCGCCTCATCCATCCCCGCCACGCGCCAGGCATGCGAGCCGACGAACAGACTCTTTCGGCCCGATGCGCTGGTCCGGACCAACGGCTGCATGGCGCGCATGTCGATGAAGTGGGTATCGCCGCGTTCGGGCGGGAGGATCACCGCGCGCAGCATCGACCACTTGCTTGGCATGTCGTTGAACGAGCTGTCGGCATGGAACAGTTCATTGCCCTTGGAAAACTTGGCCTGCGCGGACTGCGTGTCGATGATCTCACCCTGCTCGTCGAGGCTCGAAACGTTGTAGAGACCATAGGCGATGCGCTGCTCACCCTCGCGCCGGGGGCCGGGCAGTTCGAGCGGTCCGAAGCTGCGGGCAAAGGCGAGATGCTGTTCGTCGTCAAGATGGCCCTGGTCGCGGATGCACAGCACGGCATGCTCACTCATCAGCGCTTCGACCGTCGCGATCAGCGCGGCATCGGGCCGGGCTGCATCGGCGCCGATCAGCTCGGCAGCGAACGTCGGATGGAGCCTGTTTACCTGCATGATCGCCTCTCCCGAATTGCCGTCAGTTCGCGACAATAATGAGCTTGCTAATTATAACGCCTGAGCGAGTCTGGCAAGGGCAATGTGGCTGTGGCTGCAGCGCAGGGCTAGAGCGGCGGCAATTCCACCACCGGCACCAGCAGGCAGGATTCGCGCCCCGGCCCAGTGTGGATCACGTGCCGGCCAAGGTTCACTGTGTCCTCGTGGCGCATGTAGAGCAGCGGCTTCGGATAGTTGCAGATGTCGCGACCCTTAATCCGCAGGCGCAGCACTTCGCCGGCCTCGAAGCGGGTGCCGGAAGGAAGAATCTCGATCCTGGCCTCGACTACCTCGCCCGGGGTGAGTTTCCATTCCGAGCGGTTGGTCAGCACCGGTTGAGCCTCGGTCGAGCGTTCGGAATCGAGTTCGCGGCGCGAGACACGGAGCCAGCCGAAGGCCATTGGCCCGTCCTCGTAAGTGCCCCAATGGATGAAGGGAACGCGGGCGCCATTGGCATCGTATTTTTCGAGCGCGACATGCAGGTCCAGGTCATCGCCGGCCTCGGTCGAGACAAACAGCGTCAGGGCAATGTTGCCGACGAGTTCGCAAGGGGCATCGAAGCGGTGGTCGAAACTCGCCTCGGCAAGATCGTCGAGCGGGTCATAGCCGATGGTTGACCCGGTCGCTGGGGCAGTGGCGGTCAGGCTGGCGCTGGCTGCGTCTAGGTAGAGCTTCCGATAATCCGTGCCCTCCACCGGCCACTCCTGCGCCGGCTTCTGCACTGCCACCCCGTCCCGCTCGCGCACGTGCAGGCGGACCTTGGGCCACTCGGCCAGCTCGGTATCCTCACCCTTGAGGAAATGATCGAAAAAGGCGGTCTGCCGCGCGATCGAAGGCGGCTCGTAGTAATAGCCCCACTTCTTGCCGCCGTGGACCTCGAGCCATTTCTGCTCCGAGGCGATGCGCTTGTAGCCCTCCAGCGTGCCCCGCGTGTGGACGCCGTGATCGCTCCAGCTGGCGACGACATAGGCAGGGACGTTGATCGCGGCGAAGTCCGGCACCTTGGACTGCCAGTATTCGTCGAAGAAGGGATGTTCGCGGGTCATCGCCCACAGGTCCTCGACCCTGCGGTCTGACACCCCCCAGCGGACCTGAATATGCGGCCAGAAATGCGTCTCGGGGATGCCGCCATGGCGGACGATCTCGTTGAATGTGTCGGACCAGCCTTCCCATGGGTTGATCGCGGCCAGATGCGGCGGGCGCAGCGCGGCGACCTTCCACTGCGACGAGGCGAGATAGGACACGCCCGAGAGGCCGACCTTGCCGTTGCTCCAGCCTTGCGTCCCGGCCCATTCGACCAGGTCGTAATGCGCCTCGGCCTCGCGCGGGGAAAAGTAGCTCGCGTCGGTCTCGGCGAACCAGGTGCCTGGGGTGTCGGCGGCGATCACGGCATAGCCCTGCGCGGTCCAGTAGGCCGGATCGGGGGCCTCGAAGATGGTCAGGTCGCTCTGCCATTCAGGCTGCACCCCGGAGGTGGGGAACAGCGTCGCCAGCGGGGCGGGATCGTGCTTGCCGTAGGGCGTCCAGGCGACCAGCACCGGGAGCGGGCCTGCAGCATCGGCGGGGCAGAACAGATCTACGAACAGGTCGAAGCCGAAGCGCGTGGGTACGCGGACATCGCGCTCGATCACGATGCCGTCACGCTCGGTGCGTTCATAGCTGCGCGGGCGGGCGCCACGGAACTCGGGGGTGTTGAGCGGCCGGCGCAACCGCTCGCGATAGTCAGCCATGCGCTCTCCCCTTTTGTTGTCACCGGGACCTTAGATGCCGGATGAGTCGAATTCAATATTGGTATAATTATGTCTGGCGCTCCCGCCGCGTTGTACCATTCGTATCGCAGCATTTCTTGCGTGTGGGACGGGTGCGGGCTAGGTGACGCTCGGGTGCGCCTCGGCGCCGTGCCCACGCAACGGGAGACTGCTCAACACCATGGCCGATGCCAGCCCCTCACCCGCCGAAGCCGCCCGTCTGGCGCGCAAGGGCAAAGCGCGCGCGATCGGCCGGCCGGCGGGCAAGCGCAGCATCGGCAAGGTCTTCCTGATCGAGCGGACGATCGACCTGCTGCGCGCCACCCCTCCGGAAAAGCTCTCGCTTTCGATGGCGGCGCGGCATGCCGGGGTGCATCTCACCCTGTTCAAATACTACTTCAACGACCGCACTCGCCTGCTGGTCGACGTCGCGCGCGATCTGGCCAAGCTGCTCGGCGATACCGTCGCCGCGATCGACACCGGCGGCCGCCCCGCGCCTGAGCGGCTGCGGATTCGGATCGACACCATGGTCGATTTCTTCTTCGCCAATCCGCACTACCACCGGCTGATGGTCGAGATCATCGGCGACGAAAGCGATCCGATGGCGCGCGAGCTGATCAGCCTGTGGATGGACAAGACGCTCGATATCTATCGCGAGATCATCGACACCGGGGTGCGCGAGGGCACGCTGCGGCCGATCGATCCCTATTTCACCTTCGTCGCGATCATGGGGCTGTGCGAGCAGTTCCAGCATGCCGCGCGCCTGGTCCGCCAGGATGCCCCATCCGGCGAGGCCGCGATCGAGGCTGAATCAAAGCGTTATAAATCATATATTTACGACCTTCTTTTGCACGGCTTTGCGGCATAATTTATAGCCCCCTATAAAATACTTCCCCCCTGCGCCGGCTGTGGTATGAACAGGGCAACAAACAAGAGTCTCGGATTTGATCGAATCAAATACAAACCTCTATGTTATTGTTTTATCGTGATTTCCTAGCCGTGAAATGTTCCATTTCACTTGAAATCACTCTAGGGGAGAGACCGCCATGGACGGCGCCGATACCAGCACCTTCGAAATGCCGCCGCGCGCCTATGCCGGTGGTGAATATGGCCGTGACGATGATGGCACCTTCCTGCAGTGCTGGAGCCCGATCATGCTGGTCGAGGAACTGACCGAGGGCCAGATCTTCGGGCAGGACTACCTCGGCACTCGCGTGATCGTCTATCGCAACCCCGAGGGCAAGCCGGTGGTGCAAAGCGCCTATTGCCCGCATATGGGCGCCGACCTGTCCTGCGGCGGCGAGCTCAAGGACGGGGCGGTGCGCTGCCCCTATCACCACTGGAAATTCGCCGAGACCGGCCAGTGCGTCGAGATCCCGGAAGAGACCACCATCCCCGGCGTCGCGCGCATCTATAACTATCCCGCCGCCGAGCGCTGGGGCTTCGTCTGGGTCTTCAACGGCGCCGAGCCGCTCTACGACCTGCCGGAAATGCCCAACATCGCCGAGGAAGACCTGATCTACCGCGCGGCACGGCGCGGCAAGCGGCCGATCGAAGGCTGGATCGGTTCGTCCAACATCGTCGACTTTCTGCACCTCAAGACAGTCCACGGCGTTCCCGACCCCTACCCGACCAAGGTCGAGTTCACCGACTATCTGCTGACCGTGCGCCAGGAATCGCCCAACCGGATCGCCGATACAAGGCTCCACGGCTGCACCTGGCTGACCGCGCATATGCAGTTTTCCGACGGTACGGAGCGTTTCTTCATGGCTGGCGGCTTGCAGGTCGCGGCGGGCTGGTCGGACAGCTTCTTCCTCGTCGCGATGCGCAAGTCGCAGGCCGAGGAACTGGGGCCGGAGGGCACCGAAGAGGAGTTCAAAAAGCGGATCGCCTATATCCACAAGCTCTACAGCGAGGACGAACCGATCCTCTACGCCATGCGCTTTCGCGGCTATCGCAAGAGCGCGCTGATCCGCGCCGACCGCCACATGGGCGAATTCCTGCGCTATCACGACGCCTATCCGCGCGCCAAGCCGTTCGACGTCTGAGGAAACTCGCCATGCAGCCACTCGAGGCCACTGGCCGAATCGCGCTGATAACCGGCGCCAACAAGGGCATCGGCTTCGAAACCGCCCGGGCGCTGGCCGCCAAGGGGGCGACCGTGCTGATCGGCGCGCGCGATCTGGCGGCGGGTACAAGGGCAGCCGATGCGATCGTGGCGGAAGGCGGCATGGCCGAGGCGGTTCAGATCGAGATCACCAACGAAGCTTCGGTCGCGGCGGCGGCCACACGGATCGGCGAGAAGTTCGGGCGACTCGACATCCTCGTCAACAACGCCGCAGTCTCGCTCGAAAAGGGCCGCGAGCCGAGCGAGGCGGATCTTGGCCTGCTGCGGCAGATGTACGAAACCAACGTGATCGGCACCGTCGCGGTGACCAACGCCATGCTGCCCATGCTGCACAAGTCCGACGCCGGGCGGATCGTCAACATGTCAACCGGCCTCGCCTCCTTCGCCCTCACCGCCTCCCCGGATTCGCCCTTCGCGAGCATCCGTCACCTCGGCTACATTTCCTCCAAGGCCGCAGTGAACTCGGCAACGATCATGTATGCCAACGAGCTGCGGCCGAGCGGGACCAAGGTCAACGCCGCCAACCCCGGCCTCTGCGCCACCGACCTCTCCGCCGGCAAGGGCCAGCCCGCCAGCGCCGGCGCCGCAGTGGTGGTGGAACTGGCGCTGCTTGGGCCGGATGGGCCGAGCGGGGGGTTCTTTGATAGCAGGGGTGTTGTGCCCTGGTAGTGGGCTGTGCAAGGCTTCCTGAATCCCTTTCGTGTCGAACGAAGTCACGTCACGCAACGTCTCTCGACTTTGCGTGACGCGGGCGCTGTGGTTATGACGAACCAGATAACTTGAAACAGTTGCTCACTCTGAGCGGAAAGGTACGCCTGTTTTCATGTGGTTTTGTTCGTACCCAATCACCGCCTCCGCTATGTCCGGTTGACCTGCTTCCGCCCGCTCAACGTAGTACCACCAGAAGTCTTCCGTGTTCAGCATCTCTTGGAAATACTTCGACTTCATCGTGAACAACCGGTCCTGAGCTGATGTTACGTCAGATGGTGTCTTCTCGCTGATGTGTCGGCGGCCCTTCACAAAGCAGGCCTCAGCGAGCATGACGCAGTCGCGCGCCGCGACGTCACGAACGACCTCGCGTGGTGTCTGTGCTCTGTCGGGGTCTGTCCGAAGATCGCTGTACATCGAAAGCTCACACCCATGCGTGAGATGAAGAATTAGGTCCAGGGCCTTCTTTAGCGCAGCCCTTGGGTCCGCATCGTTCAGCGCCCAGATGCCGAGCGCATAGCTGATCTTCTGCGGGTGACTTTCCAGCCACACCTTCAACCGGGTGCAAACCGCTGGATCGGCCAAATTGCGGAGTTGGGCGTCAAAGGCGAGTATGGCCTTCCCGGCCTCCTCAATTGAGGAGACGGCTAAGAAGTACGCGCGCGCCATGTGACCGTGCTCTAACAACAGCGACGCTTCAGCGATCAGTTCCTCACCGTTACTAAGTGCAGCATCGGCAGAAGCGCACAGTAGATCAGGCGTCAGTTTAGGCGATTGAGCTGAAGCCACGACTTGGCCCTTTTAGTCGATTTGGAATTCCAGAGTTCTGCACAGTTTTGATAACACAGTTCTAATTATCGCCCGACAGGCTCGCAACGCGCGATTGACGATACCAGCAACAATGCACTCATCTCGCCTCCAGCACCATCACCGAGCACCCGTCGGCCAGCGGCGCAACCTCACCCATGCGGAAGCCCGCGACTGAGGCCATCGAGGCAAACTCCTCCAGCGTCCGTTCGCGGCCGTTGATCGGCATCATCACCATGTCGGCGCGGACCACGTCCTCATGCGCCGGGGTGACCTGCCCGGGCATGATCCGCTCGATCAGCAACAGCCGGTTGCCGGGCTGCAGCGCGGCGCGGCAATTGGCCATGATCGTCGTGCATTCCGGGTCGGACCAATCGTGCAGGATGAATTTGAGCAGGATGCAGTCGGCCGCCGGCGCGACGTTTTCGAAGAAGCTGCCGCCGATGTAGCGCATCCGGTCGGCCACGCCGGCCCCGGCGAGATAGGCCATGGCCCCGCCTTCCAGCGCCGGCAAATCGTAGATCGCGCCGGAGAGGCCCGGATTGGCCAGCAGCACTTCCGAGAGCGAGCCGCCATAGCCGCCGCCGACGTCCATCACGCAGGTATAGCTGCTGAAATCATGCACCCCGGCCAGCGCGCGCGCGACCGGGCGGGACTGGTCGGCCATGGCGCGGTTGAAGGCCTGGCCGTTCACCGTATCGGCGTTGAGCGCGGCGAAATTGCCGTTGCCCCGGCCCGGTTCTCCGGTGCGCAGGGTGTGGTCAATGGTGCGGATCGAATCGAGTGTCCGCCCGCCCCAGTGGACGGCATGGCCGCGCTGGTTGGCGGGATTGGCGGATTGCAGCAGCGCCCCCATCGGCGTGATCGCGAAGGCGCTGGGCGGGTCGTGGCAGACCAGCGAAATGCTGGCGTAGGCGCGCAACACCCGCAGCACCGTGTCGGCGTCGAAGCCGAGTTTCCCGGCGATCACCGAGGCCTCCTGTGGCTCGTCCGACAGCGCATCGAACAGCCCGGTCATCACCCCGTGATGGATCAGCACCGTGCGCCACCCGGCACTGATCATGTCGCGCAGGCGCTCCACTTCGCCGCTGCTTGCCACTGTCATATCTTCTCCCAAATCCAACACCGGCATTACCGCTTGACGGCTACCCTCGTCTTGATCATGCCTGCGTCAATTCAAGTTGCATATAATTATTTTGCCGGCGCGAAGACGCCGCATTGGGAGAATGCTGCATGGACCGACCTGTCCAGTCGATCGACGCCGTGCTCGACCGCCCGGAGATGGGCGCATTTCGCTGGCAGCTTTACCTCGCCTGCGGCTTGCTGATGTTCCTTGAAGGCTACGATGCCTACATCGTCTCCAACCTCGCGCCGGTGATCGCGCGCGGGCTGGACATCCCGATCCCCAAGATGGGCTTCATCTTCACCGCCCAGTCGGCCGGTATGGCGCTGGGCTTCTACACCTTTTCGGTGCTGGCGGACCGGATCGGCCGCCGCCGGATCATCCTGACCGGCGCGACGGTCTTTGCCCTGCTCACGCTGGCTTCGACCTGGCCGACCACGCTGACCGGATTTGCCGCGGTGCGGTTCCTCACTTTCCTCGCGATGGGTGCGACCTGGCCCAACATCGTCGCGCTGACCTCCGAGTTCCTCCCCGGCGTGAAGCGTGGGCGACTGATGACCTGGATCTTCATCGCCCACGGCCTCGGTGCATCGGCCGCTGGCCTGGTTGGCCCCACTTTCGTTGCCTGGAAGGGCTGGGAATCGGCCTTCTGGGCGGGTGGCCTATTACTGCTGGCCTTCATTCCGCTGCTCATGCGCGTTTTGCCCGAATCCTGCCGCTTCCTCGTGGCTCGCGATGATGCCGACAGCAGGGTCGGCCAAACGCTGACACGCGTCGACCCCACCCTCGCGGTGCCGGAAGGGGTGCGATTCGTCACAACTGAAGCCCAGGTCGTGGGATCCACCGTGGCGGGACTGTTCCGCCAGGGGCGCGCGCCGATGACGCTGCTGCTGTGGCTGGCGATGGGCGCGGCACTTTACGTAACCGCCACGCTGACCGCCTGGCTGCCGACTTACCTGCATGTAATCGGCGGACTGCCGACCAGCACCGGCGCGCGCATGTCGGCGGTCTCGGCGTTCGGGGCCATGGCCGGGCCTGTGTTGCTCACCCTGCTGATGAAGCGCCTCGGCATGCCCTTCTCGCTGTTCCTCACCTGCCTGTTGGGTTTCGCCTGCATGATGGGCCTCTCGCAGATCACGGTAATGCCACAGATCGGCTGGTTCCTCGGCCTCAGCTTCGGGCTGCTGGTGATCGGCTCGCAGGCCGGGCTCAACGCGCTGGTCGCCTCAAGCTATCCCACTTCGATCCGCGCCACCGGGATCGGCTGGGCTGGCGGGATCGGCCGCATCACCTCGATGATCGGCCCGGGCGTGGGCGGCGCGATTCTCTACGCCAAATGGACCCCGGGGCAGATCGCACTGGTCTGTGCCGGCCCGATGCTGCTGGCGGCGATCGCGATGATCGGATTCCACTTGAAGCGCTTCACCCAGCCCGGCAACAGCTGACACCGCGCTGGCCCTAACCTCAAGACAAACGGGGAATTAACCCAAACTTCACCCCCATCGCCGATAACTGACGCTCTTGGGAACCATGGGGCGAACACGTAGCGATGGAAGGCCTGCCAGAATTTGAACGGCAAGCGGCGCTGGACAGTGGCGTGCAGCGTGACTTGCTTACACTCGGGGTAGCAATCGCCGCGATCGTGCTGTTCGTCGGCACCGGCGGCTCGGTCATGACCTGGGTAATCCAGTTCTGGAGCGGCAACGGCCCGCGCCCCGACGTGCTGCTGACAAATGCCATGCTGCTCAACGTCGCGCTGATCATCTTCGGCTGGCGCCGACACAAGGCCCTGACCGCAGAAGTGATCGAGCGCCGCGAGGCTGAAGCGCAGGCCCGCTACTTGTCCGAGATCGATCCGCTGACCGGCTGCCTCAACCGGCGCAGCATCGGCAAGGCCACCGATCGCCTGCTCTCGACCGCCAGCGGCAATGGCCAGTCGGTCGCCATGATGATGGTCGATCTCGACAACTTCAAGCAGATCAACGATTTCAACGGCCACAACGCCGGCGATCTCATCCTGCAGGAATGCGCCCGCCGGATCCGTGCGATCCTGCCCGATGGCGCGCTTGCCGCGCGTATCGGCGGCGACGAATTTGCCTGCGCGATCCCGTTCGATACGCGTCAGCTTGAGCGGATCGACCAGATCGCAGAGGCGATGATTGAGGCCGTGGCGCAGCCGATCGAAGTCAACGGCGTCAGCATCACCGTCACCGTCTCGCTTGGCGTCGCGCGCAGCGATTTGCGGAGTCTGGCTATCGGCGAGGCGCTCGATGCGCAGACCCTGCTGCATATGGCGGACATTGCCATGTACCAGGCCAAGAAGCAGGGCCGGAACCGCTACTTCTGGTTCGAAGCCTCGATGGAAGCCGAACTCAAGGTGCGCTCGGAACTGGTCGCCGGCATCCGCTCAGGCATCCCGCATGGCGAGTTCGTGCCCCATTACGAGCAACAGATCGATATCGAATCGGGCGAACTGGTCGGCTTCGAGATGCTGGCGCGCTGGAATTCGCCCACGCTCGGCGTGGTAAGCCCGGAAGTGTTCATTCCCATCGCCGAGGATATCGGCGTGATCGGTGCGCTGTCAGAATGCCTGATCAGCCAGGCGCTGATCGACGCGCGCGAATGGGATTCGAAGCTAACGCTGTCCGTCAATATCTCGCCGGTCCAGCTGCGCGATCCGTGGTTTGCGCAGAAGCTTCTGAAGATCCTGGTCGAGGCGAACTTCCCGCCCAACCGGCTCGAGATCGAGATCACCGAAAGCTGCCTGCACGAGAATATCGGCGTGGTCCGCACCCTGATCGTCAGCCTCAAGAACCAGGGCATCCAGGTCAGCCTCGATGATTTCGGCACCGGCTATTCCTCGCTGGCGCAATTGCGGACCTTACCGTTCGACCGGATCAAGATCGACCGCAGCTTCGTTACCGACCTGCCCGACAACAAGGAAAGTGCGACGATCGTCCAGGCGATCACCTCGCTCGGCGAAGGCCTTGGCCTGCCGATCACGGCCGAAGGCATCGAGACCCCCGAGGTGCTCGACGAGATCCGCCGGTACGGTTCGTTCAAGGGCCAGGGCTACCACTATGGCCATCCCGAAACGGCCGCGGACACCCAGCGCAAGCTGGCGGGCATGAACCTGATCCGCGAACCCGAGGCGCCACTCGCCAAGCCGGTGAAAAAGAAGGCCGCTGCGAAGACCTCCGCCACGCGTGGAAGCCGCAAGCGCTCCGCCTGAGGGTGGACGAAACGCCCCGCGAGGCTTAGATCGCGCGGTATGCGCGTTCCCTTCATCAAGATGCATGGCCTCGGCAACGACTTCGTCGTGCTCGATGCGCGCGTAGAGGCGGTGCCGCCGATAACCTCTGCGCTGGCCTCCGCGCTGGCTGATCGCCACACCGGGATCGGCTGCGACCAACTGATCCTGCTCGAACCTGCCGATGCCGCCGATTTCCGTATGCGCATCTTCAATGCCGATGGCAGCGAGGTCGAGGCCTGCGGCAACGCCACCCGTGCGGTCGGCCTGCTGCATGGGCGCCCGGCCCGGATCGAGACGCTGGGCGGGATCGTCAGCGCTTTGCCAGCCGACGCCGGTATCGCAGTCGAAATGGGCAAGCCCCGCTTTGAATGGAACGATATCCCCCTCGCCTATGCCATGGATACCCACGCCATGCCGGTGGCCTGGGAGACGCTGGAAAGCCCCATTGCCGTCAACGTCGGCAATCCGCACGTGATCTTCTTCGTGCCCGATTGCGATGGGGTGGAGCTTGACCGGCTTGGGCCGGAGATCGAGCACGACCCGCTGTTCCCCGAACGCATCAACGTCAACGTCGCCACCATTGTCGCGCGCGATGCGATCCGCCTGCGGGTGTGGGAGCGCGTCGCCGGGCTGACCCGGGCCTGCGGCACCGGCGCCTGCGCCACTGCCATTGGCGCAATGCGGCGCGGGCTGGTTAACCGCACAGTCAAGGTCACCCTGCCCGGCGGACCGCTCGCGATCGAGTGGCGCGAGGATGGCGAGATCGTGATGACCGGCCCCGCCACCGAGAGTTTCCGGGGCAGCTTCGATCCAGCCGACTACGGAATTTCAGCGTGAGCCTTGAGGTCGTGTCGCTGGGATGCCGGCTGAACCTGTCCGAAAGCGAAGGCCTGCGCGCGCTGCTGGCGGGCGAAGACAACCTTATCGTCATCAACAGCTGCGCGGTGACTGGCGAGGCGGTGCGCCAGACCCGGCAGGCGATCCGCCGCGCCCGCCGGGCCCGGCCGGATGCGCGGCTGCTTGTGACCGGCTGCGCCGCCGAAGTGGACCGCGCGGCGCTGGGGGCGATGGAGGAGGTCGACGGGCTGATCGCCAACACCGCCAAGCTCGATCCCCGCGCCTGGAACGTCGCCCCTGCCCCCATGCCGGTTCCTTCCCGGCACACGCGGGCCTTCATCGCCGTGCAGAACGGCTGCGACCACGCCTGCACCTTCTGCGTGATCCCGCAGGGCCGCGGGCCGAGCCGCACGCATGACGTGGCCAGCGTGCTGCGCGAGGTTGAACGCCACCTCACCGCCGGAGCACGCGAAGTGGTGCTGACCGGGGTCGACCTGACCAGCTGGGGGCATGATCTGCCTGACGCGCCCGGGCTGGGCGTGCTGGTGGCCGCGATCCTTGTCACCTTCCCGGCGCTGGAGCGGCTCCGCCTATCCTCGCTTGACGGGGTCGAAATCGACCCGCTGCTGCTGGAACTGATCGCCGGCGAGCCGCGGGTGATGCCGCATGTCCACCTCTCGCTGCAATCCGGCGACGACCTGATCCTCAAGCGCATGAAGCGCCGCCATTCGCGCGCCGATGCCCTCGCGCTGGTCGGCGGCCTGCGGGCGCGGCGCCCGGAACTGTCGGTCGGCGCGGACATCATCGCCGGTTTCCCGACCGAGGATGCGGCCATGCACGCCAATTCGCTCGCCGCGATCCGCGAGCTTGGCGTCGTCCATGGCCACATCTTCCCCTATTCGCCCCGCCCCGGCACGCCTGCCGCGCGGATGCCGCAGGTGCCGCCGCCAGTGATCCGCGCGCGTGCTGCCGAACTGCGCGCCGCTGTGGCCGGTGAACGCAACCTCTGGCTCACTTCGGTGCTCGGCACGCCGCTTTCGGTGCTTGCCGAACGTGACGGAACCGGCCATGCGCCCAACTTCGCCCGGGTGCAGCTGCCGCCCGGAACCATTGCCGGAACGATCCTGACCGTGACCCCCACCCGCATCGTCGAAGGCCTGCTGGCATGAGCGGGGCAAGCTGGACCGAGCGCCTGTTCGGGGGCTTCCGCAAAACCTCCGAAAAGCTGACCGGGAACCTCTCTGGCATCGTCACCAAGGCCAAGCTTGACGATGCGCAGCTCGACGAGCTTGAGGACGCGCTGATCCTCTCCGACCTTGGCCCGCGCGCCGCCGCTCGCATTCGCGAGAAACTGGCCGAAGAACGCTTCGAGCGCGGGCTTGACGATAACGCGATCCGCCTCGCGGTGGCCGAGGAAGTGGCCGCGATCCTGCGCCCGGTGGCCCGGCCGCTCGAGATCGTCGCCTTCCCGCGCCCGCAGGTGGTGCTGGTGATCGGCGTCAACGGTTCGGGCAAGACCACCACCATCGCCAAGCTCGCCCACCTGTTTCAGGAGCAGGACTATTCGGTGATGCTTGCCGCCGGCGACACTTTCCGCGCTGCCGCGATCGGGCAGCTCGCGGTCTGGGCCGAGCGGGTCGGGGT
>CANJSX010000011.1 GCA_947477055.1 Sphingomonadaceae bacterium | reverse complement strand
TGTTCGGGCCGACCGGCGGGTTCCATGCATCGATCCGCCCCGCGTTGGGGCGGAAGCCCTGCGCCGGCAGTTCGGCGTTGATCCGGCATTCGATGGCATGGCCGCGGAACTGGATGTCCGACTGGGTGAAGCGCAGCGGCTCGCCCGCAGCAATGCGGAACTGTTCCTGGACGAGATCGATCCCGGTGATCGACTCGCTGACCGGATGCTCGACCTGGATGCGGGTGTTCATCTCGAGGAAGTAGAAGGTCTTGGCGTCCTCGTCGTAAATGAACTCGCAGGTTCCGGCGTTCTCATAGCCGATGTTGCGGGCCAGGCCGATCGCGGCGGTGCAGATTTCCTCGCGCAGTGCCTCCGTGATGTCCGGAGCCGGCGCTTCCTCGACGATCTTCTGGTGGCGCCGCTGCAACGAGCAGTCGCGTTCGCCGAGGTGGACGATGTTGCCGTGCTTGTCGCCCAGCACCTGCACCTCGATATGGCGGGCATTGGCGATGAAGCGTTCGAGGTAAAGCGTCGGGTCCCCGAAGGCCGATCCTGCTTCGGCCGAGGCTGCGGCGAAGACTGCGGGCAGGTCGGCGGAATCGTGGACGACCTTCATCCCGCGACCACCGCCGCCAGCAGCAGCCTTCATCATCACCGGATAACCGATCCGTTCCGCCACTGCGGCCGCATCCGCCGCCGAGGCGATCTTCTCGGAGCCGGGCAGACAGGGCACCCCGGCCTCCTGCGCCAGCCGCCGTGCGGCGATCTTGTTGCCCATCCGGCGCATATGCTCGGCAGTCGGGCCGACGAAGATCAGCCCCTCCTGCGCGCAGGCATCGGCGAGGTCCGGAGATTCGGAGAGGAAGCCGTAGCCGGGATGCACTGCATCGCAGCCGGCCGCCTGCGCCGCGGTGATGATGGCGCGGAAGTTGAGGTAGCTGGCAGCCGATTGCGGCGGGCCGATGCAGACGGCGCGGTCGGCCAGCTGGGCCGGCAACGCCTCGCGGTCGGCTTCGGAGCACGCCAGCACGGTCTCGATCCCGAGCATCTGGCAGGCGCGGATGATACGAACCGCGATCTCGCCGCGATTGGCGATCAGGACGCGTTTGATCGGCATGATTCCGGCCCCGTCAGGCCGGACGGACGCGGAACAGGACCTGCCCGTATTCGACCATCTGCGCGTTCTCGACGCAGACCTCGGTGATCACCCCCTGCACTCCGGCGGGCATGGCGTTGAAGGTCTTCATCACCTCGATCAGGCAGACGGTGGTGTCGGCGCCGACCTCGCTGCCGACCGACACGAAGGACGGGGAGCCGGGGTCGGGCTGGGCGTAGAACATGCCCATGATCTGCGCCTTGATCTCGATCGTGCCGTCTACAGGAGTGACAGCGGCCTTTGCCGCCGGTGCGGGAGCGAGTGCTGCGGGAGCCGGTGCGGCCACCGGTGCCGGGGCTGCTGCTGGTGGCGGAGCGGGAGCGGCGGCCGCCACGGGCGCAGCGCCCTTGCCGATGGTCACCTTCATGTCGCCGACCTGGAGCTCAAGGAAGTCGAAGGTCGACCGCTCAAGGCTTTCGATCAGCCGCGCCAGCTGGGCAACGTCCTCTTCCTTAAGGGCGCTCAATGCATCGCTCATATCGTATTCCTCTCCGGCGCGATTACTGGACAGCAGCAGCTGCGGTGCTGCCGGCGCGGTTCTGCAGCGTGATCGAATCCGACCCGCGCTGGACCTGGATGTAACGGACGCCGCTGTGCTTCTTCAGCTCGTCGAGCAGCGCGACCAGCGGCATAGTGCTGGAGTAGCTCCGTGGCGGACCGGTCGCGACCATCGCCTCAAGCTCGGCGGTCCCACCCATGGTCGCGCGCATCATCAGGTCTTCATCGCTGATCCCCGGCGCGCCGAACTTCTGGCGGCAGTCCTCGAGCGAAATGTCCTCGATCTTGCGCTGACCAAGTCCAGCCAGTTCCTTGGCGCGCGGCAGGTCGAGCCAGCGGTCCTTGAGGTCCTGGTTCATCCAGGTGAAGCCCGAATCCTCGCCGAAGGTGCCCATGGCGAAGCGGATCAGCTCGTCGATCACCACCTTGTAGCGTTCCCCCGTGGCGACATTGATCGCTGCCTGGGTGCCGACAAACTGCGAGAACGGCGTGATCATGACCGGATAGCCCAGCTCCTCGCGGATCAGGATGCATTCCTCGATCACCTCGTCCAGCCGGTGCGACAGGCCGATCTCGGACAGCTGGAACTTGAGGTTGGAGATCACGCCGCCGGGGATCTGGTGAATGTACTGCGCGTAGTCATAGGGCATCGGCTGGCCGATCGGCATATTGTCCTGCCGGGCGATGGCATAGAGCTTGTCAGACACCCGCTGGATCAGCTTGTCATCGAGATCGACCGTGTGGCCCATCAACCGGGCGTTGCGGATCGTCTCGAGCACCGATGGCTGCGCCGGCCCATCGGCCAGCGGCGGGATACCGCAATGGAGCGTCTTCACGCCCAGCTTCAGCGCCTCGGCATAGACCAGCGGGGCAAAGCCGGTGGTGCAATGCGAATGCAGCTCGACCGGGATGTCGCCCGCTTCCTTCTGGATGATCGGCATCAGCTCGCGCAGCCGGTCGACCGTGAGCAGCCCGCCCTGGTCCTTCAGGTAGATCGAGTTCGGCTTGAACGACGCCGCCTTGCGGGTCTGCTCGGCATAGAGCGCGTCGGTGTGGCGCGGCGAGACCGAATAGGACACCGCCATGGCGATCTCGAAGCCGATTCCCTTCAGCACCGGCAGCACCGAAGGCAACTGCAGCCTCATCTGGTCGGCGGTGTTGCAGGTGACCTGCGCCCGGTTGAGCACGCCGATATCGAACAGCGCCTTCTGATAGAGGACGCCCAGCACCGGGGGCGTCGGCACACCGAAGGGGTTAAGGTTGAGCCCGCCGGCCATCGCCGACTTGGGCGTGCGCGGCATCAGGCGGGCCAGCATCCGCATCACGTCGAAGGGGTTCTCCTTCATGTCGCGGATGTATTTCTTGAAATGGATCGGGTTGGCCGGCACCTCGATATATTGGAAGCCGGCATTGTCCATGTCGGCCGCGACCTGCTCCATCATGCCGTGGCGGATCGCCATGGCCCACAGGCTCTGCGCCCCGTCGCGAAACGTGGTGTCGAGAATCCGGACATCCATCAGGCGCTCTCCCCTTCAAGCCGCGGCCTGATCGGCCCGACGGGGTATTTTCTAATTTCCTATAATTATTTCGAGGATGTCGCAACGAATGCCGTTCAGCATCGGTTTCATCTAGCGAAACGCGCACGGATAGTTCGAAGGGTGAACCCACCCGCGTGGCAACCGCAAACGAGTGTGCTGGTTGTTACCAGGCCACCTTGTCGCCCGCCACGATGCCCAGCTGCTCGGCGCGGCCGCCGTTGAGCTCCAGCACGCCCTTGACCTGACCGCTGGAAAGGATCTGTTCCTGCGAATAAGGCTGGGCATTGGCGGCGATATTGCTGATCCGGCCATCTATGCCGATGAAGATGATATCGAGCGGGATGACCGTGTTCTTCATCCAGAAGCTGGCGTCGCGCGGCGGCGTCATCGGGAAGACCATACCCTCGTCAGGCCCCATTTCGGTGCGGAACATTAGGCCATGGGCCTGGCTCTGGCTGGTGGCGGCGACCTCCACGCGAAAGACGATCGCCTTACCGGCATGCGTGACGGTAAGCGGGACAATGGGCAAGCCCGACACCGGGTGCGTGCTGGGACTGGCGCTGGCCGTGCTGGCCGCGCCATCGGCGGAATGCGGGGAGCAGGCCGCGAGCAGCAGGCCCAACCCCAGCACCATCCGTTTCAAACGCATCATTCGCTCCCGTCACCGGCGGCCCAGTCCTCGGCTGCCGCCCATTCCTCAGCCGCAGCAACGCTCGCCGCATTGACCAATTCGCGCGCGCTGTCCAGCCGGTGGCCGGCCCGCAGCATGGCGGCGATCTGCTTCTCGCGCCGCGCGCGGTCCAGCGGGGTGAGGCCGAACGGTCCGAAGCCGCGCCGGGATGCCATGGCCAGCGCCGCCCGGCGCGCTTCGGCCTCATCCGGGGCGGTGCGGCTGCGCAGCTCGGCGTCGATCCCCGCCGCGCCCAGCGCCTGGGCAATCCGCCGCTCGCCATAGCCCCGGCGCAGCAGGCCGGATGCGCGCGAGCGGGCGAAGGCTTCGTTGTCGACATAGCCGGCACTTGCCATTCGCGCGACCACCGCAGCCACTGGCGGTGCTTCCTCACCCTCCCAGCCGCGTTCCCGCAGCTTGCGCTTGAGATAGTCCGCAAGCTTCCCCTCGCTGGTCGCGAAACGCGCGACGTAAGACAGCGCCAGCTCTTCCAGCCGCGCGGCATCGAGCGGCCGAGGCGGGCGCGGGCGTCGATCAGGCCTGTGGGCTTTGGTTACCATGGCCTTATTCGTGCCACACTCCGAAGCGAGAGGGAATTGCCGGACATGCCTGCCGAACATGCACGGGGGGGGGTGGCACCGGCACGGCTCTGTTCATTGCGCGCCGCCAAGGGGTGTGGCGAACCGGGTCCGACAAACAGAAACGGGTTTTCGCAAAATGACTGACGCCGCGTCGATCGAGGCAGTAGCCGCCATTTTGGTGCCTACGCCCAATGATGATGATCTTCCGCGCCGCCTGGCCGATTTCGGCACCTTTGGCGAAGCGCTGGACTATGCCGCACGGGGCCTCCGCGGCCTCAATTTCCACGATGCCCGCGGCAATCTGACACGGGTCTATCCTTATTCCGAGCTGCGCCAGGATGCGCTGACGATGGCGCGGCGACTAATCGCGCATGGAATTCGGAAGGACGACCGGATTGCCCTGGTCGCCGAGACCGGTCCTGATTTCGCGGCATTGTTCTGCGGCGCGGTCTATGCCGGGGCCTGGCCGGTCCCGCTGCCGCTGCCGACCAGCTTCGGGGGCAAGGAGAATTACATCGACCAACTTGCGGTGCAACTAGCGAGTTCCGATCCAAAAATGCTGCTTTATCCGGCCGAGATCGCTGAGATGACCGCTGCCGCCGCCGAACGGCAGGGCTGCGAGGGAATCGACTGGGAGAGTTTCGCAACGCAGCCCGCCCCCGATTGCGAACTGCCCGAATGCCGCCCGGACGACATCTGCTACCTGCAGTATTCCAGCGGCTCGACCCGCTTTCCCCACGGCGTCGCTGTCACGCATGAAGCCCTGCTGGATAACCTTGCCGGGCACAGCCACGGCATGAAGATGACCGACGGCGACCGCGCGATCTCATGGCTGCCGTGGTATCACGACATGGGGCTGGTCGGCTGTTTCCTCTCGTTGATCGCCAACCAGATGTCGTGCGATTACCTCAAGACCGAGGATTTCGCCCGCCGCCCGCTCGCCTGGCTCGATCTGATCAGCCGCAACAAGGGCACCTCGCTCTCCTATTCGCCGACCTTTGGCTACGACATCTGTGCCCGCCGCATCTCGAGCCAGAGCAATGTCGCCGAACGCTTCGACCTGTCGCGCTGGCGGCTGGCCGGCAACGGCGCCGACATGATCCGCCCCGATGTGATGCAGGGCTTCGTCAACGCCTTTGCCGATGCCGGGTTCAAGGCCAGCGCCTTCCTGCCGTCCTATGGCCTCGCCGAAGCGACGCTAGCGGTCACGCTGATGCCGCCGGGCGAAGGCATCCGGGTCGAGCTGGTCGAGGAAGAACGGCTCTCGGGCGCCAAGCGCGACCTGAACCGGCCCGCCCGCTACCGCGCCATCGTCAATTGCGGCAAGGCGGTGCGCGGGATGGAAATCGTGATCCGGGGCGAGCACGGCGACAGCCTGACCGATCATCACATCGGCAAGGTCTGGTGCCGCGGCAAGAGCGTGATGCATTCCTACTTCCGCGATCCCGAGGCGACCGCGGAATGTATGGTCCCAAGTGAAGATGGAAAGGGGGCCTGGCTCGATACCGGCGACATGGGCTACATGGTCGATGGCTATCTGTTCATCGTCGGCCGGGCCAAGGACATGATCATCATCAACGGCAAGAACCACTGGCCGCAGGACATCGAATGGGCGGTGGAACAGCTACCCGGCTTCAATCACGGCGATATCGCTGCCTTCTCGGTCGAAACCGAGAGCGGCGAGGAGGTGCCGGCCGTGCTGGTCCACTGCCGCGTCTCCGATCCCGAGGAGCGCCGCAAGCTGCACGACACGATCCGCGACAAGGTCCGTTCGATCACCGGGATGAACTGCGTGATCGAACTCGTGCCGCCGCGCACCCTGCCGCGCACCAGCTCGGGCAAGCTCAGCCGCGCCAAGGCCAAGAAGCAATATCTCTCGGGCGAGATCGAGCCGTTCAAGCTGGCGGCCTGAGGGCGCACAGCAGGATAGCCTTTCCAAGCTGCGCTATACGACACCTCCCCCTTTTTCGTCACCCTGAACTTGTATCAGGGCCCATTTCTCCGCTCACCCGGAGTGTGCATTTTCAAGCAAGCTGAGGGGCTTGGCTCGTTCCCGGCTGGCTCCGAGCTTGCGGCACGATGGGCCCTGATACAAGTTCAGGGTGACGATGGATGATGGTGTTGGTTCAGATGCGATCGCCTTGCGATCCACCCCACACTGTCCGGCAATGGGACAATCGGCTCCGCGGCTCCGCACCGCTCAGCAGGTTCGATTGGCACGCGCGCAAATCTGCGGCAATCAGAATGCAGGGTCCGAAATCGGCTTTGACCGAATAAAGGGAGTGGCAGTCTCATGCCAAATGAAAGCATGGGCGTTCTGGTCGGATGGACTCACAACGAGTTCAAAGGCCGCATGAATCTGCGGCTGCAGAGCATTCGCTCATCGCGGCTCAAGGATGAGGGCGAGGTCGACTCGCATTATTTCATGATGACGCATGAGCAGGCCGCGGTGCTGGCCGACTATTTGTTCAAAGTCACCGGGCGCGATCCACCTAAGAAGCGCCGGCTGCTGCGGCGGCTGATCGGGGCCTGACGAGCGGCAATTCGCTGCGCCTTGCCCAGCCGTGCCTTGTACAGCCGTGTCTTAATCCTATAATACAGCTTGCATGACCGGCAGGGCGATCCCATCTTGCCGGATAGAGACGAGCTGAGCTGGAAAGACACGCCCATGGCCACCAAGCCGACCGATACTGCCGCCCCGACCATCACGCTGACCCCGCCCGATCCGGTGCCGGTGGTCGCGCCCGAGCAGGCTGCCGGGCTGGTGCCCGTATCAGCGGACGACAAGAGCAAGCTCGCCGCGCGGGTCGATGCCTTCGTCGCCGATCTGGTCGCGTCGGATGCCAACTCGCCCGAGTTCGGCCAGAAGGTGGATCAGATTACCAATATGGGCCGCAAGGAGATCGCCGTCGCTTCGGCCATGTCGAACCGTTTCCTCGATCGGCCAATCCGGGCGATGGACAAGGATTCGGGCGTAGGCGCCAATCTCACTGCACTGCGCCGCACGGTCGAGGAGCTCGATCCAGGCAAGGCTGGCAAGCTTTCCCCCGGCCGCAAGTTCCTTGGCATCATTCCCTTCGGCAATTCGATGAAGCGCTATTTCGAGCGCTACCAATCGGCCCAGGGGCATATTCAGTCGGTCCTCACCCACCTCGCCTCGGGCAAGGACGAGCTGCTGATGGACAATGCCGCCATCGACACCGAGCGCGCCAAGCTGTGGGAAGCGATGGGCAAGCTCGAGCAGATGATCCACATCTCCAAAGTGCTCGACGGCAAGCTGGAGGACAAGGCGGCAGAGCTCGATGCAACCGATCCGGCCAAGGCCAAGGCCCTGCGCGAAAGCGCGCTGTTCTATGTCCGCCAGCGCACCCAGGATCTGCTGACGCAGATGGCGGTGACGGTGCAGGGCTACCTCGCCCTCGATCTGGTCAAGAAGAACAATGTCGAGCTGGTGAAGGGTGTCGACCGCGCCAACACCACCACCGTCGGCGCGCTACGCACTGCGGTAACGGTGGCGCAGGCGATGTCGAACCAGCGGCTCGTGCTCGGGCAGATCACCGCGCTGAACCAGACCACCGCCGGGATCATCGATTCGACCGGCAAGCTGCTGGCCGAACAGACCGCAAAGATCCACGAGCAGGCCGCCTCGAGCACGATCCCGATGGACGTGCTCGAGCGCGCCTTCCAGAACATCTATGACACGATGGACAACATCGATACGTTCAAGGTCAAGGCACTCGAAAGCATGAAGCAGACGGTCGAGACGCTCTCGGTCGAGGTCGAGAAGTCCAAGGGCTACATCGCCCGGGCCGAGGGCGCGGCGCAGGCGGCCAAGGCCTCCGATGCGCCGGCGCTGCTCACCCTGGAGGATTGATGCCCTCTCCCGCCCAGGAATCCGACCGCATCCTCGCCTCCGCGCGGCGCTCGCTGGCTGACCAGCGGGCGGGCGGGCGGAGGGTGATGCGCTCGATCGGGCGCGGCTCGGCACAGCTCAAGTTCAAGCATTTCACCGGCAAGCTGCGCAACATCGCGCTGGCGCTGTTCGGGATTTGGGTCGCGGTCGGGCTGACCGGCATTATCATCGACGGGATCGGGTTTACTGGGATCTTCCTTGCCGTGCTGGCCACGATTGTCGCCACCGGCGTGCTAGCGCGCTATCCCCGGATGGAGCTGCCGACCCGCCGCGACCTCAACCCGGCCGAGACCGACGTGAAGCGGCTGGTCGGGCGCACCGAGCTCTGGCTCGAGAGCCAGCGCCGCGCCCTGCCGCCCCCCGCAGTCACGCTGGTTGACCAGATCGGGCTCCAGCTCGACGATCTGGGCCTGCAGCTCGAAGGCGTCGATCCGGCCCATCCCGCCGCCGCCGAGGTGCGCAAGCTGGTCGGCGAACACTTGCCCGACATCGTCGACGGCTATCGCAAGATCCCGGCCCATTTGCGCTATGAGGAACGCGCCGGGACCACGCCCGACCAGCAGTTCATGGCGGCGCTCGGCACGATCAGCGGCGAGATCGACAGCGTCACCCGCCAGCTCGCCGCCGGGGCGATCGACAAGCTGGCGATCAAGACCCGCTATCTCGACTACAAATACGGCACCGCGCTGGACGAAGCAGCGGAACCCCGGCCCTAATCCAGCCCCGAATGCGCCGCTTCCAGCACGCTGAACGGTTGACTCGCCCGCCCAGCTGGCATAGGGGCGCGCTCCTGATAGGCAGTCGCCCCCGGTGGCGGCCCTTGCTGTTTGATTTTCGAGGTTCCCATGAAGCGTACCTTCCAGCCCAGCAACCTTGTTCGCGCCCGCCGTCACGGCTTCCGCGCCCGCACGGCCACCGTGGGCGGTCGCAACGTCCTGCGTGCGCGCCGCGCCCGTGGCCGCAAGAAGCTCTCGGCCTGAGCGAATCACTGCGATTGTCGGTCCTCACCAAGCGGGCCGATTTTCTCGCTGCCAACCGGGGCCTGCGCGTAGCACGTCCCGGTTTCGTGCTTCTGGCACGGCCCAATGGCAGCGAGGCGATGCGCTTCGGCATCACCGTCACCAAGAAGGTCGGCAACGCCGTGGTGCGCAATCGCATGAAGCGGCGCTTTCGCGCGTTGCTGCGCGAATTGCTGCCGGTGGCGGGCATGCCCGGCCACGATCACGTGCTGATCGGCCGCGATGGCGGGATTGAGCGCGATTTTGCGGCATTGCGCACCGAACTATCCGCCGCGCTGGCCCGCGCCGCGCAAGGCAAGGGCGATCCGCCGCGACGGCCGCGCAAGTGAAACGCCTGCTGATCCTCATCGCGCGGGCCTGGCAGTTGGGGCCCTCGCGGGTCCTCCCGCCGACCTGCCGCTATGCGCCGAGCTGCTCGCAATATGCGATCGAAGCGCTCGAAAAGCATGGTGCGATTCGGGGTGGCTGGCTGGCACTGAAGCGTCTATTGCGCTGCCACCCTTGGGGCGGGCACGGCTTTGATCCAGTACCCTGACCTGCCATTGAACCTGACCAGAGAAGACTAGGGACCCCTTCGTGACCAAACAGCGTAATCTGATCCTGGCGGTGCTGTTCACCGCGCTCATGCTGTTCGGCTATGAAGCAGCCCTGCGCTATTTCTATCCGGGTTACGGCAAGCAGGCCCCGGTCGCGGCAGCCTCGCAGGCTCCCGCGTCACCGGCAGCAGCGCAGGCTACAGGCACACCGACCCGCGAAGGCGGGCTGACCAGCGCCGCCGACATCGCGCTCGAAGCCCAGGACCTGCAAAGCGCCCTCGCCGCGCCGGGCCGCGTGCCGATCGCCGCGCCGGGGCTGACCGGCTCGATCAACCTCGCTGGCGCGGTGATCGACGATCTGGTCGCCCCGCGCCATACCGCCTCGATCGACAAGAACAGCGGCCCCGCGCGGATCTTCTCGCCCGCCGGAACGCCCGCCCAGCAGTTCGCGCAGATGGGCTGGATCGGCCAGAACGTCGCCTTGCCCAACGCGCAGACGGTGTGGACCGCACCCGCCGGCGCAAAGCTCACCTCCGCGACGCCGGTTACCCTCACCGCGACCAACGGCGTCGGGCTCAATTTCCAGATCACCTACGCGATCGACCAGGACTATATGATCACGGCGACGCAGACCGTCGCCAACACCGGCTCCGCGCCGGTCACCGTCCAGCCCTTTGCGCTGATCAACCGCACCGACAAGACCGTCAGCCTCGACAGCTGGAACATCCATTCCGGGCCGTTCGGGGCCTTCGACCAGGCGGTCAAGTTCGACCCCAACTATGACGACGTGCAGGAAGCGGGCGAACTCAAGGCCGAAGGCAAGACCGACTGGCTGGGCTTCACCGACATCTACTG
Source organism: Sphingomonadaceae bacterium (assembly GCA_947477055.1). Lineage (GTDB taxonomy): Bacteria > Pseudomonadota > Alphaproteobacteria > Sphingomonadales > Sphingomonadaceae > Novosphingobium. Next base: position 14,534 of record CANJSX010000011.1, on the reverse strand, counting down.
GATGAGCGTGCTAATCCCCGGCGAAGTGCCGGCTGCGGCCTCCTATCGCGCGCTGGGCAACGGCATCTTCCGCGCCGACCTGATGTACAAGCCCGCTGAAGTCTTCCCCGGCCAGCAGGTCTCGCGCAGTACCCGGCTGTTCGCGGGCGCGAAGGAGAGCGAGGTGCTCGATCGCTATGAGGCATCGGGCGTTGTCCACTTCGGCAAATCGATCGACTGGGGCTGGTTCTTCTGGTTCGAGAAGCCGATCTTCTGGCTGCTTAACGCTCTGTTCCGCACCGTCGGCAACTTCGGCGTGGCGATCATCCTGCTGACCGTGATCGTGCGCGGGGTGATGTTCCCGGTGGCGCAGCGCCAGTTCGCCAGCATGGCCGCGATGAAGGCGATCCAGCCGAAGATGAAGGCGCTGCAGGACCGCTACAAGGACGACAAGCAGAAGCAGCAGCAGGAAATCATGGCGCTCTACAAGCAGGAGGGTGTCAATCCGCTCGCCGGCTGCCTGCCGATCTTCCTGCAGATCCCGGTGTTCTTTGCGCTCTACAAGGTGCTGATGGTCTCGATCGAAATGCGCCACCAACCCTTCATCCTGTGGATCAAGGACCTCTCCTCGCCCGATCCGCTGCATATCCTCAACCTGTTCGGCCTGCTGCCCTTCACCCCGCCCAGCTTCCTTGGGCTGGGCCTGCTGGCGCTGCTGCTGGGCGTGACAATGTACTACCAGTTCAAGCTCAACCCGGCGCCGATGGATCCGGCGCAGCAGCAGGTCTTCGCGATCATGCCGTGGATGATGATGTTCGTGATGGCGCCCTTCGCTTCCGGGCTGCTGCTTTACTGGATCACCTCGAACATTCTGACAATCGCGCAGCAGCAGTTCCTCTACAGCCGCCATCCGCAGCTGAAGGTGCAGCCCGACGCGAAGACGAAATAGGCGCGCGGGCGATGGACGAGGAACAAGCAGAACGGGCGGAACGGGCCAAACTCGCAGAACGGGCAAGCCGCCTGTTTTCGGGGCGCGTCGAGTTCCTCAAAAGCGCGCCCGCGCTCCAGTTCCTGCCCGAGCCCGAGTTTCCCGAGATCGCCTTCGCCGGGCGTTCCAATGTCGGCAAGAGCTCGTTGCTCAACGCCGTCACCGGCCGCCGTTCGATCGCGCGGGCCTCGGTAACGCCGGGGCGGACGCAGGAGCTCAACTTCTTCGAGGTGGGTGACCCCACGCTGTTCCGGCTGGTCGACATGCCCGGCTACGGCTTCGCCAAGGCCCCGCTCAAGGTGGTCGAAAGCTGGCGGCGGCTGGTGCGCGACTTCCTGCGCGGGCGAGTGGTGCTCAAGCGTACCATGCTGCTGATCGACGCGCGGCACGGGGTCAAGCCAGTCGACATCGAGATGATGAAGATGCTCGACGAAGCGGCGGCGGTCTACCGCATCGTCCTGACCAAGGCCGACAAGATCAAGACCAGCGATGTGGCCGAAGTGCTGGCCCGCACCGAAGTAGAAGCGCGCAAGCATTCCGCCGCTTTCCCGGTGGTGCACGTCACCTCATCGGAAAAGGGCATGGGGATCGAGGAGCTGCGCGCCGCGGTTCTGGGGGACGCGGAGATCTAGGCCCCGCGTCCTGCCCTACGCCTAATTCACCAGTTTCGCCTCAGGGCACCAGTTCCCATGCAGCCCCGAACGCAACCGGATCGGCAGCTTGGCTCTTCCGACCGGCCCATCCGACAGGTGCAGCGCATCCAGCACCACCAGATCGGTGTAATTGGTGATCAGATTGTCCACCAGCGCGATGATATAGCCATCGCCTTCCGCACTGTCGGGCGAACGCGGCACGAAGCACGGCTCCTGCACGATCGATTCCGAACCCGCCCACCAGCAGTCCTGCGTGCCAGTGGCATGGTCCCAGTGGCCGATCTTGTTCATCTTGAAGCCCGACGCGCGGCCGCGCAGGAAATCCATCGGCATCTCGCGGTCCATCACCAGCCCCCAGCCGTGGCGATAGGGCCGGCCGACGTAGCGCTCATCGATCCGGGGGAACTCGTCGATCCAGTCGGACAGCTGCTCGACCGCGCTGAACTCCGCACTGTTCGAACCCAGATCGACCGTCCAGCGATGGAGATAGGGCAGCCCGGCCTCGGCATCGAAGGGCGCACCGTGGATGTCGGGGAAGAAGGGGAAGGAATTGTTTTCGGCCTGCGGGATGTCGAAGTGAACCTTCGTGCCGTCCTGGAAGGCGTTCATCACATGGCTGGCGAAGATCGTCTGCGGCGCTTGGAACCAGCGGATGTCCTTGCCTGAAACCCCGCTCCCGCGCGGCAAGATGCCGAGATAAACCGGCAACGTGGTGTCGAAGCCGAAATGCGGCAGGCCCGCCTTGAGCCGGTCCCAGTTCGAGGTCGACGGCACGATGTGGAACACCGCATAGTCCTCGGTCAGCCCGTAATCGTGCATCATGCAGTAATAGGGCACCTCGAACTCGGTCTCGAACAGCAGGTTGCCGGCGGGATCGATCTCGAAATAGCTGCAATCGCGGGTTAGCAGGCCTTTGGCGGCATAGCCGAAGGTGCACATGTTGCCGGTGGCGGGATCGATCTTGGCATGGGCGTTGAAGGTCTGGTTCTGCAACTTGCCATCGAAGCTGTGGTAGCCGTCGGTCTCCAGCGTCAGCGGATCCATCAGCAGGACCGGGCTGTCCTCCTTCATCGCATAGAGCTTTCCGGCATGGACCATGGCGTTGGTGTTGGCCGTGCCGCGAATCATGCCCTTGACGCTGTCATCATCAGTCAGCGGATTGCGATAGGCGCCGAACAGTGAGTGGCCGGCCGCGCGCTCAACCTTCCACTTGTCGGTCTGGGCATAGCGCTGGCGAAAATCGACCTTGCCGTCGCGGAAATGGAACAGGCTGACCATCCCGTCGCCGTTGAAGAACTGGTCGCTCTCATACTTCGGCGGGAACTGGCCATCGGGATGGACGCGGTGGAAGCTGCCATTGAGGCTGGCGGGAATTTCGCCCTCCACTTCCATGTCGAGGATGTCGCCCTCGATCCGCAGCGGACGCAGCGGTCCGGTGAAGCCGGGGGTCTGGGGATAATGGGACATGTCACCCTCTCATATTTATAACAATTGTTATCATTTGATGGATTCGCCGGACGGTGGCCTTGATCCAGATCAAGCCTGCGCTGGACGGCGGCGGGCTGGTCTGTAGGATCGGCGGAATGAGCGCTGCCGAGCCTACCTACGCCGCGATCGTCCTGGCTGCCGGCAAGTCCGAACGCTTCGGCGCGGACAAGCTGGCGGCACACTTTCGCGGTCAGCCACTCATCGCCCATGCCGTTGCAGCGGCCTGTGCCGCGCCGGTGAAGCGAGTAATCGTGGTCTCGCGCCGCCCGCTTGTGCTGCCGGATGATGCCCGCATCCGGGGCGTGACGGTGGAGAGCGACGCCCTGTCGCAATCGCTGCGGGCTGGACTGGCCGAGGCAGGAGATTGCGACGCAGCCTTCATCTTCCTCGGTGACATGCCGCTGGTGCCGCATGGCATCGCAGCGATACTGGCGGATGCGTTGGGCGACGCCATTGCCGCCTGGCCCGAACATGAGGGTCGGCCCGGCCATCCGCTGCTGCTGGCGCAGCGCGGGTTCGAGCTGGCCGATGCACTATCCGGCGACGAAGGGCTGGGCCGAATCCTGCGCGGGCGCGGCGATGTGGCGCACTTGCCGATCAACGATCCCGGTGTGGTGCTTGATGCCGATACGCCAGAGACGTTGGCGGCGCTGGCGGCTTCCCCGCCACGCGACTCCATGTAATAGTTCCACCATGCTGGACGAGGATGACGACGGTCTGCCCGATCTGGGCGTCTCGCGCGCCGCCAAGGTGTGGACGATCTTCGGCATTGCGCTGATCCACATCGCCATACTTGCCGGCCTGATCCGCGCCTTTGCGCCCGACTTTACCGCACGCGTGGTCGAGCAGGCGGTGTCCGCCTTCACCGTTACGATCACCGCACCGCCGCCCGAACCGGCCCCCACCCCGCCAGCCCCCGACACTGCCGGCGCCGCTGCCGAGGCTGGCAAGAAGGCCAAGCCGCGCGAGGCCACCGCGCCCCAGCCGAAAATTCCAATCGCGCGGCCGACCGAAGCACCGCCAGTGTCCTCGACCGGTACAGCGGCTACCTCGGGCGCGCTCGCGGCGGGGGCGGGAACCGGCGGCGGGGGGCAAGGCACGGGCACCGGTTCGGGCACGGGCGGCAACGGTCAGGGCGGAGGAACCAGGGCGGTCAAAACCTCGGGCGACATCAATTCCGCCCGCGATTATCCCATCGCCAGCCGCGAGCAGCGGATCGACGATTACGTCATCATCGCGATCACCGTCGGCACCGATGGCAAGCCCAGGGCCTGCCGCGTTCACCGGCCCAGCCGCGACGAGCAGGCCAATGCCATCACCTGCCGCCTCGCCATGCAACTCTTCCGCTTCCGTGCGGCGACCGACTCCGGAGGCAATGCGGTCGAATCCGTGTATGGCTGGAAGCAATCCTGGCATTACTGACTTGGCATTGACGCCAGGGAACACCCGCCACTAACTGCCCCGGACGCCGAATCCGGGAGAGAATCATGGCCAAAATCCACCCCGTCCCCTCCGAGTGGGCGGAGCGCGCCTATGTGAATGCCGAAAGCTACGCCGAAATGTACCGCCGCTCGCTCGAGCAGCCGGAAGCCTTCTGGCGTGAGCAATCGGACCGGCTCGACTGGATCAAGCCCTGGACCAGCCTTTCGAACTCTTCCTTCGACGAGGCGAACTTCGGCATCGAATGGTTCACCGACGGCACCCTCAACGTCTCCCAGAACTGCCTCGACCGTCACCTGGCCACCCGTGGCGACACCATCGCGATCATCTGGGAAGGCGACGACCCCACGCAGCAGCGCAAGCTCAGCTACACCGAGCTGCACGGCGAGGTGTGCCGCATGGCCAATGTGCTGCGCGATCTCGGCGCGAGGCGCGGCGACCGGATCACCCTCTACATGCCGATGATCCCGGAGGCGGCGGTGGCGATGCTGGCCTGCACCCGGATCGGCGCGATCCACTCGATCGTGTTCGGCGGCTTTTCGCCCGAGGCGCTGGCTGGCCGCATCCAGGATTGCGACAGCAACTTCGTCATCACTGCCGATGGCGGGATGCGCGGCGGCAAGCTGGTCCCGCTCAAGGCCAATGTCGATGAGGCGCTGGCCCATTGCCCCTCGGTCAGCGCGGTGCTGACCGTGCGCCACACTGATCATGGGGCCGCGATGAAGCCCGGCCGCGACCACTGGTGGCACGAACTGCGCGTCGCTGCTGCCGACGAGAGCCCGGCGGAGGAAATGAGCGCGGAAGACCCGCTGTTTATCCTCTACACTTCGGGTTCCACCGGAAAGCCCAAGGGCGTGCTCCACACCACCGGCGGCTATCTCACCTGGGCCGCGATGACCCATCACTATGTGTTCGATTACCGCCCCGGCGAAATCTACTGGTGCGCCGCCGATGTCGGCTGGGTCACCGGGCACAGCTATGTCGTCTACGGTCCGCTCGCCAATGGCGCGACCACGGTGATGTTCGAGGGCGTACCCAACTACCCGACGCACAGCCGCTTCTGGGAGATCGTCGACCGCCATCAGGTCAACATCTTCTATGGCGCCCCCACCGCGCTGCGATCGCTGATGCGCGAGGGCGACGGCTATGTGAAGGCGACCAGCCGGGCCAGCCTGCGCCTGCTCGGCAGCGTCGGCGAGCCGATCAACCCGGAAGCCTGGGAGTGGTACTGGCGCGTGGTGGGTGACGAACGCTGCCCGATCGTCGACACCTGGTGGCAGACCGAGACCGGCGGGGCGATGATCACGCCATTGCCGGGCGCGACCGACCTCAAGCCGGGTTCAGCTTCAAAGCCGATGTTCGGCGTGGTCCCGCAGATCGTCGATGCCGAAGGCGTGGTGCTCCCTGAGGAGCCCGGCGTCGCGACCGAGGGGAACCTGTGCCTCACGCAAAGCTGGCCCGGCCAGATGCGCGGGGTGTGGGGCGATTCCGAGCGCTTCTTCCAGACCTATTTCACCACCTATCGCGGCAAATATTTCACCGGCGACGGCTGCCGCCGCGACGAGGACGGCTACTACTGGATCACCGGCCGGGTCGACGACGTAATCAACGTCTCGGGGCATCGCATGGGCACCGCCGAGGTTGAAAGCGCGCTGGTCGCCCACGCCAAGGTGGCCGAGGCGGCAGTGGTCGGCATGCCGCATGAGATCAAGGGCCAGGGCATCTATGCCTATGTCACCCTCAACGCCAACGAGGAGCCGAGCGAGGAGGTCCGCCGCGAACTGGTCAAGTGGGTCCGCCACGAAATCGGCCCGATCGCCACGCCCGATGTGATCCACTTCGCCCCCGGCCTGCCCAAGACCCGCTCAGGCAAGATCATGCGCCGCATCCTGCGCAAGATCGCCGAGGGAGACACGAGCAACCTCGGCGATACGAGCACACTGGCCGATCCCGGCGTGGTCGATGTGCTGCTGACGAGCGGGCGGTAGAGTTCGGGGTTAAGTATACTGTCCCCGGAATGCCCCTGCAGAAGGTGGCAATCCGTAGGCTAGCAATCAGATAGCAAGCAGCGGACGAGGCGCATCGCGATTTTTGTCGACCGCTCCGCACGAGGTGTCCTTAATGTCATTCGACAGCCCAAAGGATTTGATAAAGTGGGGCCGCGACGGGACCAACGAGCTCGATGCCGCGTGCAGACAATTCTTTGATGATGGAGCACTGAAAGGATTTACTGAGATCGATCCTCAGACCGGCGAAAAGTTGCGGAAGGTCCGCCAGGTCAAGCCGATTCCCAGCAAAATCACGAGGCTAGCCAACGAGGCGATCAACAACATTCGCCACTCGTTTGATCAAGCTCTCTTTTCAGCCGCATCGTTGATTGGCAAGCCGATGAAGCAGGCCTATTTCCCGTGGGCTTCAAACCCGACTGATCTCGACAGATTGCTGGCCAGCGCTAATCGAGGAATTCCGGCGGAGCTTCATGAAGTCCTTCGGCGGCTCGAGCCGTACGAGCGAGGCGGAGCCTATCCCGGAGGTGACGACACAGTCCGCGCTCTGGCCAAAATAGCTGGAGTGCGAAAGCATACCATCGCGCTCCGCGTCGGGGCTCAACCTAGCGCGGTCGTCATCCACGAGTTAACGGCAGATGGCCCTTTTTCGATTCCGTCATTTCAGTGGGAAAAGCAAACAATGAGATGATAGTGTTAAGATCGGCCCCAGATACAGATTGGCAATATACATATCATGTTGAGTTACATGTAGCTATTGATGACCCTGAAATACTTGATGACCAGCCTATTTGCATACTTCTATCAAAATTTGCCGAAAAAGCTGAGGAAGTGTGTCAAAATATTGAAGAGATCGTTAATAGTGGCGGAAAGTAACGACTAAAGCATAATTCATGCTCTAATGATGCGAACCGTTGTAAGAGGTTTACGCGCCAAGACAGCCAGATTAGATGCGAGCCCCAAAGCGTGGTAGGCAATGCGAATGGCGTAATGGCGGCCTATCCCAAAGCCTCAACAGGGTCCGCATGCGCCCTGACAAGCGAGGCGTAGCGGCTGGACGGGAATTCCGGGGACAGCATACTTAACTGACCTAGACCGGCTTCATCAATGCGCACCGCCGCTCCACGGGTGCGATAACCCCAAACCCTCCCCCTGAATCCACCCCATGCCTCGCGCAGAATTGTGCAAGCGTGGATAGCTATTCCGCCTTCCCCTCGCATTCCCGCGCGCCTAACCTCGCCCCCATGATCGCCCACACCATCCAGCTCGCGCTTGCCCCGGTCTTTGTGCTGGTGGCGATCGGAAATATCCTCAACCTGCTCTCGACCCGGCTGAGCCGGGTGGTTGACCGGGCGCGGCTGCTGCAGCAGCGGCATGGCGAGACCGAGGGCGCCGCGCACGACATGATCGTCACCGAGATCCGCGCAATCGACCAGCGGATCCATCTCGTCACCCGGGCGATCCGCCTGCTGGTGATCTCGGGCCTGTCGATCGGGCTGACGGTGGCGGTGCTGTTTTTCGAAGAACTGATCAACATCCCGCTCGAACGGGTCGCGGCGAGCTTCTTCCTGCTTTCGATCTTCCTGCTGATGTGGGCGCTGGTGCTGTTTCTGCGCGAAACCCAGGTCGCCGCCGCGACGCTGCGCATTCCGCGCGACTATCTTGAGCTTGAACGCGATATCGCCAAGGCCGACCAAGCGTGAGCGAGGCGCTGACCGACGACGATAGCGAGGCGCTGCACGCGGTGGCGCAGCATGGCGGGGCGCTGTGCACCGTCACCGCAATCGACGGCAGCTGGTCGCGCCGAATGGGTGCGCAGTTGGCGGTGCTGCCGGATGGCTCCACCCGGGGATCGCTCGCCGATGGCTGCCTCGAACGCGCGCTGGCTGCCGAGGCGGCAATCGGCGGCGCGGCGCGGGTGCTGCGCTATGGCGAGGGCTCGCCCTTTGTGGACATCCGCCTGCCCTGCGGCAGCGGGGTGGAGGTGCTGATCGATCCCGCGCCAGACCGCGCCGCGATAGCCGCCACGGTGGACGCGCTCACCGCTCGCCGGCCCGCCACGCTAAGGACCGGAGACACGCCGCAAGGCCCTTTCACCCGCCATTACCTGCCGCCGCTGCGGCTGGTTGTCTGCGGCAGCGGACCGGAAGCGGTCGCGCTCGACCGGCTTGCCCGCGCGCAGGGGCTGAGCGCCGAACTGCTACTCCCGCTCGGCGAGGACGGCGGGACGCTGGGGCTGGGCCGCGCGCCCCACGTCACGCCTGATCGCTGGACGGCCGTCGCAGTGCTGTTTCACGATCACGAATGGGAGCGCGGCTTGCTCCCCTGGGCGCTGGAGAGCCAAGCCTTCCACGTCGGCGCGCAAGGCGGCAAGGGCGCGCGCGAGGCCCGCGCCGGCTGGCTCTCGCCCGAGCAGATGGCACGCCTCAAAAGCCCGATCGGCCTGTTTGCGCACGCCCGGACCCCTTCGGTGCTGGCGCTGTCGGTGCTGGCCGAGATCGTCGCGGAGTATGAGAAGCTGCTGGGTTAGAGCCGATCCGCCTGCGCCACGGCATCGCAGGCCCGCAGGGAGCTGATGATGCGGGTGAGATGCGCGAGGTCGGTGACTTCCAGATCGACCTCATAGGTCCCGAACAGCTCGTCGCGGGCGGTCATCTCGAGATGGACGATATTGGCGCGGTTGCCGGCGAAGATGGCGGTTACCTCGGCCAGCGTCCCCGGGCGGTTGTGGAGCACGCAGCGCACCCGGCCGACCGCACCGGTGCTGGCCTCGCCCCATGACAGATCGAGCCAGTCGGCATCGACGCCGCTGGCGAGGCTGAGGCAGTCGATCGAATGAACCTCCACCCCTTCCCCCGGCTTGCGGATGCCGACAATGCGGTCGCCCGGGACCGGGTGGCAGCAATCGGCCAGCTGGAAGGCCATGCCGGCGGTCAGCCCGCGGATCGAGATGGCGCGTTCCTGCTTGGGCCAGTTGTCGGGCTCGTTCACGCTGCCCGCGCTGCCCGGGACCAGCGCTTCCATCACCTGCCGGTCATCGAGCTTGGCGGTGCCGATCGCCAACATCAGCTCTTCCTCGCGGGTGAAGCCGAGCCGCTTGACCGCGTCCTTCACCGCCTTCTTGCCGATCTTGGCGGGCAGGCGCTCGGCGATCTCCTCGAACAGCTTGCGGCCGATGGCGGCGATTTCCTGCCGTTCCTTGGCGCGCACGGCGCGGCGGATCGCGGCGCGGGCCTTGCCGGTGACCGCAAAGTTGAGCCAGCCGAGCTGCGGCGAAGAGGCGCGGCCCTTGATGATCTCGACCACATCGCCGTTGCCCAGCGCGGTCCGCAGCGGCATGTGGCGGCCGTTGATCTTGGCGCCCACCGCCATGCTGCCAAGGTCGGTATGGACCGCAAAAGCGAAGTCGACCGGGGTCGAACCCTTGGGCAGCTGGAACAGCGCACCCTTGGGGGTGAAGGCGAAGATCCGGTCCTGATAGATCGCGAGGCGGGTATGCTCGAGCAGTTCGTCGGGATCGTGGCTGGCATCGACGATCTCGATCAGGTCGCGCAGCCAGCCGACCTGCCCGTCGGGCCGGTCCCCCTGCTTGTAGGCCCAATGCGCGGCGAGGCCGAATTCATTCGTGCGGTGCATCTCATGGGTGCGGATCTGCACCTCCACCCGCATCGAGTTCTTGTAGATCAGGCTGGTGTGGAGCGAGCGATAGCCGTTCGACTTGGGGGTCGAGATGAAGTCCTTGAAGCGCCCCGGGATCATCTGCAACGTGGTGTGCAGCACGCCCAGCGCCTCGTAGCTGTCCGCCACGCTCTCGGTGAGGACGCGAAACGCCATGATGTCGGTCACCTGCTCGAACGAGACATGGCGCTCGGCCATCTTCTTCCAGATCGAAAAAGGATGCTTCTCGCGCCCCGAGACCTCGACCTTGAGCCCTGCTTCGGCCAGTGACTGCTTGATCGCCAGCGCGATGGAATCGACCTGGCCGTCTTCGCTCGAACGGATCTGCGCCAGCCGCCCGGTGATGGTGGCATAGGCTTCGGGCTCGAGCTGCTCGAAGGCGAGCAGCTGCATCTCGCGCATATATTCGTACATGCCGACGCGCTCGGCCAGCGGGGCGTAGATATCCATCGTCTCGCGGGAGATGCGGCGGCGCTTGTCCTCGCTCTTGATGTAATGCAGCGTGCGCATGTTGTGCAGGCGGTCGGCCAGCTTGACCAGCAGGACGCGGATGTCCTCGCTCATCGCCAGGAAGAACTTGCGCAGGTTCTCCGCCGCCCGTTCGCTCTCGCCCATCGCCTCGATCTTGGAGAGCTTGGTGACCCCGTCGACCAGCCGGGCGACTTCGGGCCCGAACAGCTTCTCGATCTCCTCGATCGTCGCCAGGGTATCTTCCACCGTATCGTGTAGCAGGGCGGTGACGATGGTTTCCTGATCGAGCTTGAGCTCGGTCATCAGCCCGGCAACCTCGATCGGGTGGGAGAAATAGGGATCGCCCGAAGCACGCTTCTGCGAGCCGTGCTTCTGCACCGTGTAGACATAGGCACGGTTAAGGATCGCCTCGTCGGCGTCCGGATCATAGGCGGTTACCCGCTCGACAAGTTCATACTGGCGCAGCATCTGCCGCCTAGATGGCGGCGGAACCGGTCAAAGGGCAAGGCCTATTGCGCTCGATCAGGCAACTGAACGCCCGCTCCTCTTCAGAGGAGGGGGAATTTGTGTCAGAAGGGCTTCTCGCCTAGGTAATTGCCGGGGTTGGCATAGCGGCAGACCAGCACTTCCTCCTCAACCCCTGCCGCCCGCGCGCAGCCGACCTCTTCGGTATTGCGCCAGCCCAGCTGAGTGTAGTGCCCGACGTCCTCGACCCGGCCGGTGGTGCTGTTGGCGGGGAAGGCGCCGGGGCGGAAGTTGCGCTTTTCGCGTGCCCAGGCGCCGACCATGTCTTCCGGGCTGAAGTAGTTGCGCGTGCCGGCCCACAGGTTTTCGCCCTGCGGATCGGCCTCGCTCTCGGGCAATGCTGGGACTTGCCGGTGGCGGCGAGATAGTCCGCCCAGCGCTGGGCCGAGGCCTGCAGGTGCGGGTTCCAAGTCAGCGGGCCGACACCGACTGCGGCGCGCTCGTGGTTATGCACCGCAAGCACCTCTTGCTGGAAGGATGGGCCCGGCGAAGTCGCGCCGACCAGCAGCGCCACGCAGGCCACCAACCCGCCGAGGCGGGGCAGGTTGCGGGGCATACGGGGCGGTTCGTGACCATGCCTCACGGCATGCACCTGGCGCTGCTAAGGGTTGCTTGCGGGGTCTGGTTAACTCCGCGTTAGCGTTTCGCCGACGACTAGCACCCGGTCGCCCGGCTTCATCGCATCATAGAGCCGGCGGGCGAAGGGATAGGGCAGGCCGATGCAGCCATGCGTCACCCGGCCCGGCTGGACCACGCTGGCGTGCAACGCGACGCCATCATCGGTCAGCCGCAGCATGAACGGCATCGGCGCATCATAGCTGCGCGAATAATAGTCCAGCGCCTTTTCCTGCACCGAAAGCCAGCCGGTCGGGGTCGGCTTGTTTTCGGCGCCATAGAGGATGACAGTGGTGGCGATCTCCTGCCCGGCGCGGAACACCGAGAGCGTCTGCGCCACAAGATCCACCCGCACCCACACCGGCCCGGCCGGCACCCCGGCATCGTTCCACACGAAATCGCCGAAGTTCAGGCGTCCGGGCAGGTCGAGCAGGCTGGTGACGGGTTCCCTGCCGCCATCGGCGCGCGGCACGATCAGTTCGTGGCCCGGGGCGAGCGCGATCCGGCCTTTACCGGTCGGGGCGGCTACCTGCGAGACCGGTGCTGCGGGAGGGGGGGCTGCTGCTGACCGCGCAGCCAATAAAGCGACAGCAGCACCGCAATGCCGACAACCAGCGCGATGGCGATGCGGCCCGTCAGTGTGCGGTCGGCCATGGCAGGCCCCAAGACTTCAGGCCGCGAACGCGCGCTGCCGGCGACGGCGCAGGCTGGCACCGATGAAGCCGACGCCCGCGATCAGCATCATCCAGCTGCCGGGTTCGGGCACGCTGATGGGCGGCGTCGGAATTTCGCCGCCGCTGGAGCCGCCGGAAGACCCGCCGAATATCACCGGAGGCGGAACGAATCCGCCGCCGGAACTCGAGCTGCCGCCGCCGAGACCGGGGGGTACGGGGTCGGTCACCAGCGTGGGATTGCCCGGCCCTGGAACGGTCGGGCCGATGAGGTCGTCAATCAGCTTGCCGAGTTGTGCGTCCGGGATCGCCGCCGGAGCACCGACGGGCTGCGGGCGACCAGCGCTGAGCACGCGTTCGCTCGGTCCTTTGACGGCAACAGGGGCGTAGGCAACCTTGGTCTGGATAGCGCCACCGCCGCGGCCGCCCGGGGAGCGGCCCTCAAGGATCGCCATCGGATCGCGCATTGCTGCAAGCACACTGGCCAACTGGTCCTTGCCGATCTCGATCGCCGACGGGCTCGCCAAAGGCAAGCCGATCCCCATGGCGAGGATCGTGATCGACAGGAACTTTCGGCGAAGTCGCACTCGAATCTCCAGCAGCGTGAGGCCGCACATTACCAGCAATGCATTTCCGCATAGTGAATGAACCATCACTCATTATCCAGAACTGGCAAAACACAAGCGCGAACAAACCCGTGTGCCGATTCAGTTCACAGCATTTTGCAATCGTTAACGATCAGACCCGGGATTTGCCGCCAGTGTCTATCGACTGATCATTATCCATGGTGAAGGTCGTCAGCTCCACACTGCCTCTGGCGGCAGGCTCATCAGGATCGCGTCGATATTGCCGCCGGTCTTGAGCCCGAACAGCGTGCCGCGATCGTAGACCAGGTTGAACTCGGCATAGCGCCCGCGCCATTCGAGCTGGCCGAGCTTTTCGGCCGGCGAGAACTCCATGCCCATCCGCCGGCGGACCAGCTTCGGGAATATCTCGAGGAAGGTCTCACCAACCGCCCGGGTAAAGCCGAAATTGGCCTCCCACTGCGCTTCGTCAGCGCATTCGAGGTGATCGTAGAAGATGCCACCGACCCCCCGGTGGACCTTGCGGTGAGGGATGTAGAAATAGTCGTCGGCCCACTGTTTGAAGCGGTCGTAGTAATCCGCGCCGTGGGCATCGCAGGTGGATTTGAAGGCGGCGTGGAACTCGTCGGTGTCTTCGGCGTAGGGCAGCGGCGGGTTGAGATCCGCCCCGCCGCCGAACCAGGCTTTCGTCGTGGTGAGGAAGCGGGTGTTCATATGCACTGCGGGCACATGCGGGTTGGCCATATGCGCGACCAGGCTGATGCCGGTGGCGGTGAAGCGGGGATTGTCCGGGTCGGCGCCGCTGATGGTCTTGGCGAATTCGGGACTGAAGGCACCGTGGACGGTCGAGATGTTGACCCCGACCTTTTCGAACACCCTGCCCTTCATCAGGCCGCGTGTGCCGCCCCCGGTTTCGGCCGCAGCCTCGCCTTCCACCGTGGTGCGGTCCCAGCTGGTGTAGCCGAAGGCGGCATCGCTGCCGGCCTCGCGCTCGATCGCCTCGAACTCGGCGCAGATCGCGTCGCGCAGCACCACGAACCACTCGCGGGCGCGCTCGGTCTGGGGGGTCCAGTCATTCATGCGCGGCCCTTGCCAAGGGAATCGCCATGGGGCAAGGAAAAGCCATGGTTCCCTTTTCGTTCGCTGCCGAGGAATGGCTGCTGGTGCAGGGCCGCGCGCTGTTCTGGCCGCGCGAATCGACGCTGCTGGTGGCCGACCTCCACCTCGAAAAGGCCAGCTTCTTCGCCCGCTTCGGCCAGATGCTCCCGCCCTATGACAGCCGCGAGACGCTGGAGCGGCTGGCCCTCGCCCTGCGCGAGACCGGCGCGCGGCGGGTGATCTGCCTGGGTGACAATTTCCACGATGGCGACGGCCCCGCCCGGCTCGATCCCCACGCCGCCGGGATGCTGGCCGCGCTGACCCGGGTGGTCGACTGG
>CANJSX010000010.1 GCA_947477055.1 Sphingomonadaceae bacterium | reverse complement strand
CGAGCAAAACAGTATGTAGAAGGAAGCGTGGGTCCCATCTGAGCAAAACGGGGGGTGCCGGGTAGGTGGGGTCGCGTCTGGTAGGATTTTCGATGGGGGTGGGGGGTGCGACCTAAGCGCAATGGGGGGACGAATGTGGGGACGATTTTTCCATCTTGGATAAAGTCACTGCAAAAACAAAGTCTTGCATGATAGAAATGGATGCCCCGCGAGGACTCGAACCTCGATAAACGGAATCAGAATCCGGTGTCTTACCATTAGACGACGGGGCAACAGGCGCGTGCCTCTAGGGCGGGTGGGGCGGTCCGTCAAGACGCTTGGCTTGCCCCCGGGGCGCTTCGCGGCTAGCATGGCGGCCAGGTCCCCGCCGCGTTCGGCGGGATAACGATTTTCGAGTGCTTACATATGGCGGACGATATTCCGCCGGGCTGGCGCCAGGAGGTTCGGAGCGAAAGGGACGATGCGCAAACCGGGGCGACGAAACCCCACAACGATGCGCAATTCCCGATTGCCGACACGCCAGAGCCCGGTGGCCTGACGGGGGAACCCGAGGCCCGGCAACCCATCGCGCGGCTTCGCGGCGAGAGTGACTGGCATGGCGCTGCGCTCCACAAGCTGGCCTATGCAGCGATCGATCTTGGCACGAACAATTGCCGCCTGCTGATCGCGCGACCCGCGGGCGAGAACTTCGTGGTGGTCGACGCCTTCAGCCGCGTCGTGCGCCTGGGCGAAGGATTGGCGCAGACCGGCGTGCTCAGCCAGGAAGCAATGGACCGGGCGGTCGGCGCGCTGCAGGTCTGTGCCGACAAGCTACGCCGCCGCAACGTCCATCTCGCCCGCTCGGTAGCGACCGAAGCGTGCCGCAGGGCGTCGAACGGGGCGGAATTCATCGAACGGGTTCGGCATGAGACCGGAATCGCGCTCGACGTGATCAGCGCGGAGGAAGAGGCGCGGCTGGCCGTGCTCGGCTGCCACATCCTGCTCGAACCCGGACTGGGGCCGGCGATGATCTTCGACATCGGTGGCGGTTCGACCGAGTTGGTGCTGATCGAAAGCGGGCCGACCGTGCCGCGCATTCTCGACTGGCAGAGTGTGCCCTGGGGCGTCGTTTCGTTGACCGAGAGCTGCGAGCCCGAGGGCGAAACCCGCGAGGCACGCCTCGGGCGTTACGCGAAGATGCGCGAGATCGTTTCAGACAGCTTCGCCGATTTCGCGGCGCGCGCGGCGGTAGTTCGCGAAGCGGCGCATGAGCACGGCGGTCCGCGCCTGCTCGGCACCAGCGGCACTGTCACGACCCTCGCCAGCGTCCACCTCGACCTCCCGCAGTATGACCGGCGCGCGGTTGACGGGCTCAACGTGCCGGCCGAATCGATGCGCGAGATTAGTTCGCGGCTATCGGGCCTGTCGCCGGCCGAGCGGCGCGAGCTGCCCTGCATCGGGCGCGAGCGGGCCGATCTGGTGGTCGCAGGCTGCGCGATCCTTGAGGCGATCCTCGATTTGTGGCCGGCCGAGCGGCTTGGCGTGGCCGACCGGGGCATCCGTGAGGGGATTCTGCGCAGCATGATGAGTTCTGCCAGTCTCGGTGAGCGGACCCGCCAGGCGCTGCGCCAGCGCGGCCGGACCTGCGTATGAGCCGTTCGGGACGCGATCCGGGCGAGAAGCTCAAGACTGCGCGCAGCCGCACGCAAAGTTCGGCGCGCTGGCTGACCCGCCAGATCAACGATCCCTATGTCAAGCAGGCCAAGGCGGCCGGATGGCGCAGCCGGTCCGCTTTCAAGCTGATCGAGCTCGACGAGAAATTCGCCCTGATCCGCGGCGCACAGCGGGTGGTCGACCTCGGCATCGCTCCGGGGGGCTGGGCTCAGGTGATCCGCAAGCTCAATCCGGGCGCGAAAATCGTCGGGATCGACCTGTTGCCGACCGACGCGATCGAGGGGGTCGAGATCCTGCAGATGGACTTCATGGCCGACGAGGCACCCGACGCTCTGCTCGCCGCACTCGGCGGCGCGCCCGATCTCGTGATTTCGGACATGGCGGCCAACACGGTCGGCCACAAGCAGACCGACCATCTCCGCACCATGGGGCTGGTCGAGGCGGCGGTGGACTTTGCAATCCAGACGCTTGAGCCAGGCGGCGGCTTCGTCGCCAAGGTCTTCGCGGGCGGGACCGATCAGGCGCTGCTGACGCTGCTCAAGCGCAATTTCCAGACGGTCAAGCACGCCAAACCTCCGGCGAGCCGCAAGGATTCGTCCGAGTGGTACGTGATCGCGCAGGGGTTCAAGGGGCGCCAGGGCAAAGGCTGAACCGGGTACTGAAACGAACAGGGCGAGAGCTTGCGCTCCCGCCCCTTCGTGTTGCCGGTTAGGGCAGCTTACTTCTTGGCCGGCTCCGCAGCGGCGGCGGCAGGCTCGGCGCCTTTGGCCGGAGCCGCAGCAGCGTCCGCAGCCGGGAGCGGTAGGTTCGAGCCCTGCGTGTTGAGATAGGCGATCAGATTGGCGCGCTCGGCCCCTTCAGCCAGACCGGCAAAGCTCATCTTGGTGCCCGCGGCGAACTTCCTGGGGCTGGTCAGCCAGGCGTTGAGATTGGCCCAGTCCCAGTTGCCGCCATGACCCGACAGGTCCGGCGAATAGGCGAAACCGGCAGCATGCTTGCCAACCGGCTTGCCGACGATGCCGTTGAGGTTCGGCCCGATGCCGCTCGCGCCGCCAGCGTTGATCGTGTGGCACGAGGCGCACTTCTTGAAGGTCGCTTCGCCCTTGGCCGGATCGGCGCTGGCGAGCAGCGTCTCGATCGGAACTTCCGCTACCGCTTCGCCACCTTCGGCTTCGACGCCGGCGATCTCATAGCCCATCTTCTCGGGGCGCGGATTCTTGTCGGCCTCGAAATGGCGGGCGCTGAGGCTGGTAAGGCCCAGCCCGATGATGCCGGCGAACAGCACCCAGCCGGCGGTTGTATTGAAGCGGTCTGCCATCGAAAATGCCCCGTGGGATGGTCCTGTGGAGAATGGGCGCCGCTCTAGTCAGGCACATCGTCAAGCGCAAGGGCCATTGCGGCTTTTCGCCAATATCCCTAAGCGCCGCGACTGATATGCACAGCTACCCCGCTCCCGCGCTCTCGCTTGTCGAGGAAATGACCGCCGCCGCCGCCGCGAATCCGGCGCGCGCCATGGCTTTCCAGGGTGCGCCCGGCTGCAATGGTCACCGGGCCGCGCTTGAATATGATCCCGGCTGCCCGCCTTTGCCGTGCTTCAGTTTTGAGGATGCGCTGGATGCGGTGAAGGATGGTCGCGCCGGCCATGCGATCATTCCGATCGAGAATTCGCAGCACGGGCGTGTGGCGGATATCCACTTTCTGCTGCCCGAAAGCGGACTGTTCATCACCGGCGAATATTTCCTGCCGATTTCCTACGCGCTGATGGGCCTGTCCGATGGGCCGTTTGCCGCCGCCTACAGCCACCCGCAGGCATTGGGGCAGACGCGCCATTACCTGCGCGAGCGCGGTATCGTGCCGATGGCCTATGCAGATACGGCTGGTGCGGCGGCCTATGTTGCCGAAATGGGTGATCCGGCGGCCTGCGCGGTGGCCCCGCCGATCGCGGCCGAGCTCTATGGCCTGAAGATACTGGCCAACGAGATCGAGGATGCGCATGACAACACCACGCGCTTCGTTGTGCTAGAGCGCGACCCGCTCGATCCGGCGAGCCTGACGGGCGAGGTGACGATGACGACCTTCGTGTTCGAGGTGAAGAACATCCCCGCCGCGCTCTACAAGGCGCTGGGCGGCTTCGCCACCAACGGCGTCAACATGACCAAGCTGGAAAGCTACCAGAAGGGCGCGAGCTTTGCCGCGACGGCGTTTTTCAGCGATATCATCGGGGCACCCGGCGATCCGGCGATCGCCCGGGCGATCGAGGAACTGGCATTCCATTGCAAGGATCTGCGGATTCTCGGCAGCTACCGGCAGGCCCGGCCCAGAGGCTGATAGGGCGCGGCTGATAGGGCGTGCGGCTGATCAATCGTCGGGCGCGATTCGCGTCAGGCAGATCAGGAATACGGCGATGCAGGCCAGTTCGACCAGGCCGAACAGTGCGGGCGCCGAGTGGTTGTAGAGCCACACGCCAAAGGCCGGCGCGAGGATGAAGGCCGCGCCACTGATCGAGACGGTGATCCCCGCGGCCTCGCCTTGTTCTTGCCGCGAGACGGACAGCGATGTGCCCGCCGCTACGCCGGGGCGGAACAGGCCGAAGCCGAGCGATACCACGCCATAGCCCAGGGCAATCGAATGCTGCGTTCCCGCCAGCGCGAAGATCGCGGTTCCGATCATCGCCAGCACCATGCCCACCATGCAGGAGGTGCGCGGGCCGAGCCGCAGGATCGGGATCAGACCCCACTGCGCCAGCAGCGTTGCCAGCGCGCCGCTCATCAGCACTAGCGCAATCGCGCTCGCCCCGGCTTCGGGGTTACCGCGCAGGCCTAGCCGGTCGAGCACCATGAACCCGGCCATGCCCATCAATGCCGCCTGGCCCTGTCCGCCGGTGATGGCGATGATCACCCATGGCCGCAGTCGCCGGTCAAACCAGGTGACGCGGGGCGAGTCGTTCTCCGACTCGTCGATGATCGAGGCTTCGGGCAAGGCGCCTTCGCCGAAGGGCGAGGCGGTGACCCGCGCCCGAGCCGCAAAGGCCGGATCGTCGTCGGGCAGGCCGATGCGCAGGGCAATCAGGATCGCGATCCCGCACAGCGAAAAGGCCGCGAAAGGCCCGGTCAGACCGAGCACCGGGACCACCATCAGCGGGGCCAGCGCCGGGCCGATCACCGTGCCGAGGCCGAAGCTGGAGGTGACCAGCGCCAGCGCCTGGGTGCGCTCGTCTGGGGCGGTGCGGCTGGCGACATAGGCCTGCACCGCCGGCGGGGCGGCCGAGGCGAAGCCACCGAACAGCCCGCGCGCCAGACCGAACAGGATGATTGTCGTCAATCCGCCGATCCAGCCGGACAGGCCCATCCACAGCACCAGTCCGCACAACGAAAAGCTGACCACGAAGCCCGACAGCCCGATCGCCATCATCGCCTTGCGTCCGCGCCGGTCGGAGCGGCGGGCCCACATTGGCGCGCAGATCATCCACAGCGTGGCCGACCAGCAAAAGGCGAGGGTGATCCACACATCGGCGATGTGGAGATTGGCGCCGATGGTCGGCATTACCGACTGCATGGCCGTGTTTCCGGCGGCGGAAACCATCGTCACCATGAACAGCAACAGCAGCCGTTTGCGCGGCAATTGGGCGGTGCCACTGGTGACTGAGGGGAGGTAGACCATGTCCGGTTCCGGCTAGTCGTGTCAGACGCGGCTTGCAATGCCTGCGCAAATTTGCAAACGCCCGTGGACAATGACTGAAGCCGCAGGATGCTCTACCCCGATGACCGTTAGCGAGATCGCCCGTGAGGGCATGGTCCATAAGGTATGGCGCCGGATTATGCGCTTTCTGGGCCCCAAGGGCGTGTTCCTGGAAGGCTTCCTCGAGCATCCGGTGATGGTCGGCTCGATCATCCCGTCCTCGCGCTTCACCATCACCAAGATGCTGGCCCCGGTGAAATGGGACGAATGCAAGGTGTTCGTCGAATATGGCCCGGGCGTCGGCACCTTCTGCCGTCCGGTGCTCGAGCGGATGCGGCGCGATGCACAGCTGATCGTGATCGATACCAATCCGCTGTTCATCGACTATCTCAAGGCGACCATCACCGACGGCCGCTTTCTCCCGGTGCTCGGCTCGGCGGCGGATGTCGAGGACATCGTCCATGCCCACGGCCATGACCATGCGGACTATGTGCTCTCGGGCCTGCCGTTTTCGACCCTGCCCGATGGCGTCGGCCCGGCCATCGCCGCAGCGACTCACCAGGTCCTGCGGCCGGGCGGCGCCTTCCTGGTCTACCAGTTCACCGCCAAGGCGCGGGATTTCATGGCCAAGCATTTCCGCCGCATCGATAGCGGGTTCGAGCCGCTCAACGTGCTGCCCTGCTTCCTGTACTGGGGCTGGAAGGAATAGGTTTTACCCGAAGGTGACGCCGAGATTGCCGGTATCGGCGCCCGCCAGCTGCCGGTGAATTGCTGCAAGCACAGCGGTGAATAACACCCCGGCTACCGCCCCGATCAGTCCCGTGACAACTCCGCCGAACAGCAGCGTTAGCGGGCCGGGCTTGGTCGCGGCGGGC
The DNA here is from genome assembly GCA_947477055.1 of Sphingomonadaceae bacterium. Lineage (GTDB taxonomy): Bacteria > Pseudomonadota > Alphaproteobacteria > Sphingomonadales > Sphingomonadaceae > Novosphingobium. The sequence continues at coordinate 19,298 of CANJSX010000010.1, read as the reverse complement.
AGCAATCCCATGATGACGACCGTCACCACCACCATGATCACCAGATAGGCCAGCGTCAGCAGCAGGTAGAACACGAATATCCGCAGCGAGTTGCCCTTGGCGAGCTGCCAGGACCGCTTCAGGGCGGCGAGCGGATTGAGCACGCCTTCGATCATTACCACCGGCACCAGCAGCGAGAATTTCACCACCAGATAGACCATCGCGACCAGCACCAGCAGCGCGGTAAGTCCCGCCATAAGCTTTGCGCCGACGACAATGCCCACCACGCCCGAAATCATGCTGAGCGCCAATACGGCCAGAAAGTAAGCGAACAGGAGCAGCAGTGCTGCGCCGATCATCGTCGGCAGGCTGCGGATCCCGGCACCGATCGCCTCGCTGACGGTGGGTCGCTGGCGGTCGGTCATCAGTGCCATCAGCGCGCCATAGCCGACCATCTGGAACAGGAACGCAACCAGTCCCACGGCGAACAATGTGCCGAGTCGGCCTTGCAGCAGCTGATCGAGCGCCGCCTCATTGCCCATGTTGGCGAGGATCTTCGCCTGCAACTCCGAAAAGAAATAGGTCGTGACGATCGAGGGCAGGAGAAAGAACACGCCCGCGACCGGAAACAGCACATCGCGGCACCCCAAAACCGAAGCCAGTGCCCCCTGCCAGGCCTTGTCGCCGCTGAACTTCATTATCCTGCTCCAATCCCCGATGTATCCGGCTCTTGATAACCCGGGAGAATGCCGCCACGCAACGCGCGATGTCGGATAGTCTGCCCGCAACTGTCGAACTGCGCCGCGATAGCACGCCGGTGCCCTATCGCGATGCGCTGGCGGCGATGGAAATCCGCAACGCCGCGATCGCTGCAGGCGAAGCGCGTGAGCTGATCTGGTTGCTCGAACATCCCCCCGTCTACACCGCCGGGACCAGCGCCGTGGCGGCGGAACTGCTCGATCCGCGCTTCGACGTGGTCAAGGCCGGGCGCGGCGGGCGCTACACTTATCACGGGCCGGGGCAGCGGATCGGCTACGTCCTGCTCGACCTGCGCCAGCGTGCGCGTGACGTGCGCGGCTATGTCCACGCGCTCGAAGGCTGGGTGATCGATACTTTGGGCAGCTTCGGCGTCGAAAGCTGGCGCGCCGAGGGGCGGATCGGGATCTGGACCCGCGACATCGACGGGCGCGAGGCGAAGATCGGCGCGATCGGGGTGCGGATCCGCCGCTGGGTGACGATGCACGGCTTCTCGGTGAACCTCTCGCCCGAACTCGCGCATTTCGGCGGGATCGTCCCCTGCGGGATCGAGGACTATGGCGTCACCAGCCTGGCGCGGCTGGGGCAGGACGTTTCCGCCGCACAATGGGACGAGGCGCTGCTTGCCCATGCCCCTGCCTTTCTGGCAAGGCTCGACACGCCCTGCCCCTAGGAGACGCATTGATGTCCCTCGCCCTTCGCAATTGTGCCGTAGCCACGCTCCTGTTCGCGCTCGCTGCCTGCGGGAGCGGCGGCGACAAGGGCGCCGGACGCACCGCCGAGGGCCAGGTGCTCGAAGGCTCGGCCAGCGATGCGATGCTGCCGATGGACACGGTCCGCTCGCAGGCGCCGCTCGCCCCGCATGAGGGCAGCACTGCCACCGACAAGGCCAAGGTGGACGACAGCGATCAGCCGGCCGTGCCTGACCGACCGGCGGACGCGCCAGAGGCGGCACCTGCCGCTGCGGCTGACGAGGCGAACTGAGGCCGGGCCGGCCTAGTCGAACTGCACCTTGCCCCGTCCGGCCTTCACCGTGCCGCGCTTCTTCTTGGATTCGAGCCGCTGCGTCTTGCCGATGCGGTTGAGGCGGCTCTTCGCGCGCTTTTCGGGGAGATTATGAGCCTCGCGGAGCAGTTCGGTCAGGCGCTCGCGGGCGTCGGCGCGGTTGGCTTCCTGGGTGCGGAAGCGGCGCGCGGTCAGCACCAGCTCGCCCTTTGCGGTCATCCGGCTGCCGGCGAGTTGCTTGAAGCGCGCGAACACCAGCGGCTCAAGCCGCAGCGCGAAGATGTCGAGCCGCAGCTGCACCGCGGTAGCCACCTTGTTGACGTTCTGACCGCCGGGCCCGGCAGCGGCGATGAAGCTCTCGCTCACCAGCGCCAGCGCGCGCTCGACCACCTCATCCATCGGAGAAGCCGAGCCCGGTGTAATCTGCCGGGAGCGGGGCATGGGCGACGATTGGCGGCTTGCCTTCACGCGGGACGGTCAGCCCGGCGGCGTGGAGCAGGGTGCGCCAGGCACCGCCCTTGCCGTAGACAGGATCCCCCAGCAGCGGATAGCCCAGCCCCGAAGCGGCGTGGACGCGGATCTGGTGGGTGCGGCCGGTTTCAGGACGAAACTCGATCAGCGCGCGGCCGTCCAGCTCGGCCAGTTTGCGCCAATGGGTTAGCGCCGGCTTGCCCTTGCGCGCCGGGATCATGTGCCAGCCGTCCTTCGCGCTGCTGATCTTGCTGAGGGCGAGCTCGATCGTCCCTTCCTCGCCCTGTGGCACGCCATCGAGCACGCCGAGGTAGCGCTTTTCCACTACCCGCGTTTCGAAAGCGGCGGCGAAGCGCTTGAGCGCGCGGGGATTGCGGGCGAGCAGTACGCAGCCCGAGGTATCGGCGTCGAGCCGGTGGACCGGCACCGGCGGACGCTGGAAGCCGAGTTTGAGGTCTTCGAGATGGAAGGCGAGGCTCGCCCCGCCCGCGCGCGGCGGGTCCATCGCGAGGCCGCCCGGCTTGTCGATCACCAGCGCTTCGCCGTCCTCATACAGGATCGCGGGAGTGCTCATGCCAGTGCCGCCGCGATGCGCCGCACTGCCTCGACAAGCTGTGCCTCGTCCGCCGCGAAGCTGATGCGAAAGCCGTCGCGCCCGCCGAAGGCCGAGGCGGCGACCACTGCCACCCCGTGCTCCAGCAAGTGCAGACAGAGCGCCTCATCATCGCCGAAGCGCGGCATTAGTGGGGCGGCGTCAACCATGCAGTAGAAGGCGCCGTCAGGCACCGGGGTGTTGAGCCCGGGAATGGCGTTGATCGCCTGCACCACACTGTCGCGGCGCGCGCGGAAGCGTTCGCGCCAGCCGAGCAGGAAATCCTGCGGGCCTTCGAAGGCGGCAATCGCGGCGGCCTGGCTGATCGAGGAGGGATTGCCCGAGCTATGCGATTGCAGTCGGCCCATCGCCTGGATCAGCCATTCCGGCCCGGCGGCGACGCCGATGCGGAAACCGGTCATCGCATGGCTCTTGGAGACGCCGGAGACGGTCAGCACGCGTTCGGCAAGGTCCGGGCATTCCACCGCCAGCGTGGCATGGCCGCCGGAGGTGTAGCGCAGCGGTGCGTAGATATCGTCGCTCAGCGCCATCACGCGGGGATGGCGGGCGAGGACCGCGCCGAGCGCCTTGAGCTCCTCGGCGGGATAGGTCGCGCCGGTCGGGTTGCCCGGACTGTTAAGCAGCAGCCAGCGCGTCTTCGGGGTGATCGCGGCTTCGAGCTGAGCGGGGGTGATCCGGTAGCCGCCAGCGGGCGTGGTTTCGAGCGGGATCACGGTCGCCCCGGCGAAGCGGACGATCTCGGGGTAGCTCACCCACCAGGGCGCGGGGATCAGTACTTCGTCGCCGGGATCGAGCGTGGCGAGCAGCGCGTGGAAGATCGCCTGCTTGCCCCCGGCACTGACGATCACCTGCGAAGGCGGCACGCGGATCACCAGATCGCGCTCGAAATGCAGCGCGGCGGCGGCGCGCATCCGGGCTGAGCCGGGGACGGCGGTGTATTTGGTCTCGCCGGCATCGAGCGCCACCTTGGCGGCGGCGATGACATGCGGCGGGGTGGCGAAATCGGGTTCGCCGACCGACAGCGAGATTATGTCCTGCCCGGCCTCGCGCAGTTCCAGCGCGCGGTCGGTCACCGCCGTGGTGCCGGAGGGGGCGATGCGGGCCAGCGCGGCGGAGATCGTCATGGCAGCAACCGCGCCGGCATCAGGCCGCGCAGGGCATTGCCGACGAAGAATCCGCCTTCGAGATCCTCGATCCGAACTTCGCCCTCAATCGCGCGGCTCGCCTCGATCAGCGAGCGGCGCAGCACGCCGGGCAGCAGGCCAAGCCGGGCGGCGGGGGTGACGAGTGTGCCATCGCGCTCGACGAACAGGTTGGTGAAGCAGCCCTCGGTCAGCAGGCCATCATCGCGCAGGAACAGTCCCTCGCCCGCGCCGGCGCCGCGCGCGGCATCGAGGCCGGCCTCGTAGAAACCGCGATCCGAAGTCTTGTGCCGCAACCGCCAGTCGCCCTCGTCGACCGGGATCGGCAGCACCGCGCAGGTAATCGGCCCGGCCATGGGTGCAGGAAGTTCTGACATCTCGAGGCTATAGGCGCCCGAGCGCGAGGCTACCAGCCGCAGCCGCCCCGGCTTATCGGCCTCGAAGCACAGCGCCTGGATCGCGTTGCGCACGGCATGGCGATCGAAGGAAAAGCCCAGCTCAGCCGCGCTCGCCTTGATCCGCTCAAGATGACGGTCAAGCAGGGGGATGCCGTGTTCGGGAGCGAAGGCCATGGTCTCGATCAAATCGAAACCGGCGGCAAACTGGCGCACGAAACCCCCTTTGAGTAGGCATTCCCGCCACTCGGACATGCCTTCCGAATCCGCCACAATCGCCGAGCCGACGCCGAGTACTGCGCGACCCCGTCCGCTCTCGCCCGGCGTCAGGCGCAGGGTGCGGATTGCCACATTGAAGGCCGCGTCGCCAGAGGCGTCAATCCGGCCGATCGCCCCGCAATAGGGCCCGCGGGCGTCGCGCTCGACCTCGTCGATCAGTTCCATCGCCCGGATCTTGGGGGCGCCGGTGATCGAGCCGCAGGGAAACAGCGCGTGGATGATATCGATCGCACCTGCGCCCTCCTGCAGTCGCGCCCGCACCGTCGTCACCATCTGGTGGACGGTGGGATAGCTTTCGACCGCAAAGGGCCGGTCGACCTTGACGCTGCCGGGCTCGGCGATGCGCGACAGATCGTTGCGCATCAGATCGACGATCATCAGGTTTTCCGCCCGGTCCTTGGTCGAGGCGGCCAGTTCGGCAGCGAGCGCCGCGTCTTCCACTTCGTCGCGGCCGCGCGGGCGGGTGCCTTTCATCGGCTTGACCATCGCGATCGGGCCCTGCGCCGCGAAGAACAGCTCGGGCGAGAGGCTCAGCAGCCAGTGCGACCCGTCATGCACCACCCCGCCATAGCCAGCGCCCGCCGCCGGGCGGATCGCGCGGTAGAGCGCCAGCGGATTGCCACTCCACGATCCGGCGAGCGGGTAGGTGAGGTTGGCCTGATAGATGTCGCCAGCCGAGATCGCCTGTTCCAGCGCGTCGAACGCGCGGAGATAGCCGCCGGGCGAGATCTGCGGCTGCATCGGGCCGACGCTGACCGGGCCGTCGCCGCCTTCCTGCGCCAGCCACTCCGGCACCTGCGCCGACGGAATCGCTTCAAAGCCCGTGAAGGCGCCGAACCACAGCAGCGGGCCGCCCGCGCCGGTGCGTGGCGCCGCCAGCGGGGCCAGCTTCGGTTCTATCGCGAGCCCGGCTTCATAGCCGAAATAGCCGGCCAGCTCGTAACCGGCCTCGTTCAGTTCCTCGATCCGGGCCAGAGCGGTAAGCACGTCCTCGGGGCGCCGCGCGACCACGACTTCCACCGGCGCGCGATAGACGCGCGCTTCGCTCGCGCCGGCGGCACGGGCATCATCGAGCAGGACGAACGGCTGAGCCATCACCGGGCCCTTTAGACGGCTTCCCCGCCGCATGCAAAAAGCCTCTCGCCGCAACTGCTTCGGCTCTCTATCACTCGCTTTCGGGAACGGAATCGGAGTGGGTCATGAGCGAAATTTATATCGGGTTGGGGTCGAACGGCGAACGGCAGGAACTGCGGCTGGGCCGGGCCAATCGCCACGGGCTGGTCGCCGGCGCTACCGGCACTGGCAAGACGGTGACGCTGCAATCGATGGCCGAGCAATTCTCGGCCGCTGGCGTCCCGGTGTTCCTGGCCGATGTGAAGGGCGACCTTTCCGGCATCTGCATATCCGGCAGCCACGAATTCAAACACGCCGACGTGATTGAGCAACGCGTGAAGGACCTCGGCATCACCGATTTTGCCTATCGCGACAATCCGGGGGTGTTCTGGGACCTCTACGGCGAAAAGGGCCACCCGATCCGCACCACCATCTCCGAGATGGGCGCGCTGCTGCTCTCGCGGCTGATGGGGCTGAACGAAACGCAGGAAGGCGTGCTGACTGTCGCGTTCAAATATGCCGATGATAACGGGCTGCTACTGCTGGACTTCGAGGATCTCCAGCAGGTGCTGATGACCTGCGCTAACCAGGCCAGCGAACTGGCGGCGAAATACGGGAACATTTCCCGCGCCAGCGCCGGCACCATCCAGCGACAGCTGCTGTCGTTCCAGAGCCAGGGCGCGGACCGCTTCTTCGGCGAACCCGCATTCGAGATCAACGACTTCATCCGCTGCGACGAGAGCGGCAAGGGGATCATCAATATCCTCGCCGCCGATACGCTGATGCAGAATCCCAAGCTCTACGCCACCTTCCTGCTGTGGCTGCTGTCGGAGCTGTTCGAGGCGCTGCCCGAAGTGGGCGATCCGGACAAGCCGAACCTGGTGTTCTTCTTCGACGAGGCGCATCTGCTGTTTGACGACGCCCCGCAGGCGCTGTTCGACAAGGTCGAGCAGGTTGTGCGCCTGATCCGCTCGAAGGGGGTGGGCGTGTTCTTCATCTCGCAGAACCCGATCGACATTCCCGAGAAAATCGCCGGCCAGCTCGGCAACCGCGTGCAGCACGCGCTGCGCGCCTTCACCCCGCGCGACCAGCGTGCGATCAAGGCCGCGGCCGAAACCTTCCGGATCAATCCGGATCTCGACGTCGAAACCGTGATCACCGAGCTCAGGGCCGGCGAGGCGCTGGTTTCGGTGCTGGATGAGGAGGGCGCCCCCACGGTGGTGCAGCGCACGCTGATCGCCCCGCCGCGTTCGCGGCTTGGGCCGGTGAGCGACAAGGAGCGGGCGATCATCCGGTCGATCAGCCCGTTCGACGGCAAATACGATACGCTGGTCGATCGCGAGAGCGCGTCCGAGGTGCTGGAAAGGAAGGCGCAGGATGCCGCTGCGGCCGCGCAAGTTGTCGAGGAGCAGGGCACCGAGGCGCAACGCGCCCAGCCGCGCCAGGCACCAAGCATGTGGGAAAAGGCCGGCAAGGCTGCGTTCGGTGCGGCGGCGGCTTCGGCCGGGACGATGGTCGCGCGCTCGATCTCGGGCCGCAAGTCGGGCGGCTCGCCGATGGCTTCGGCGGCGAGTGCGGCGGCCGGTTCGATTGGCACGGCGCTGGGCGTTGCGATGCTGGGCCGGTTTGCCCGCGGATTGCTCGGCGGGCTGCTGCGTTGAGCCTTCGGGCTGACCGTTGGTCGGACAGCGTCTGCCGTTTGTCGATGGTTGCATTTGCAATCGCTTTGCGCGCGCGTTGAGGGCGGGAATTCCGCTCAGGCGAACCATTTTATCCCGGAGATTCCGATGAAGCAGGCCCTTCGCGCCACCTCGTTCCTCACGCTGGCTCTCGCGCTTGCCGGCCCGGCATTGGCCGCGCCAAAGCCGGTTGCGAAGCCCGCCCCGGCCGCTGCCCCGGCTCCTGTTGCTGCGCCCGCGCCGATCTCGGTGGCGTTGCCCGCCGGCCAGCTGACCGATGCCGCCCGCCCCACTGCCTATCGCCTCGATCTGACGGTCGATCCCGACAAGACGCGTTTTTCGGGCCATGTCGAAGTCGATGCCGTGCTCAAGGCGCCGTCACGCACCGTGGTGCTGCACGGCCGCGATCTGGCGATGCACAAGGTGTTCGCGACAGTCGGCGGCAAGCAGTTGCCCGGCACCTGGGTGCAGGGCGATCCAACCGGAGTGGGCGCGGTAAGTTTTGCCGAGGAACTCCCCGCCGGCGCTGTCACCCTGTCGTTCGACTATGATGCGGCCTTCGGCGAAGGCCCGGCCGGCATGTTCCGGGTCAAGGTCGGTGACGACTGGTACAGCTGGACCCAGCTCCAATCGATCGATGGCCGCGCGGCATTCCCTAGCTTCGACGAGCCCGGCTTCAAGGTGCCCTTCACCGTCACGCTGCGGACCAAGCCGGGTCAGGTTGCGGTTTCGAACACGCCGGAAGTCTCCAAGACGCTGGAGAACGGGCTCGAAGTCCATCGTTTCGCGCAGACCCTACCGCTGCCGACTTATCTCGTGGCGATGTTCGTCGGCCCCTTCGTAACGGTTGAAGGCACGGTGCCGCCCACCCCGCAACGCGCGAACCCGCTGCCGCTGCGGGTCGTCTCGACCCGGCAGAACGCCGGCAAGCTCGATTTCGCGCTCGATGGCTCGAAGGGCATCGTCACCCTTCTCGAGGACTATTTCGGCCAGGCCTTCCCTTATCCCAAGCTCGATCAGGTGACGACGCCGATCCTGCCCGGCGCAATGGAGAATGCCGGCGCCGATCTCTACAACGATGCCATCCTGGTGATGGATAAGGACGCCCCGGTCGATCAAAAGCGCAGCTTCGGAATGATCGTTTCGCACGAACTCGGCCACCAGTGGTTCGGCGATCTAGTGACCCCGGCCTGGTGGGACGACATCTGGCTCAACGAGAGTTTCGCCAACTGGATCGGCTACCGCATTGGCAACGCCTGGCGGCCCGATCTCAACATCGGCGCTGGCGCACTGGCTGAAGGCTTCGGCGCAATGGGCACCGATGCGCTGCTTGCCGGCCGCCCGATCCACCAGAAGATCGAGAAGAACGCGCAGATCGACGCTGCCTTCGATAATATCACCTATGGCAAGGGCGGCCATGTCGTCGCGATGATCGCCGCCTTCATGGGCGACACCAAGTTCCGCGACGGGGTGCGCGCCTATATGGCGGCGCATCGCAATGGCAACGCCACCAGCGCCGATTTCTTCCGCGCCATGGCCGAAGTCTCCGGCGATCCGCGGATCCTGCCGGCGATGCAGAGCTTCACCGACCAGCAGGGTGTACCGCTCGTCACTTTCGAGCGCAGCAAGGGTGGCTATACGGTCACTCAGAGCCGCTTCGTCCGGATGGGCACGCCCGCGCCGGAGATGCGCTGGGGCATTCCGCTCTGCGTCCGTCAGGGCGCCGAATCCCGCTGCGAGCTGCTGGCCGACAAGTCGATGCCGTTTGCGCTGAAAGGCAAGGGCGTCGCCATGCCCAACGCGGGCGGCACCGGCTATTACCGCTTCGAGCTGCCGAAAAAGGATTGGGACCGGCTGATCGCCACCTCGGCCACCCTCTCCGGCGGCGAAGCGCTGGCACTGGCGGATTCGCTGCGGGCCAGCTTCATGGCGGGCCGGGCAAAGTCCCGCCAGCTGACCACGCTCGCCCGGACCATGATCCACAATCCGGACAGCTATGCCGCGAGCACCGCAATGGACACGCTTGGCCTGTTCGGCTCGCTCGATTTGCTGGACGACAAGGCGACCGCCTCGCTGCGCGCTTTCTCCGCCCAGCTGGTCCGACCGATGCTGGCGCAATATGGCTTCGACCCGCGCCAGGGTGCCTATGCCGCCGAGCCGGCCGAGCGCGTGCAGCGCCGGGTGCAGATCGTCGGCCGCCTGGCCGGCGGTGCGCATGATCCAGTACTCCGAAAGCAGCTGGCCGATGCGGCGACCGCATATCTGGCCGGCGATACCAAGGCGCTCGATTCGATGTGGTTCGGCAATGCCTTCGATGCGCTGGTCGATGCCGGCGGAATGCCGACCGCCAAGTCATTGCTGGAAAAGGCGCTGACGTCTCAGGATCCAGTGTTCCGCCCGCAAGCGCTGCTGGCGGTCGGCACCAGCGGCAAGGCCGATATCGCCAAATGGGTGCTCGACGATGTGCGCGATCCGCGCCTGCGGGTGAGTGAGCGGCTCAATCTGGTGCGCTTCGTGATCGGCAATCCGGCCACCCGCGACATGGGCTATGACTGGATGAAGAGCCACTTTGCCGAGCTGACCAGCGGTTCGGGCGGGATCTTCTTCTCTTCGCGCCTGCCGCAGGTACTGGCCGGCTTCTGCTCGGCCGAACGCGCCGACGAGTTCGCTCGCGAGTTCCGTCCGCGCTTCGCCGGATTGACCGGCGCGCTCGAGCTCGAACGGACCATCGAGCGCGTGCGCAGCTGCGGCACGCTCAAGGCAGCGCGGCGGGCCGAGGCTTCGGCCGAGATTGCTAAGCTCAAGTAAGAGGCAGGGTCAGCGCCGCGTCCAGCCCGGCTACCGTTCCGGCCTGGTCGCGGCGATTGGCGAGCACCAGCGTGCCGCCATGCTGCTCGGCAATGGCGCGGGCGAGGGCCAGCCCCAGCCCGGCACCGCCGGTATCGCGATTGCGCGAGGCCTCTCCGCGGGTGAAGGGTTCCATCATCTGCGCAATCTCTGCTTCGGCGATGCCCGGGCCGTCATCCTCGACGCGGACGCTGGCGCCGGATGGCCCGCGTTCCAGCGTTACCCGCGCCACCTTGCCATAGCGCAGTGCATTGGAAACCAGGTTGCGCAATGCGCGGCGCAGCCAGGTGGCACGGATCGGCAGCACCATGCGCCCTGCTTCGGCGAAGCTCACCGGATCGCCCATGTCTTCGTATTCGTTGACGACCGAAGCGACCAACGCGGAGAGCTCGGTCGGCTCGACCGGATCGGTCGGCCGTCCAACCCGGGCGAGTGAGAGGATGTCGTCGAGCGAGGTGGCGATGTCCTCGATCGTCTGCGCCATGCGCCGGCGTTCGGTCTCGTCCTCGACAGATTCGATCCGCACCCGCAGCGCGGCCAGCGGGGTCTTGAGGTCATGGCCGATCGCGCCGAGCATCACGTCCTTTTCGTCAAGCATCGCCGCGATCCGGCCTTCCATCGCATTATGCGCCTCGATCAGCCGGCGCAGGTCCTCGGGGCCTTCCGGTTCCAGCGGATCGGCCGGGTCGCGGGTTTCCGCGAAGCGCCCGACCCTGGCGGTAAGCGCAGCGAGCGGCCTTGAGATGCGCCGCAGGATCAGGGCAATCGCCCCCACCAGCAGGCCGTAGATCAGCAGCGTTTGCCCGATCAGCGAAATGATCACACTGCGCTCACCGGGCGGGATAAGCACCCGCGTCACGATCCAGTCGCCACCCTTGTCCGGCTGCATGGCCGCCACCAGCACATCGCGGATCGCCGGACGGTGCCGCCCGAAGCCGAGGCGTTCGCCCAGCCGGGTGCGACGCAGCGCCGGACCATCTTCGCTGATCGGTCGGCGCAGCACGATGAGATCGGCTGGCGTCCGCTCCTGCTCGGCAAGAACCTCACGCAGGGCCTCCTCGGCGCGCTCGACCCGGTCGTCCTCGGGGCGAAGTGGAGAAGTGGCAACACGTTCCACCGGAAAGCGCCGGAATTCCGGCCCCATGCCTGGCATTGCTCCCGGCCCTCCTCCCGGCATGTGATGCGGCGTAAACGGGCGTGCGCCCGTTGCCGCGAGCAGCCGGAAGGCGGCGGTGCCGATCAACGCGGCCTCGCGCCGTTCAGCCTGTGCACGATAGATCAGCAAGGCGCTGAACCCCTGCGCGAGCAGCAGGGCCAGCGCCACGGCGAGCAGCATCTGCCCTTGCAAGCTCTTCGGCCAGATCCTGCCCGGCAGCCCCCGCATCGCTTTCACCCGTCGTCGCCCGAAACGCGCCGGACCTCAGTCGCGAGCATATAGCCGCCGCCCCAGACGGTCTGGATCATCTGCGGATTGCGGCTATCGACCTCGATCTTGCGCCGCAGCCGGCTGACCTGGTTGTCCACCGCGCGGTCGAACAGATGGGCCTCGCGGCCCTGCACCATGTCGAGCAGGCGGTCGCGATCGAGCACTTGCCGGGGATGTTCGAGAAAGGTCAGCAACAGGCGGAACTCGACCGAGGAGATTGCCACCACCGCGCCTTCGGGATCGACCAGCCGGCGCTTGAGCGGATCAAGCCGCCAGCCTTCGAACAGGAAGTGGGCTTCCTCCTCCGCCGGCGCCGCGCCGCGGGCGCTGCGGCGCAACACGCTGCGAATCCGCGCCACCAGCTCGCGCGGTTCGAAGGGTTTGACCACATAATCGTCTGCGCCGATCTCGAGCCCGACGATCCGGTCGGTCGCCTCGCCGCGTGCGGTCAGGAAGATCGTCGGGAGGGCGCGGGTTTCGACGAGGTGCCGGCAGAAGGAGAAGCCATCCTCGCCGGGCATCATCACGTCGAGCAGGGCAAGATCGAATTCCCCGTCGCGCAGCCGCGTTCGCGCTTCGGCGGCGCTGGCGGCGGCGGTCACGTCGAACCCCTGACGAGTGAGATACTCCGCCAGGGGTTCGCGCAGGGACTTCTCGTCATCGACGAGCAGCAGCCGGGTCGGGGCTTCGTCAGCCATTTCGGTGAAGTCGTCCGTCAGTACTTACTGTGGCTTCGGGGCGTCGCCCATGCCGCCCATGTCATGCCCACCCATGTGGCCGCGCATCGCCGTGCGCCGTTCGTCCGGGGTGAGCTTGCCGTCCTTGTTGGCGTCTGCCGCATCGAAATGCTTGAGCGCGGCGGCGGTCAGCTCGGCTTTGGTGATGGCCTTGTCGCCATTGGTGTCGGCATCGCGCAGCAGCATCCTGCCCATCATGCCGTGATCGCCGCGCATGCCCGTGTGGCCACCCATGTGCTTGCCCATGCCGTCACCTTGGCCGTGATCCATCCGCATCCCTGGCGGTCCGGAAGGCGGGGATGGCGCGTCGCGCCGGCCGCGATCACCGGAGCTGGCAAATTCATCGCGCGAGATATTGCCGTCGTAGTTGGCGTCGACCTTGTCGAACATCTGCGCGCGATGCGCGGCGCGGTCGGCCTCGTCGATCTTGCCGTCCTTGTTGACATCGAATCGGTCGAACATTTCCCCGGCCCGGGTTTGCGCTTCGGCGCGGGTGGTGGTTTCGGCCATGCGGCCGTGATTCATCGCGCGAGGGGCATCGGCGGCGATCGCGACGCCGGCGGCAAGCACCAGCGCCGAAATGGCCGCCGAAGTGCCTAGGGTCAGTTTCTTCATCATCACTCTCCAGTATTGGAACAGGGAGAAACCGCGCGGCGCGGGGAAGGGAGGGGGACCGCAGGTCGCCGCGCGGCTTCCTATCCTCTCTCTACAACGGGTTTGTCGCGCACATATGCCGCAACCGGTGCTTTTTGTCGCCATTTGTCGCAGGGGCGGTCAGGCATTCATGCAGGGGCAAGCCAGTCAGCGCGGGCGATGCTCCGTGCCCAGCCCTGAGGTGATGAACAGGCCGGTGGCCGGCTCGGCAATGTCGGCGGTGTGCCAGGTGCCGCGCGGGTTGATGGCATATTCGCCCGCCGCAAGCGGCACCCGGGCGGTGGTGCCGTCGGGAAACTCCTGATGCAGCACCATCGCGCCGGACAAGCAGACCACCACCTCTTCGCCCAGCGGATGCATCTCCCACATGTCCCAGTCCTGCGCGAAGCTGTACATGCTGACCAGCCGCCCGTCAGAGCCATCAGTGCCATGCCGTTCGACATAGCCTGCGTACCATTCCATGCCGGTAAACTCCGGCTGGACCACGGCGGTAGCGCCGCCGCCGAGGTGGATCGGCTGACTATCGAGCCGATGCGCGCTCATCCCGCACCCATGATGAAGGCGTTGAGCTTGTTGCCGTCCGGATCGCGGAAATAGGCGGCGCAGAAGCCTTCGCCGCGCGGTCCCGGAGGGCCTTCGCAGGTGCCGCCATTGGCCAGCGCGACGGCGTGGAGCTGCCGCACCTGCTCCTCGTCCTTCGCCTCAAGCGCGACCATCACGCCGTTGCCGACTGAGGCCGGGTTACCGTCGAAGGGTTTGGTCAGGCCAATTCCCGCACCACCGCCGGGCGCGCCCCAGGCGATGAACTCGTCATTCTCCATCATCCGGCCGACGCCAAGCGCGCCGCACACTGCGTCGTAAAACTTCGCGCCGCGTTCCCGGTCATTGGTGCCGAGCGTGACATAGCCGATCATCTATTGCCTCCATCGTTCGAGTCGTGATGGAACATTACAAGAACAAAAAGCCCTACAAGGGCATGCATTGTGCCTCCAGCCAGACTTTGGCCGCGCCTTCCAGCTGCGGGCCGACCACGTCGAGCACACGGGCGTGGTAGTCGTTCCACCACTCCACCTCCTCGCGGGTCAACAGGCTGCAATCGACCAATATGCGCTCGATCGGGCAGTAGGTGAGGGTCTCGAAGCCGAAATACTCGCCCTCCGCGCCATCGACCTTGCGTGGCTCGACCAGCACGAGGTTCTCTATGCGGATGCCGTAGGCGCCGGTCTTGTAATAGCCCGGCTCGTTCGAGAGGAACATGCCAGCGAGCAGCTCCTGATCGGTCCCGGCCTGCCCGCCGCGTGACTTGGCAATGCGCTGGGGGCCTTCGTGGACCGAGAGGAAGCTGCCAACGCCGTGGCCGGTGCCGTGGGCATAGTCGAGCCCGGCCGCCCACAGGTGCATGCGGGCCAGCGTATCCAGATGGCTGCCGGCAGTGCCCTTGGGGAAGCTGATGCGAGCGAGGGAGATGTGGCCCTTGAGCACGCGGGTGAAGCGGTCCTTCACTTCGGTGGGCGCATCACCTGGTCCGATCCAGACGGTGCGGGTAATGTCGGTCGTCCCGTCGGGATACTGGCCGCCGGAATCGACTAGATAGACGCTGCCGGGCTCGAGGCTACGATTGGTCTCCTCGCTCACCCGGTAATGCACGATTGCGCCGTTGGGTCCGGCGCCCGAAATCGTGTCGAAGGAAAGGTCGCGCAGGTCACCGGTGTCGCGGCGGCATTGGTGCAGCTTCTCGGCTGCGGAGATCTCCGTGACTTCACCCTTCGGGCCCTCGATCGAGAGCCAGTGCAGGAAGCGCACCATCGCCGCCCCGTCGCGTGCCTGTGCGGCGCGGTGGCCGGCCTGTTCGACCGGGTTCTTGCAGGCCTTGGGCAGGACAGTAGGGTCCATGGCCTCGACAACCTTGGCGCCCGCCTGCTCCAGCGCGGCAAAGATCGCTTGCACCGCGCGGTCCGGATCGACTGCGACGGACTTGCCTGAAAGGGCTGAGAGCGCCGGGACGAAAGCCTCGCGCGGCGAGATTTTCACCGCGTTGCCAAGGTGGGCGCGCAGTCCCGGAGTTACCTTTTCCTCGGCAATGAACAGCTCAGCGGTTCCATCGGCATGAGCTACGACGAAAGATAACGCGACCGGGGTGCGCTCGACGTCGTCTCCGCGGATGTTGAGCAGCCAGGCGATCGAATCGAGCGCGGACACCACCGCTGCGTCGAGCTTCTTGTCCGTCAGCCATTCGGCCACCGCAGCGCGCTTGGCTTCGCTCGCCACGCCGGCGTGTTCTAGCAAATGAACCTGCGCCGGTGCCAGCGAAGGAGCGGGCCGGTCGTTCCAGACCGCGTCGATCGGGTTACTTTCGACCGCCACCAGCGTCGCCGAGCGCGTCCCCAGCGCTACCGAAGCGGCACTGACCCAGGGCTTGCCGTGCAGCCAGGCATCATAGCCGATCCGTCCGCCCTCCGGCGCGTTCTCGCCCAGCCACTTGGCCGCGCTGGTCTCGGGCACGCTGCAATAGTCGTAGAGCCGCCCGTCGACCTGATCGCGCACCTGTAGCGTGTAGCGCCCATCGACGAAGATCGCTGCCTTGTCGGCGAGGACCACCGCAGTTGCCGCCGAGCCGCCGAAGCCGGTGAGCCAAGCCAGCCGCTGGGCATAGCCGCCGACGTATTCGCTCATATGCTCGTCAGAGATCGGGATCACGAAGCCATCGAGGCCGCGTGCCTTGAGCTCTTTGCGCAGGGCATCGAGCCGGGCTTCATGGGTGTTCATAAGCATGGATCGGTTCATCCGCCTTGATCGGTTACAGCTGCAATCATAGAGGCGTGACATGACACTTACCACACCCCCCGTCGCAGCGAAGAAACCCTCCAGCTTCACCTATCACGGCATCACCGTGACCGACGATTACGCCTGGCTGCGCGATCCCGGCTACCCCGAGGTGACCGACAAGGTCGTACTTTCCCATCTCGCGGCGGAAAACGCCTGGTTCGAGGCGCGCATGGCCGGGCAGAAGGGGCGGATCGACGCGCTGTTCACGGAGATGCGCGGTCGGATCAAGGAGGCCGACAAGTCGGTTCCGCAGAAGGACGGAAACTTCCTCTACTGGATCGAGTTCGAGGAGGGCGCCGAATACAAGAAGTGGTGGCGCAAACCCGTCGCTGGCGGCGACGACGAGCTGATCCTCGACGAGGTCGCGCTGGCCGAGGGCAAGGAGTACTTCCGGCTCGGCGCCATCGCCGTCTCCAACGACGGCAAGATGCTCGCCTGGGCGGTCGATGACAACGGCTCGGAACGCTTCACTGCCCGGGTCAAGGTCATCGCCACCGACGAGATTCTGCCCGACGCGATCCCCGGCACCCTCTCCAGCTTGATCTGGGTGGGGAACGACAAGGGCCTGGTCTATTCTCTCGCCAATGAAAACTGGCGCACTGACAATGCCTGGCTGCACTGTCTCGGGCAACCAACCTCAAGCGACGTTGAGCTTTACCATGAGGGCGACGAAGGCTTCCGCGTCGGCTCCTCGCTTTCGGCCAATGAGCAGTGGCTGATCATCGGCACGTCCGATCACGAGACGAGCGAAGTCCGCCTAATACCTGCGGCCGATCCACTCGCACCGCCGCTGCTGGTGAAGACCCGCCAGACCGGCGTCGAATACGACGTCGAGGAGCGCGACGGGCAACTCTACATCCACGCCAACGACACCCACGAGAACTTCCGCCTCGCCACTGCCCCGCTTGCCAATCCGGGCGAATGGACCACGCTGATCGAAGGCAGCGATGCATTCTATCTCACCGGTTTCGACCTGTTCCGCGATTTCTACGTGGTCGAGGGCCGGGTGCGCGGGCTCGACCGGATCGAGGTGCGTCATTACGACGATCCCGCTCGGATCGAGCCGATCTCCTTCCCCGAAGCGAGCTTTTCCGCCGGGCTTGGCGAGAATCCCGAATGGGCGGTGGAGAAGCTGCGACTCTCCTACGAAAGCATGGTCAGCCCGGCCAGCGTGATGGACTACGACGTCGCCGCGCGGACGCTCGCCACGCTAAAGGTGCAGGAAATCCCCTCGGGCTACGATGCCTCGCTCTATGTCACCGAGCGGCTGGAAATACCGGCGCGCGATGGCACGCTGATCCCGGCCTCGGTGGTGATGCGCAAGGATCGCAAGCCTGGAGGTCCGCTGCATCTCTATGGCTACGGCGCCTATGGCATCGCGATCGAGCCGGGCTTTTCAACCACAAGGCTCAGCCTGGTCGATCGCGGCTTCGCCTATGCCATCGCCCATATCCGCGGCGGGGACGACATGGGGCGGGCCTGGTACAAGGCCGGCAAGCTTGAACGGCGGACCAATGCCTTCACCGATTTTGTCGACGTCGCCAAGGGCCTGGTCGAACGCGGGCTGACCGCACCCGGGCGGATCAGTATTTCCGGCGGCTCGGCCGGGGGCGAACTGATGGGCGCGGTGGCCAATTCCGATCCTGCCCTGTGGGGCGCGGTGGTGGCGCATGTGCCCTTCGTCGACGTGCTCAGCACCATGCTCGACGAGACCCTGCCGCTCACCCCCGGCGAGTGGCCCGAATGGGGCAACCCGATCGAGGACAAGGCCGCCTTCGAGCTGATCCACAGCTACAGCCCCTATGATCAGGTCAAGGCCCAGCCCTATCCGCCGATCCTGGTCACCGCCGGTCTCAACGATCCCCGCGTGACCTATTGGGAGCCGGCGAAATGGGTCGCGAAGCTGCGCGAACTGAAGACAGACGGCAACGAGCTGTTGCTCAAGACCAACATGGGCGCGGGGCATGGGGGGAAGTCGGGCCGGTTTGAGAGCCTCAAGGAGACGGCGGAAGAGTTTGCCTTCATCCTGTGGCAGCTCGGGATGGACGGGTGAGCAACCGTTTCACCCTCACTTTTACCGCCGGGCCGGAGGACATCGACGAGCTGGGCCACGTCAACAAAGCCGTGTGGGCCGACTGGATCCAGCAGATGGCCATCGCGCATTGGGCGGCAGTCGCGGCGCCCGAACATCAGGCCGCCTATTTCTGGGTCGTGACCCGGCACGAGATCGATTATCGCGGCAATATCGGCCCGGGTGAAAGCGTTGTCGCGGAAACCTTCATCCCGGAGGGTCCGAGCGGCGCGCGGTTTGATCGGCGGGTCGATTTCCGCAACGACGCCGGCAAGATCATCGTCTCGGCCCGGACCACCTGGGCGATGATCGACCGGGCCTCTGGCCGGCTGATGCGGGTGCCGGCAGCGGTCGCGGCGCCGTTCGTTACCGGGGTCAGTTGATCATGAATTCCTGATCCGCCGCACGCCATTCCGAAGGGCGGATCAGATGGCTGTGCGCCACCCGCACCGAATGCAGCGCCGCCTCGATATCGCGCCGCCAGAAGTCGAGGAAATTGCGCAGCACCGGGAATTTCGGTGCGACATCATACTCCTGCCAGATGAACTGCTGCAGCATGCTGGGGTGATCGGGCATGTAGTAATGGATTTCGACGGTGCTCAGGCCATAGCCCTGCAACTGCTTGAGAAAGGCCCTGTCGATGGACCGGACAGCAGGCTGGTTCATGCGGCTCAACTCCTTGCGGTGTGCCCCTTCCTCTCCCGTCAAATGGAAGACTGCCGCAGAATTTCCGCAAGTCAAGTGTTTCGACCGCTTAAGCCTTTGATTTGGCACTCTGAATCGGAGAGTGCCAAAACGGATTGGAATTCATTTGGTCGTGTGGTGAGGCCGTGCTCCACTTCGCCGCCGGATAGAAATCCCGGCCAAGGAGGGGCACATGACCTTTGGTGAATCGATCAGCACTTGCCTGTCGAAATATGTCAGCTGGCAAGGCCGGGCAGCACGTTCCGAATTCTGGTACTTCATGTTGTTCAGCGTGATCTGCTACATTGCAGCATCGATCATCGACAAGATGCTGGGAACCACCTTCAACTTCACCAACCCGGTCTCAGGGGTCGAGGAAAGTCTGGGCTACGGTTACGTCTACGCTCTGGTCGCGCTGGGGCTGTTCCTGCCCGCGCTGGCCGCGACCGTGCGCCGATTGCACGACACTGACCGGTCGGGCTGGTGGTACTGGATCGCGCTGGTGCCGATCCTCGGCGCCATCCTACTGCTGGTCTGGTTCTGCTCGCGCGGCACCGCCGGCAGCAACCGCTTCGGCCACGATCCGCTCGGCGGCGACCTTTCCCAGACCTTCAACTAGGG
>CANJSX010000009.1 GCA_947477055.1 Sphingomonadaceae bacterium | reverse complement strand
GGCGGTTAACGAGGTCCTGCGCGATCTCCTGCGCCGTGGCAAAGAACAGCGGCACCGCCTCGGGCTTGAGCTGCGCCATGGCCGAGACCGACCCGCCGGCATCGAGGTCGAGCGGCCAGTCGGTCATGACCTGCGGGGCATAGCTCGCCCCGCTTTTCTCCCGCATCGCGTCCATCAGCCGGTTGGTGAACAGGTCCGCGAGGATCTGCAGTTCGCGCGAGGTGTGGATGCCGGCCATGCCGCCGCCGGTCGGCCAGGAAATGATCGCCGCGGCCTGATCGGGATCGCCGCGATGGCGCAGCAGCACAGGTTCGGCAGTGGCGACGGGGAAGCGTGCGCGGGTCGAGGTTTGCGCCTCGGGCAGCGCGGGACGCGGTTTGAGTGCGCCGAAGGTGCGGCCCAGCGCGGCGATCACCTTGTCGCGGTCGAAATCGCCATAGGCCTGCACTTCGAGCGGACCCTGGGCGAGGATCGGCTGCCATACCTGCCGGAAGCCTGCGGGCGTGGCATGCTCCAGTTCCTGCGGGGTCGCGGTGCGATAGCGCGGGTCGGAGCCGCGCTGGTAAAACCGCAGGTCCCGCTCGAGCACGCCCTGCGGCGAAGTGGCGTAGGATTCATACTGCAGCTGCAGCGCCGCCTTGGCCCGCAGCACCGGGTTAACATCCCAACGCGGCATCGCGAATTTGGCGGCGAAGAGGTAGATCTGATCCTCGATATCGGCCGGGCGGGTCTGTGCGGTGAAGGTGAAATCGGCATCGTCGATCGCAAAATCGAAGCCCATCTTGCGCCCGGTCGAGATCCGGTCGAGCTCTTCCTGCCCGAGGCTGCAGACCCCGGAGCCGACCAGCGCCATGTCGCCCAGCGCCACATAGGCCGCATCGCCAGGCTGGAAGGCACGGTAGCCCCCGCCCCAACGCACCTTGACCGTGGCCCGGCCGGGATCGTCCTGCGTCGGCCAGATCAGCGCCTTGACCCCGTTGGCGAATTCGACTTGCTCGATCCCGAGCAGACCGGTCGGCACCGCAGCGGTCGGCTGGGCCGGCGTTCCAATCGCGGCGAGCTGATCGAAGGAAATCGGCTTGCTCGCCAGCCGTGCGCCGGAATCTGGTGTGACCGGGGCAAGCAGGGCCTGTTTCAAGGCACCCGCTTCACCCTCGCCAGCCTTGGGCGTGATGTAGACCGCGCGGGTCACGGTGCCCTTGAACAGAGTGCTTGTGTGATCGAGCACCGCTTGCGGGGTGAACAGCGGGATCGAATTGTGGAAGATGCCATGCACCGTTTCGGGCGAGGCCACGGTCTCGCGGATATCGAGCGCGTTTACGAGGTCGTCCGCCACCCGCGCGCCCGGCATCAGCGTGCGCTGCTCAACCGCGCTTTCGAAGGCGACGTTCATCTCGGCCACTTCGCGGGCGATTTCTTCCGGCGTCGGTGGGCCTTGCAGCGCATCGGCGATCACCGCGCGGACATCGCGCAGCGCGGCCTGCCAATCGGGGCCGAGCGGGGTGACCGAGACGAAAGTGCCGTCGACCGAGCGTGAGATGTCGTCCTGGCTGACCTGCGCCACCAGATAGCTGCCGCCGCCCCGGGCCCGGGCCTCAAGCCGCCGGTTGATGATCGCCTGCGCCACCGCATCGATCATCAGGCCCTGGTTGTAGACGATGCTGTCGTTGACTTGCCGCCACGGGCGCATGATCCCCCACGACAAGCCGCGCGGCAGATCGGGCTCGACCAGCACTTTGGTCTCACCGACCGGATTGGCCGAATCGACCCCCGCCGGCGCGACCGGATCGCCGAAGCTGGGCGCGGGAACGAGCTTGCCACGGCCCTTCCAGTCGCCGAACCACTTGGTCACCAGCGCCGCCAGCTGCTGCGGATCGATATCGCCGGCGGCGATCACCACAGCATTCTGCGGGCGGTACCACCGCGCGTGGAAGGCCTGCACAGAGGCCCGGTGAGCGCCTTCGAGGGTCGCCGTGGTGCCGATCGGGGCATGGTCGGCGAGCGGCTGGCCGGCGTAGAACGTGGCCCGGGTGGCGTCCTGCACCCGCACTGCCGTCCCGCCGCGCTCGCGCATTTCCGCCAGCACGATCGGCACTTCGGTGCGGATATTCTCTTCGGACAGGACCGGGGCAGTGATCATGCCCGAGAGCAGCTTGAAGCTCTCGTCCAGCGAGGCTGGCGTGGCATTGGGCAGGTCGAGCTTGAGCACGGTGTGTGTCGGGCTGGTTTCGGCGTTGGTATCACTGCCGAAGGTCGCCCCGAGGCGCTGCCAGGTCGGGATCGCCTCGGCCTGACCGAGATAGCGCGACTGGCGGAATACGAGATGTTCGAGCAAATGGGCATAGCCGCTTTCCGACGGGGTCTCGTAAAGCGAGCCGACGTCCATGCGAATCCGGATCGAGACCTGCCCCGGCGGCACCCCGTTGCGGCGCACGGCATAGCGCACGCCATTGCGCAGCTCGCCAAACTCCCATTCCCGGTCCGGCGGAACGTCGGAGCCGCGATAGAGCCAGGGGACCGCTTGCGCGGGTGCTGGCCCAGACGCCGGGGGCGCCGAACTCGCCGGAGCCGCCAGCAGCAGCAGCGGGAGGAGACAGGCGAGCCGCCGCGCGGCGCTTTTCGGCAGGTTCATGAGCCATGCTATAAACGGCGCGCCGATTAAGCGCCAGTGAACGTCCAGCAATTGCACAATTGCAACGATGACAAATGCTGTCAGCACAAAATGAGCCTCTTTTCCGAAACACGAAATGTGATAGCGTCCTGTTCGAAGGTACGGAGGGGGTTTGCCGCACCCAATTTCGATGGAAGGGGCCTCACCATGTCGTTCACCACCACGCTTAAACTGATCGCATCGGCGCTGCCGCTTGCCGCCAGCATGATCACCTCCACAGCCTATGCCGCGGACATTCCGCCGGTCTATGTCAGCGCGTCGGATGGCGATGACGAACAGAACACCGCCTGCAACCTGCGGCATGCGCAGGCCGTCACCACCGTGCAAGGGGCGCTGCGCAACCGCGGCGTGAAGATCGGCTCGCAGGATGACTATTTCGCCGACCGCGCGATGGTGATGTATGTCTCGCTCACCGCGCTGCGGCAGCAGAACAATTCGGGCGAGCAGCTCACCCACTGCGCCGCCTATGTCGAGCTGGAATTCTCCACCGGCACCAATGTCGTGAACCCGGTCAACAGCCAGAAGCACTGGGCCTCGATCAGCTGGTGCAACGTCGGCACCCTGTTCAACTGGCGTGCCAGTGAAATCCAGGGCCGGGCCAGCGAAGAGCTGCGCGATCTGGTCGGCCGCTGTCTCGACAAATACACGAGCTCGATCCGCAACTGATCGGGTTTCCGCAATAAAAAAAGGGCGGGGCGCGAGGCGTTCCCGCCCTTTTGCATCAGGGAACCGAGGCCGGTTTTCCTTGCAAATCTGCCCAGATGTGATGTGATGCCGGCCCTTACTTGCAAGGGGGTATCGGCCATGAACGATGCCATTTCCGGCGGCGGCTCCGCACTCGTCGAGCGCGCCAAGGCAATCATCCTGAAGCCCAAGGAGGAATGGCCGGCGATCGCCGGCGAGACGACCTCGCCGGGCGACATCCTCACCCGCTACGCTATCCCGCTGGCCGCCATCGGTCCTATTGCCAGTTTGGTCGGCGGGCAGCTGTTTGGCTATGGCGCACTCGGCTTCAGTTACCGTCCCGGCTTGATCGCCGGGCTGGGAACCGCGGTGGTTGGCGTCGTCTTCGCGTTGATCGGACTGGTCGTGCTGACCTTCATCGCCGATTTTCTCGCCCCGCGCTTCGGCGGCGAGGCGAACCGTACCAACGCCTTCAAGCTGGTCGCCTATTCGATGACGGCAAGCTGGGTCGCGGGAATCTTCGGCCTGATCCCGTCGCTCGGCATACTCGGGCTGGTCGGCCTCTACAGCCTCTATCTCTATTATCTCGGCGTCGGCACGGTGATGAAGGTGCCACAGGACAAGGCGGCCGGCTTCACCGTCGTCTCGGTGATCGCCGCGGTGGTGGTCGGCCTGGTGCTGGGCGCGGTCACCGCGCCGGTGGTGGGCTTGTTCGCGGGATCGGCGCTGAGCTCGTCCGGTGATGTCTCCGGCAAGGTCACCCTGCCCGGCGGCGGCACGATCGATCTCGACAAGGCGCAGGACGCGACCAAACAGCTCGAAGCCGCAGCCAATGGCAAAGACACCGATCGCCCCCGACAAGCTCAAGGCGCTGCTCCCCACCTCGATCGGCGGCTGGCAGCGTACTGCGGTGGAATCGACCGGCGCCGGCGGAGTCGGCAGCCAAGCCGAGGGCACCTATACCTCGGGCGACAAAAGCTTCCGCCTCAAGATCGTCGACATGGCGGCGCTGGGCGCGCTGGCCGGGCTCGGCAGCGCGATGGGCGTGACCTCGGATCGCGAGGACGCCGACGGCTATGAGAAGACCGGGACGGTCGATGGCCACATGCAATTGGAACAATGGAGCCGCGGCTCATCGAGCGGCAAGTTCAGCGTGATGGTCGGCAATCGCTTCATGGTCGAAGCCGACGGCAGCGCCGGCAGCATCGACGAACTCAAGGCCGCAGTCGCGGCGGTCAGCCCGGATGCGCTGGAGGATCTGGCTGGTTAGAGCAGTCGCTCGATGTCCTTTTCAAGCCCCTCGGGCTTGTCGGTCGGGGCGTAGCGGCGCACGACCTCGCCGTCGCGGTCGATCAGGAACTTGGTGAAGTTCCATTTGATCGCCTTCGATCCAAGCAACCCCGGCGCTTCCTGCTTGAGCCAGTCGTACAGCGGCGCCGCGCCATCGCCGTTGACCTCGACCTTGGCCATCAGCGGGAAGGTGACATCGTAGGTCAGCGAGCAGAAGCTGGCGATTTCCTCGGCATTGCCCGGCTCCTGCGCCCCGAACTGGTTGCAGGGGAAGGCCACCACCTCGAAGCCGCGATCCCGGTACCTGCGCCACAGCGCCTCGAGCCCGGTATATTGCGGAGTAAAGCCGCATTTGCTGGCGGTGTTGACGATCAGCAGCACCTTCCCGAGCTTGTCGGCGAGGCTAATCTCCTCGCCATTCGGCAGCTTCGCGGTGAAATCGGCAATCGTCGTCATCATTGCGCCCCTTTGGGAAAGCCTACTCTAGAGCGCCGGATTTGGTGGAGGCAAATCCGGCGCTCTAGGCTATTGTTTTACCATGATTTCCGAGCCGTGAAATGTTCCTTTTCACTCGAAATCATTCAATCACGCCGTCGTGCAGCCGCACCACCCGGTCCATCTGGTAGGCCAGCCGCTCGTTATGGGTGGCGACCAGCGCGGCGCTACCGTGATCGCCCACCAGCTTGATGAATTCACGGAAGACCTTGTCGGCGGTCGCCTCGTCGAGATTGCCGGTCGGTTCGTCGGCCAGCACCAGCAGCGGGCGATTGGCCAGCGCTCGGGCCACCGCAACGCGCTGCTGTTCGCCGCCGGAAAGCTGGCTGGGGCGATGCTCGAGCCGGGCGCCCAGCCCCAGCGCTCCGAGCAGCTCGACCGCGCGGTCTTCCGCTTCCGTGGTGCCGACATCGGCGATCAGCAGGGGCAGCACGACGTTTTCCTTGGCCGAGAAGTCAGGCAGCAGGTGGTGGAACTGATAAACGAAGCCAACATGCTCGCGCCGCAGCTCGGTGCGGGCATCGCCGTCGAGGCCGCTGACGTCCCGCCCGGCGATCTCGATCCGTCCGCCGAAGCCGCCCTCGAGCATTCCCACCGCCTGCAGCAGAGTCGACTTGCCCGAGCCTGACGGCCCAAGCAGCGCGATGATCTCGCCGGGGTGGATATCGAGGTCGATCCCGCGCAGCACGTCGATCCGCTCGCCGCCCTGCTCGAAGCTACGGGTCAGCCCGCGAACCCGGGCAATGGGCTTGCCGAGGAGATCGAGGAAAGCGTCGCTACTCATAGCGCAGCACCTGCACCGGATCGGTGCTCGCCGCCTTGAACGCGGGGTAGAGCGTGAAGAGGAAGCTGAGCACCAGCGCCATCGCGCTGATCATGAAGATTTCCACCGGGTCCGACCGGGATGGAAGCTCGGTCAGGAAGCGGATCTTCGGGTCCCACAGCTCCTGCCCGGTAAGGATTTCGATCAGCCGCACGATCGGCTGGCGGAAATAAAGGAAGGCGAAGCCCAGCCCCAGCCCGATCAGCGTGCCCAGCGCACCGATCAGGAAGCCGGCGGTGACGAAGATCTTCATCAGCGAGGCGCGCGTCGCCCCCATGGTCCGCAGGATCGCGATATCGCGGGTCTTGGCGCGGACCATCATGATCAGCGAGGAGAGGATGTTGAACACCGCGACCAGCACGATCAGCGAGAGCACCACAAACATCGCGACCCGCTCCACCGCCAAAGCCTCGAACAGGCTGGCGTTGATCGTCTTCCAGTCAGTCACCACTGCCTGCCCGGCGAGCTTGCGGGTGATC
The DNA here is from genome assembly GCA_947477055.1 of Sphingomonadaceae bacterium. GTDB lineage: Bacteria > Pseudomonadota > Alphaproteobacteria > Sphingomonadales > Sphingomonadaceae > Novosphingobium. The sequence goes on along the minus strand of CANJSX010000009.1, from coordinate 20,117 downwards.
GGGGCGAGCGTTTCGGTGACGGTGTCCGGATCGGTGGTCTTGATCTCGATCATCCCGATCGCATCGCCGGAGAGCAACAACGTCTGCGCATCCTGCATCGGCATGACGACGAAGCGCTCGTCATAATCATAGACCCCGACCTCGAAGATCGCCGCGACCCGGTAGCCGATTTCGCGCGGGACGGTGCCGAACGGGGTGGCGCGGCCCTGCGGGTTGATGATGGTGATGGTATCGCCGACCTGCGCGCCAAGGTTCTGCGCCAGCTGCGAGCCGATCGCGACATTGTTGCGGCCGGGCTGCAGTTCGCCGAGATTGCCGATCTTCAGGTTCGGCTTGAGTCGGGCGATATCGTCCGGCGTATTGCCGCGCGCGAGGATCGCCTCGACCCTGCCGTTGAGGCTGACCAGCAGCGGCTGCTCGATCAGCGGCGAGGCATGCACCACCCCGGGGGTCGCCCGCACATCGCGCAGGATGCCCTGCCAGTTGTCCAGCCGCCCGCCATAGGCCTGGATGATCGCGTGACCATTGAGCCCGACGATCTTGTCGAGCAGTTCGGCGCGGAAGCCGTTCATCACGCTCATCACGATCACCAGCGCCGCCACCCCCAGCGCCACCGCCGCCAGGCTGATCCCCGCGACCAGCGCAATGAAGGCCTCGCCGCGCCCGGGAAGCATGTAGCGCTTGGCAATGGTCCATTCGAAGGGGGTGAGGATCAAGCGGAAGGGTCCGGTTCGAAACGGGCGATGGATCGGGCGCCGATGTAGGACCTGCGAGTCGCGCTGGCAAGCGGCGGGCGCGGCTGGAGAATTGCCTCCAGATCCGGAACAAATCCCGCGCCGGCATGCTTACGCATAGTTAACTGATCCTTCGGTATAATTCCGGCCTCACCCGGCCTTCGGCACGCTTGCCCGGCTGGCCGGATCGCCATTCGCTCCCGCAATGGAGCTAACAGGACTTGGGCGCCGAACCGCCTCCGTCCACAGGCTGTGCCAAGGACAGCCGGGAGAACGCGCCATGCCCAGACCCGGCAACAACTGGCTGAAGGACCGGCTGATGACAGGATTCGCCTTCGCGGGCAGAAATGTTGCCGCAGCCCGCCACGCCGCAGCGGACAATGGCCTGGCCGCCTATCCGCACCACCGGCCGGCGGACTGGGCGAGCCTGGTCGAGCTGCTCGGCCGGATCAATGCCGAGGCGGAAACGCGCGGCAGTTACAACGTCGTCGAAATCCCCCGTCGCCTGCTGCGCCCAGCCGCCCGCCTGATCGGCGAAATCGGGCTGGAGGACTATGTCGAGCTGGTCGCCCGATGCATCTCGCTAGCATAGGGCATAACCCTCACCTCTGCGCCCCTCCCCTTGCTTTCCCCGCCGACTCCGGCCAAAGGCGACGGCAGCATCGCTGCTCACGGGCCGAACCAAACCATGAACCTAACGCACCCCTTCCTCGACGCGGATGGCGACAAGCTGCGCGAGGAATGCGGCATTTTCGGAGTGATCGGCACGCCGGAGGCCGCCGCGATGACCGCGCTGGGCCTGCACGCGCTGCAGCATCGCGGACAGGAAGCGGTTGGCATCATCAGCTGGGATGGCCACGAATTCTTCGCCCGCCGCGGCATCGGCCATGTCGCACAGGTCTTTTCCGACAATTCCAAGTTCGAAGAACTGCCGGGCGAGATGGCCTCGGGCCATGTCCGCTATTCGACCACTGGCGGCGCGGGCCTGCGCAACGTCCAGCCGCTCCATGCCGATCTCGCCCGCGGCGGCTTCACCATTGCCCATAATGGCAATATTTCCAACGCGATGCACCTCAAGCATGAGCTGGTGAACAAGGGGGCGATCTTCCAGTCGACCTCCGACACCGAAGTGATCATCCACCTGATCGCGACCAGCCGCTATCCCACCCTGCTTGACCGTTTCGTCGATGCGCTGCGGATGGTGGAGGGCGCTTATTCACTGATCTGCATGACCACCAAGCGGATGATCGCCTGCCGCGACCCGCTCGGCATCCGGCCGCTGGTGATGGGCCGGATCGGTGACGCGGTGATCTTTGCCAGCGAAACGGTGGCGCTCGACGTGGTTGGGGCGACTTTTGTGCGCGAGGTCGAGCCGGGTGAGCTGATCGAGGTGCGCACCGATGGGCGCCTCACCAGCCATCGCCCCTTCGGCAACATCTCGCCGCGGCCCTGCATCTTCGAGCATGTCTATTTCAGCCGCCCGGATTCGGTGATGGGCGGCCGCTCGGTCTATGATGTGCGTCGCCGGATCGGCGAGGAGCTGGCGATCGAGGCCCCGGTCGAGGCCGATCTGGTCGTGCCGGTGCCCGATAGCGGCGTGCCGGCGGCGATCGGCTATTCGCAGAAATCGGGCATTCCCTTCGGCCTCGGGATCATCCGCTCGCATTATGTCGGGCGGACTTTCATCCAGCCTTCGGACGGCGCCCGCCATGCCGAAGTAAAGCGCAAGCACAACGCCAACCGCGCGCTGGTGGAAGGCAAGCGGATCGTGCTGATCGACGATTCGATCGTGCGCGGCACTACCTCGATGAAGATCGTGCAGATGATGCGCGATGCCGGAGCGGCCGAAGTGCATATGCGCGTCGCCAGCCCGCCAACCATGCACAGCTGCTTCTACGGCGTCGATACGCCCGAGCGGCACAAGCTGCTCGCCGCGCGGATGGACGTGCAGGAGATGACCAAGTTCATCGTTGCCGACAGCCTCGCCTTCGTCTCGATCGACGGGCTGTACCGCGCGGTGGGTGAGCCGAGCCGCAACAACGCCTGTCCGCAGCATTGCGATGCCTGCTTCAGCGGTGAATACCCGACCACGCTGACCGACCTCGGCGAGCGCGAGGAGCAGGCTGCGCAGCTGAGCCTGCCGGTCGGCAAGGTCGCGTGAAGCCCTTTGAAGGGCAGGTTGCGCTGGTTACCGGCGCGAGCCGCGGGATCGGCGCGGCGACTGCCGAGGCGCTGGGCGCCCGGGGCGCGCATGTCATCCTCACCGCGCGCGACGTGAAGGCCCTCGAAGCAATCGAGCAACGCATCTTCGAGGCCGGCGGCAGCGCCACGCTGGCCCCGGTCGATCTCAAGGAAACCGACGGCATTGCCCGGCTCGCCGCAGCGGTGACCGAGCGCTGGGGCAAGCTCGACATTCTGGTGCACAGCGCCGCGGTGCTGCCCCAGGCCACGGCAGTCGCCGATCTCGACCAGAAGAGCTTCAGCGATGCGCTGAATGTTAACGCGCTGGCCAGCCATGCGCTGATCTACAGTTTCGACAAGCTGCTGCGCCGCAGCGCCGATGCCCGGGTGCTGCTACTGACCAGCCCGGTGGCCCACGTCGCGGTAGCCTATTGGGCCGGCTACGCAGCGACCAAGGCGGCGCAGGAAATGCTGTTCGAATGCTACGGCCTGGAAGTGCGCAACGTCTCGAAAGTGCGGGTCGCGCTGGTCAATCCAGGCGCGGTGCGCACGGCGATGCGGGCCAAGGCTTTTCCGGGCGAAGATCCGCTATCCGTGCCGCTCCCGGAGGTGGTTGCCGAACAGCTCGCCGCGCTTCTTGGTGAACAATTTGCCAGCCCATACCGCGAAGACGTTAACCTAGCCTCATAACGGGCTCGAAACCCAAATTCGCCATTCTCTGCAAAGCCTGCTGCACAACCTCGCAGCAAGCATAGGAGGGCGCACCATGAACGATTCGCTGATGATGCATGACCGCTATGCACTGGCCGCGCAGGAAGATCGCTGCGCGCCGCGTACGCGCGTAGCGATCCCCGCCTCGCTGCGACCGTCCGGCGGACGCGGGTTCCAGACCGTGGTGCATGATCTTTCGCTGGCAGGATTTTCGGCGGCGGCGATCAACCGGCTCCAGCCCGGCTCGATCTGCTGGCTCGCGCTGCCCGGGCTTGAATCGCTGCAGGCGGAAGTCGTGTGCTGGAACAACAGCCTGGCCGGCTGCGCCTTCGTCAACATGCTGAGCCCGATCGTGCACGAAAACCTGCTGGCACGTTTCACCAGCGGATCGGTTTACCGCAGCGTCTTCTGAGCTGCCCGCCCCCCAGCGCAGCCAGGCTCGGAAAGAATTGGGATCCCCCTCCCAAACTCCCTCTTTCCTTGAGTCTGGCTGCCAACCGGGGCAGCGGCCGGATGACAGGCTTAATGCCCGGCCTGCGGTCCGCGCTCAAGGCCTGACGCGGCGAGCTGGGCATCGATCTCGCCCATCAGCCGCTCGAGCCCTTCATCGGTATAGCTCTCGGCGCGGGCGACCAGCACGTCCTGGGTGTTCGAGGCGCGGACCAGCCACCAGCCGTCGGCGGTGTTGACCCGAACTCCGTCGGTGGCGTTGAAATCGGCGCCCGCGGCGGAGAGCCGGTCGCGCACTTCGTCCACCACCGCGAACTTGCGGCTCTCATCCACCTGGAAGCGCAGCTCGGGCGTGTTGATCATCGCCGGCATCTCGCTGCGCAGCTGAGTGACCGACTTGCCGAGCCGGGCCGAGGCCGCGATCAGGCGAATGGCAGCGTAGAGCGCGTCGTCATAGCCGTAATATTCATGCGCGAAAAACACATGGCCGCTCATCTCGCCAGCCAGCGGCGCGCCAGTTTCCTTCATTTTGGACTTGATCAGGCTGTGCCCGGTCTTCCACATCAGCGGCACGCCGCCCAGCTCCGCAACCCGGTCGTAAAGCGCGCGGCTGGCCTTCACATCGGCGATAATCATGGATCCGGGCAGGATCCGCAGCAGGTCCTCGGCATAGATCATCAGCAGTTGATCGCCCCAGATCACCCGGCCTTCGCCGTCAATCGCACCGATCCGGTCACCATCGCCGTCGAAAGCAATTCCGAAATCGAGGCTCTTCTCCGCGACCAACGCCTTCAGGTCTGCGAGGTTTTTCTCCTCGGTAGGATCGGGATGATGATTGGGGAAATTGCCATCGACTTCGGTGTAAAGCAGGTGATGTTCGCCCGGCAGCTGCGCGGCGAGGCGTTCGAGCGCAGGGCCGGCGGCGCCGTTGCCCGCGTCCCAGCCGATCCGCAGCGCGGCGAGCTTGCCCGGATCGATCCCGGCCAACCCTTCGATCAGACGGGCGATATAGGCGTCCATCACGTCGCGATATTCGAAGCCGCCCTCGCCGGTGAGCCAATCGCCCTTGGCCGCCATCCGGCCGATTTCCTGGATCTGCTCGCCGAAAAACGGGCGACCCTGAAATACCATCTTGAAGCCATTGTAATTGGCGGGGTTATGGCTGCCGGTTATCTCGATGCCGCCATCCACATCTTCCGCTGAGGCTTCGGCGTAATAGAGCATCGGGGTCGGCCCCATGCCGACGCGCACTACTTGGCAGCCGGTGGCATTCAGCCCCGCAACCAGCGCCTCTTCCAGCACCGGCGAGCTGACCCGCCCATCATAGCCCACCGCCACGGTGCGCCCGCCGGCGCGGCGCAGCAGCGTGCCGAAGCTGCGGCCGATGGCGTTGGCGTCATCCGGCCCCAGCGTCTCACCGATGATGCCGCGGATGTCGTATTCGCGAAGGCTGGTCGGGTGGAAGGTGTGAGTCATGGTCTCGCTTCAGCTCTAGTTGGGGAGTTGGTCGAGCAGGATATCCCGCGCGGCGTTGGCCTCATGGACCTGGTCGTTGGTCCCGCCCTTGTCAGGATGGATAATGACAATCAGGCGACGATGCGCATCGATGATTTCGGCGTGGCCGGCACTGGCGGGCAGACCCAGCAGCTTGCGGGCGCGGACCACGGCCTGCTGGCGGGTCGGCGGGGGGCGCAGAAAATCCCAGGGCCAGCGGCCGAAAATCTTCCGGCAGGCAAAGCTGGCCAGCACGGCGATGATGAGCAGGCGGATCAGCACGATATCCGCCTCAAATCACGTCTCGGCGGTGCGCGCAAGTTCCTTCTGGCCACCGGTCGCCGGCATCGGCAGGTTGAGCGCGGCGAGCAGCGCGCGCAGCTCCTGCCGGGCGACGAGGTGGCTGGTGCCAAGCTCGCCCAGCTGCCCCTTGTCGAGCAGGGTCAGGCCGGAGGGGAATAGTTCGCGATAGATCACGCGTTCCGACAGGCCAGTGGCGATACGGAAGCCAACCCGCTTGGAAAGCTCGGTCAGCGCGCCTTCGAGCCGGCGCTGATTGCGCGCCTCGAGGTGATGGGTGCGGTTGCGCACCACCACCCAGTCCATCTCGCGCCGCGCTTCCTGGATCGTCGCCATCGCCCGCTTCTTGCGCGCCTCCCAGATCAGCTCGGCATAGAACGACAGGCGGCGGACCTTGAAGGTTTCGGCATCGACCTGCCCGATCAGGTCGAAATCGACGAAGCTGTCATTGATCGGGGTGACCAGCGTGTCGGCGCTGGTCGCCGCGTGGCGGGCAAAGGGATCGTCGCGGCCGGGGGTGTCGAACAGCAGGAAGTCCATGCCTTCGGACAGCTCGGCACACTGCGCGTCGAGTTCTTCCATGGAGCTGCCAGTGAACACGCCAAAGCGCGCGCCGGGCAGCGTTATCCCGCGCCGCCGCTCGGTCTCCGCGCGATTCTCGAGATAGCGGTGCAGCGTGCGCTGGCGCGGATCGAGGTCCAGCGCCGCCACCTTCGCGCCCATGTAGGCAAGTGCGATGGCGGTGTGGACGGCAGTGGTCGACTTGCCGGTGCCGCCTTTTTCATTGGCGAAGACGATTCGGTGGGGGGACACGATGGGCAGGGCCACGATGGAAATTTTGCTTTCGTCGAGAGTTGCTGGCAGGCAAACGCGCGCTTGCCTCGTTGCGAGCATACTTAGTCCAGGGAGCCTTGGCCATGCAAACCGTCCGGCAGCTTGATCCACTGCGAAGTGCGGTCGACGCCCTGCGCCGCGACGGGCCGGTTGCATTGGTACCAACCATGGGCGCGCTGCATGAGGGCCACCTGACGCTGGTGCGCGAGGCAAAAGCCCGTGCCGCGCGTGTCGCCGTCTCGATCTTCGTCAATCCGCGCCAGTTCGGGGCGAACGAGGATCTTTCCGCCTATCCCCGCCAGCTTGAGCGCGATTCGGCGTTGCTGGAGTCCGAGGGCGTGGCGCTGCTGTGGACGCCCGACCCCGCCGCGATGTATCCGGCGGGCTATGCCACCAACATCTCGGTCGCCGGGATCAGCGATGGCCTGTGCGGCGCGGTGCGCCCGGGCCATTTCGACGGGGTGGCGACAGTGGTGTGCAAGCTGTTCAATCAGGTCCGCCCCGATCTCGCGCTGTTCGGCGAGAAGGACTGGCAGCAACTCGCCGTGATCCGCCGCATGGCCCGCGACCTCGATCTGGTGCTGCCCCACGCCGATGCGATCATCGGCATTCCCACGGTGCGCGAGGCGGACGGCCTCGCGATGTCTTCGCGCAACGCCTATCTCACACCGCAGGAGCGGTCACGGGCGGCCGTGTTACCGGCGGCGATGCAGGCGGCGATAGCGGCGCTCAAGGCCAACGCTCCGGTGGCTGACGCGCTGTCAGCCTTGAAGGATGCCCTGCTGGCCGGTGGGTTCGTGTCGGTCGATTACGCCGAACTGTGCGACGCCGAGAGCCTGGCGCCGCTGGCCTCACTCACCAACCGCCCCGCCCGCCTGCTCGTCGCCGCCCGCATCGGCAAGGCGCGGCTGATCGACAATATGGCGGTTTAGGGCCGGCCCTAATGCCCGGACTGCAACAGGATCAGCGCCGCGAACAGCATCAGCGTGACCATTGCCACGACCAGCAGCGCACTGGTCCGCCACAAGGCTCCGAACCGGCCCAGCGCATAGGTGCCGCGCAACTGGCGATAGATATGCCAGGGCGGCACGGCCAGTGCCGCTAGCACAACATAGGGAACACCGAGCGAGCGGAGCGCCAGCAACGCCACCGCCAGCAAGCTGACGAAGCACAGTGAATAGGTCACGAACACGGTGTGATCATAGAGCCGGAAGCGGCGGCTGAAGGGGAACAGGAGCCAGACGAAGGGCACCGAAATCGGGATCAGCGCCCAGCTGAATTTATACGCGTTGGACTGCAGCTTGAACAGCGCCAGTGCCGGATTGGCCTTGGCCTTGCGAACCATAGCGTCGATTTCGGGCACATCGCTGTAGCGCTTCTGTTCCGACGCTTGTTCGATCGCCCCGGTGGCGCCGGCTTCCACTTGCTTGAGGACTTTGAGTCCCTGCTCCCGGCCGTCAATCTCCCCGTCGAGCCGCTCGGTCGACTTGCCCTGCGCGACGAGCTGCGCGCGCTGGGTCCTGAGCCGGGCAAGCTCCTGTTCGTTCGCGGCGATCCCTGACATCTTGGTGCCGTTGACGTCCACTGCGGAAAAATCGGTGATGTTCCCACCAAACTGCTGCGCCGCCGCGAACAGCAGGAACACGCTGAACAGGAACAGCGCGATCGGCGAAACATAGCTCGCCCGCCGTCCGTCGATATATTCGCGGGTCAGCCGGCCCGGGTTCCAGGCTAGCAGCGGCAGGGTCCGCCAGACCTTGCCTTCGAAGTGGAACACCCCGTGCAGCAGGTCATGGAAAAAGGAGGCGAGCGTGCGGTGGACATGCGCGGCCTGGCCGCAGGCGTGGCAATGCGATCCGACCAGTGCGGTGCCGCAGTTGAGGCAGGCGACCTCATCGGTGTGGCCCTCACCCTCCTCCGTGCCCTCGCCCGCAGCTGGCTCGACTGCGCGCGCGGTCAGCGCAGCCTGCGCCAGATCGCCCATTGCTTCGGGAATAACGCTCATCGTGCCCTCCGCCGCCGGTTATAACCAGCGGCGGGCGGCATGGCGAGTGGCCTCAGCCGTCGTAATCGCCGCCGATCGAGGTGTTGCGCACCGGCGCAGCGGCGGTGATCCGCAGCGCTTCGGCCGACTGGCTGAGCGAACCGATATCGTCCACCTCGTCGTCGTCCTCGGGCAGCACGCGCTGGAGCGAGGTCACCAGCGTTTCTTTCAGCACCCGGGGGTTGACCGTCTCTTCAGCGATCTCGCGCAGGGCGACGACCGGGTTCTTGTCACGGTCACGATCAATCGTGATTTCAGCGCCGCCGGAAATCTCGCGCGCACGCTGCGCGGCGATCAGGACGAGATCGAAACGGTTGGGAATCTTGTCGACGCAATCTTCAACGGTAACGCGCGCCATGTGGCACTCCAGTTCAGGACAAGCAGGAAAGACCGGGCGCTACACGCCGAGGCTTTGATAAGTCAATAAAAAAACACATAAATGACTGTAATATATAAGCTATTTCAGAGAATCGCCGACCTCAGGGTTTTATCCCGAAACGCTGGTAGAAATGGTCGATCCCGGGGTAGACAATCCGGGCCGCCTGGGTGGAGGCACCGCCCCCGGTCTTGTCGCCCTGCAGCCCCAGCACCACGCCATACATGAACAGCGAGCTGGCCAGATCCGGGGCGACGGCCAACGCAGCCTCATAGTCGGCACGGGCCTGAGCGAGGCGGCCGGCCCGGAAGTGGACCATCGCACGGCTATCGAGATAGCCGGCCGATTCCGAGGCCAGCTCGATCGCCCGGTTGCAATCATCGAGAGCCGCCTCGACCTGGCTGTTGCGCAGCGCGCTGAACCCGCAGCGGGCATTGCGCAACTCGGCCGAGCTGCCGCGCTTTTCCAGCGCGGTGTCGAGCAGTTGCATGGCATCATCGTGCTTGTTGCCCGCTTCAAGCACATCGATCCGAAAGAGATAATCCGACAGCCCGTCAGCGGTGGTGAGGTCCGGATCCGCTGGCAGGAGCTCGAGCGCCCGATCCAGCTGCCCCGCTTCGGCCAGTTCGGTTGCGAGCCGGCCGCGCACACCCTTGTTGCCTTCCTCCAAGTCATAGGCCGCCTGAGCATCCTTCAGCGCCCCGGCGTGATCGCCGCGATCCGCTCTGAGGGCGGTCCGAGCGGGATAGTTATCGGCGGTAGGATCCAGTATGATGGCCTTGCTGCGATCCGCCTCCGCCGTGGCCCAGTTCAGCAGCCGCGTTTCGAACCAGGCCCGGCCACTCAGCCGCTCCGCATTGTCCGGCGCCGCAGCAATGCGCTGATCGAACAGGGCGCGAACACGGGCCATGGTTGCGGCCACGCGCTTCTGGGGCACATCGGTCCAGCGCTGGGGATAATTGGCAGGGAGTTCGACATGGATCGAGCGGCCTACGGCATCAGTGATCGCCTTGGCGGTGGTGCTGATCTGCGCCGGGGCGATTTCCTCGCCGCTTTCGCGGGAGGTGATGTCTTCGACCAGCTGGCCACCTGAGGTCGCAACCGAACGGGTCCAATCCGCGGCAGGGAGCGACAGATGCACCGGATCGGTGCCCTCGATGGTCACATCCTTGCCGCCGCCGGGCAAGGCGATGGAAACAAGGGCCCGTGCGGTCCAGGGATCGTCGATCAGGGCCGGAATCGATCGCCAGCTCGACCGGTCGCGCGGGGCATCGAGCACGACGCGCAGGTTCGGTTCGTGCGCCAGCTGATAATGCCCGTCGCGGAAGTTCCAATCGGGATAGGCCACCCCGTCGACCTTGAGCGTCCAGATCGCCGATACCTCATCATATTGGGCGCTTGGCTTGCCGACCGTGTCGCTATCGGTCCACTGCTTGGCGGCCTTTTCTGCGAAGGTCGTCAAGCGTGCTTCGTAATCAGGTCCTTCCGCGACCCGGAGGGATTCCGCCGTCGCGCCGCTATAGCGCAGGCTCAGCCGGTATGGCGCCGGCAGATGCGGTCCGCCGGCCATGTCATAGGCGATATCGACATCGATCGCCGGGCGCGCGTTGGCCCGGAACGGCAGCGTCAGCAGCTCCGCCTTTTCGGCGAACAGCGGCAGCACATGGCCGAACCTCGGTACATCGCGGATGTCGGCGAGGCGCGAACCGAGCATGGTTCCGTCCAGCCAGAAATCCTCGCCCGCGACCTTTGCCCGCACGAAGATATGATCGAACGCCGCAGCCGAAGGGAGCGTCAGCGCCACCGCATCGCCGCGCTTGCTGTTTGCCAGCACCGGCTCGGCGGAAATCCCCAGCCGGTCGAGCACGGCCAGCAGCAGCAGCGTCTTGGCCTTGCAATCGCCATAGCGCTTGGCCCAGGTGTCAGCCGGGGTTTGCGGAACATAGTTTCCGTTGCCCAGCGCGATCAGCTGTTAGCGCACCTCGTCCTGCACCATCTGCAGCGCATCGGCCATGCGCCGCACCGGATCGCCGGAGCGCGCGGCGATGGCATCGATCCGCCGGGCGAGCTCGGTGCCGGGCGCGATCATGTCCCTGACCGAATAATAGGGCGCCATCACTTTCGCTACGGCGTTCCAGTCGGCAAAGCTGGAAAACTGCACAAGCGGCATGGGCGTGAACCGCGCGGGCATGTTCTTGGGCATCTCCGGCAGCTTCGGTGCGGGCAACGCCACTTCCAGCTCGGTCCAGTTCGCATCCAGCGGCTTGGGCACTGCCGTAATCCCCGGCATGAACGGCTTCCAGTTGAGCCGCTGGTCCGATTTCCAGATCAGCCGCGCCCGGCCGAAGCCGACCTGCACCGGCGCGGGCAGCAGCACCATCGCATCCTGGACGTTGCCATTCAGCACGCTGTCACGGTCGGACAGGCTGAAGGCCATGCGCAGTGCGTCACCAACCTGCAGCCCTTCGATATGCTTCACCGCGGTCAGCTGGCCGTCGACGATCTGCTGCTCCAGCCCGGCCTCGCGCCGCAGCACGGTAAACCCCGCGCCGCCCTTCAGGACGTCGATTGTCTGATCGCCGCGCAGGATCTCGAGGTGATGGATCGTCACCGCGCCATGGGAGGGCTGCCAGTTGAACGAAAACGTCCCCAGCCTGGCCAGAAGTTCCGGACTGGAAACCATCGTCACGCTGTCAAAGAAGGCCGCAACCGTGTCTCCATCGATGCGAATCTGCTCATCAAATCGCGGCAATGCGTTGCTGCGCTGAGTCAGCATCTTCACGTCAAGCGGCGGAGCCGGCTTGACCCAGGCCGGGATAGGTCCGGTCAGCACCGAATCTTCGGCCCACGCCGGTGCAACGCAGCATAGGCTTGCCGCAGCCCCCCACAGCCATGCACTGCGCATCAATGTCCCCCCGGTTCGAGCCTGCCGGGCATATTCTGGAATTGGCGGGTTAAGGCATGCTGACTGCGGGCAAAAAACGCGCGATTACCCCTCCGATACTGCTCCATTTCGGATGGAGTGACTGCCCTGGCCAGCTGGCAAAAGCAGCCTGCGTCAGTCGTAGCGATCTCCGCCCATTTGATCGTCGGCCAGATCGCTGAAGCGGGTGATGCGCGGTTCGAAGCGCAGGCGGACCTTGCCGGTGGAGCCATGGCGCTGCTTGGCGATGATCAGTTCGGCAAGGCCGTAGACCCGCTCCATCTCGGCCGCCCAGGTGGAGTGCTGCTCATGCGTCTTGGCATCGTCGCCATCGACCGGGCGCTTGGGCTCACGCGAGGCGACGTAGTAATCCTCGCGGAACACGAACCAGACCATGTCCGCGTCCTGCTCGATCGAGCCGGATTCGCGCAGGTCCGAAAGCATCGGGCGCTTGTCGTCGCGCTGCTCAACCGCGCGGCTGAGCTGCGAGAGCGCGATCACCGGGACCGAGAGCTCCTTCGCCAGCGTCTTGAGGCCGCGGCTGATCTCGGAGATCTCGTTGACGCGGTTTTCGTTGGCGCGGCCGGTGCCCTGCAGCAGCTGGAGATAATCGACCACCACCAGCCCGATATCGTGGCGCCGCTTGAGCCGCCGGGCGCGGGTGCGCAGCGCGGCGATCGACAGCGCGGGCGTATCGTCGATGTAGAGCGGCAGTTCGGCCAGGCGCTGGCTGGCGAAGGACAGCTGCTGGAAATCCTCGCGGCTGATCTTGCCCATGCGCAGCGCCTCGCTGCTGATCCCCGACTGTTCGGCAAGGATACGCGTGGCGAGCTGGTCGGCGCTCATTTCGAGGCTGAAGAAGGCCACCGCCGCGCCGACCGATTTCTCGGCAGCGATCCCGTCCGCCAGATCGCGGCGGAGCCGGTCGGCGGCGTTGAAGGCGATGTTGGTGACGAGCGAGGTTTTGCCCATGCCGGGGCGCCCGGCGAGGATGATCAGATCGCTGTCATGCAATCCGCCGACCTTCTCGTTCATCGAGGTCAGCCCGGTGGTCTTGCCCGAGATGTGGCCGCCCGAAGTGAACGCTTTCTCGATCGCGCCGATCGCGGTGCGGGTGGCGAGGCTGAAGGCCTGCGCTTCGGACTGGGCGGACGCACCCTCGGCCACGGCATAAAGCGCGGCCTCGGCATGTTCGATCCGCTGCAGCGGGGCGACATCCTCGCTGGTGTCCATCGCCCCCTGGACGAGATCGCGCCCGACCGTGACCAGTTCGCGCAGCAGCGCCAGATCGTAGATCTGCTGAGCCAGCTCGCGCGGGGCAAGCAGCCCCTGCCCGTCAGCCGTGAGCCGCGCGAGATAGCCCGCGCCGCCAATCTCCTTGAGCCCCTCGTCGGCCTCGAAATAGGGCCGCAACGTGACCGGGGTGACCACCGCGTTGCGATCGAGCAGCAGGCGGATCCGGTCGTAGATGCGGGCATGGGCGGGTTCGAAGAAATGGCCGGGAACGAGCTGCACCGGCAGCTCCTCGATCACCCGGTTGTCGATCAGAACCGCGCCGAGAAAGGCGGCTTCCGCCTCGATATTAGCAGGGAGCGCGCGGACGCCAGCGGCATCGCGGATGAGAAGATCTTGGTCGGCCATAGTGGGCATTCAATGCGCAGATCGCATGGGGCTGGCAAGCGGATTGGCGCAGCGAATATATCCACAGGGTGTGGATGAAGACGAGGCTCTGAATCCTGCCCCTTGCCCTGCCATTTCGCATTTGCGAAAAGCTCCGCGCATGCCTGACCCACGGATCAACCATATCGAGCTCGACGAAGCGACGATCCTGTGGCGCAATGCCGATATCGAGCAGGAGCGGCGCATCGCGATCTTCGACCTGATCGAGGAAAACAGCTTCAAGCCGCAGCGCCCCTGGGATGCCGGGCATCAAGGCCCTTACCGCCTCCGCCTGTCTGTCCACGATGGTCGGCTCTCGCTCGAAGTGGCCGATGCGGAGGGCCAGCAGCTGGAGACACTGGTGCTCGGCCTCGGCCGCTTCCGCCGGTCGATCCGCGACTATTTCGCGATCTGCGACAGCTATTACCAGGCGATCCGCAAAGCCACCGCGCAGGAGATCGAGACGATCGACATGGCCCGGCGCGGGGTCCACAGCGCGGCGGCGCAAATGCTGCTTGAGCGGCTGGAGGGCAAGATCGAAACCGACTTCGCCACCGCCCGCCGCCTCTTTACCTTGATCTGCGTGCTGCATATCAGGGGCTGATCGAAGCGGTCGCGGGAAAATATTTGACATGGCAAGAAAAGGACCGCGCGCCTGGCGCCTGCGCCTGTTGGCGGCGCTGCTGCTGGTCGGCATCGTCGGCGGCACGGGTGCCTGGTGGCACCTGCGCCACTGGCAGCCCGAACGCGCGGCCTGGCCGATGCAGGGCGCGGAGATCGGTAGCGAGGACGGCGCGATCGACTGGAAGGCGCTTAAGGGGAGCGGGGCGGACTTCGTGTATCTCGATGCCTCGGCCAGCACCTTCGCCCGCGATCCGGCCTTCGTCGAGAATTTCGAGGCGGTCCGCGCCGCCAAGCTGCAAACCGGCGCGGTGCATCGCTACGATCCGTGCCAGCCAGCAGACAAGCAATCGGCCAATTTCGTCACGGTCGTGCCCCGCGACGCCACGCTGCTGCCCCCGGCAATCGAGCTCGACCAGCTGGCCGACAACTGCCCGGTCAAGGTCTCCGACGCGGCGGTCGAAAGCGAGCTGATGACCTTCATCAACCAGATCGAGACCCACACCGGCAAGGCCGCGCTGCTCAAGGTGACAAGCCGCTTCGAGAAGCGCTATCACATCGCCACGGCGATCGACCGCAATCTATGGCTGGTGCGCGACCGCTTCCAGCCCGATTACGGCGGTCGCCCCTGGACCCTGTGGACCGCCAACAGCGCGCTCGACACCCAGGCGGAAGAGGAGCCGGTGCGATGGATCGTGGTGCAGCCTTGAGTGTCGATCGCGACACCCTGATCGCCGCCGCCCGGACGGCAGCTGGGCAGGCCTATGCCCCCTACTCCGGCTTCCACGTCGGTGCGGCGCTGGGCTTTTCCGACGGGTCGCTCGTCACCGGCAGCAACGTCGAGAACGCCAGTTATGGCCTGACCCTCTGCGCCGAGACAGTCGCAGTCGGCAAAGCCATGTCCGAAGGCCGCCGCGGCGCACTCGAGGCGGTGGCGGTGATCGGCGGCAAGGCCGGTGCGGTTGGCGTGGGCGCACCCGTCACCCCCTGCGGCCGCTGCCGGCAGGTCCTGACCGAACTCGCCCAGCTCGGCGGAACCGATCCGCTTATCTGGTGTGCGGGCGAAGAAGAGGTGCTGGAACTGCGCCTCTCCGCCCTGCTGCCGCACGCATTCGGCCCGGCCAATCTTGGCTGACCTTTTCCGGCTGAAAAGGGAGTGAAAGCAATGAACCTCGGCAAGACAGGCATGGCATTCGCGCTGCTGGCGCTCGGCGGCTGCGCGGCGGGCAAGGTTCCCGAGGTAACGGTGGCCAGCGCCGCGCTCGCCGATGCGAAAGGCGAGTCTGCCGGTACGGCCAGTGTGGTGCAGAAGGGCGATGGGCTGACCCTGAAGGTAACGGCTTCCGGCCTGACACCCGGCCAGCACGGGATGCACCTGCACACCGTGGGCAAGTGCGAAGCCCCCGGCTTCACCACCGCCGGCGGCCACCTCAACCCGCTGGGCCATCAGCACGGCACCGAAAACCCCGCCGGATCGCACATGGGCGACCTGCCTAACTTGACGGCCGGGGCTGATGGCAAGGCCAGCGCCGAAGTCCCGCTCGGGCTGGCCGCACTGGGACTTGTCCAGGCGCTGCTCGATGCCGATGGCGCCTCGATCGTGATCCACGCGACGGCGGACGACTATCGCACCGATCCCAGCGGCAACAGCGGCGCGCGGGTCGTTTGCGGGGTGTTCCAGCGCTAGGGCGCTAGCTCCCGATCCACTCCAGCAAGGCCGCTATGCAGTCCCGCCCGAGCAGCATCGAGCGCTCGGGCGACCAGCCCTGCGCCGGACATGGCAGGTCGTCATTGTCCTTGAAGGGCATTTCCAGCGTCATCGAGACGCACCCGAAGCGCTCTGCGAGCTGGTTGGTCGACATGGTGAGATTGGCCTTGCCGGCCCCGGCGACGGGATAGCCGCGCGCGGTCTGGAAATCCGGGGTGCGGCGGGCGAGGATGGCTTTGTAGCGATCGTAGCCGCCCTGCTGGCCCGGATTGGCTGAGGGGATGCCTTCGAACCCGGCGAGGAAGACATGGGGGATCGCCTCGTCGCCGTGGACGTCCATGGCGAAGTGAACCCCAGTGGCATCCATGGCAGTGCGGATCGCCAGCACCTCGGGAGAGCGGGAGGGCGTGGGATCGTGCCATTCGCGGTTGAGGTTCACCCCCGCCGCATTGGTGCGCAGGTGGCCGCGCTTCGAGCCATCGGGATTGGCGTTGGGGACGATGTGGAAGCGGCACAACTTGCGCAGCAGTCGCCCGTGCGGATCGGCGGGATCGGTCAGGCAATCGAGCACGCCTTCCATCCACCATTCGGCCATGCTCTCGCCCGGGTGCTGGCGGGCATATAGCCAGACCTGCCGCTCGCCCTCGCCCAGTTCGAGGCAGTCGATCGGCTGGCCATCGAGGCTGTGACCGAGGCAGCGGTGAGTTACTCCCGGCGAGGAGGCCGCGCCGGCGACGAGATCGTTGTGCCGCTCCATCGAGTAGGGCGCGAAATAGGCGAACCAGCAGGTGCCGCCCGCGGGGGTGTGACGGATGGTCAGCGTGCCGCCGTCCTCGTCCTTTTCCCACGCGGTTTCGGCGCGGCCCCAGTAGTCGCGATCCTCGCTCACCGCCGCGCGGTAGCCGGGCCAGCCGCCGGGATAGGCCGAGGAGTTGAGCCCGGTGATTTTCAGCACCAGCTCACGCCCCGCCGCGCCCGAGACGCGGAAGTGGAACCACTGGAAGAAGTCGGATTCGTGATCCTTGCGGATCGCGAGACGGGCGGCTGCGCCGCTGACGGAGAGGACTTCGATGTTGCCGCTATCGAAGGCGCTGTCGATCTGGATGGAGCTCATTTGACCTGGATAGTCTCGCCCGAGCTTCCCGGAAAGCCCTTGAACAGCGCCTCGGCCAGCTTGGCGGCGCCGAGCTGGGTTCCGGCCAGCGGCGAATCCGACCGCACGGTGAAGCTTGCTCGGCCTTCCCACAGCGATTGCCCGCCGGCATGGTCACGGATGGTGACGGCAAGATCGGTGCGGGTCTGCGCCGGTGGCGGGCCGGAGAGGTTAAGGCCGATGCCGAGGCCGACGCCCGAACCATAGCTGCCGGTCGATCCGCCGATACCGACGCTGACCGGGCTGGAGGTTCGCGCCGGCTGCATGGTCTCACGCACGATCTTGACCTCGGCCACCTGCCCTCCCGTGGCATCGGTATAGCCAAGCAACACTAGTCGCCGCGACACGGCGGCGGCGTAGGAACGGAATTCGAGGCTGGCCGGATCGACACCAGGGGCCGCCACGACCTGGACCGGGCCATGCCCCAGCGCCGAGATGTCAGGCAGATGGAAGCGCGTCACCTCGACCGGGCCAATCGGGGCGACGCAGGCGGACAGCGCCGCCAGCAGCATAAGCGGGGGGATCAGGCGAGTCTTCATCAGTGCAGCCCCTTGTTGCGGTGATGCGGCCCCGGGAGTCTGGGCCTTGCGCTGCATCCGCGCAAGCACCTGAACGCGCACTGACCGCCGATTGTTGCGGATTCGATTGCAGTTGTAACCATTATCCGCCGCTGTTAGCCTCCCTGCTTCGCGACGGGGGAACTTCGCATAACAGAACCTACGGGAGGCTCCGCCGGGGCCATCGCCGGTGCCGACCGTATCGTCCTGCTCGACGCTTTGCGCGGTTTCGCGCTGATGGGTATCCTGATCGCCAACCTGCCGGTCTTCGCGGGCTGGGCCTTCTACAGTTACCCGGAGATGGCGATGATCGCCGGCAAGGGCCTGGCTGACGGCTACGACCAGTTCATCAAATTCTTCATCGACGGCAAGTTCTATACGATCTTCTCGCTGCTGTTCGGCCTCGGCTTCACGCTCCAGCTTGATCGGCTGGAAAAGCGCGGCGCTGCGGGGATCGCGGTGTTCCGGCGGCGGATGCTGGTGCTGCTGGCGATCGGCTTCGTCCATATGGCGCTGATCTGGCAGGGAGACATCCTGACGCTCTATGCCGCACTCGGGCTGCTGCTGCCGTTCTTCCGGCACTGGCGCGAGAAGTCGCTGCTGTGGCTCTCGCTGGTCCTGTTGCTGCTGCCGGCGGTGATGGTGCCGCTCTGTGCCGCAGCCGGGATCGACCTCGGCCATCCGTTCAACCAAGCTACCGAGGCGGTGGTGAAGGCGATCGACGGCGGCCTGCATGGCTCGGCCGTTGATTACGCGCAACGAACCGACTTGCGCGGGTTCCTGAGCTTTCAGCTGGCGGGCACGTCGATCCGTATCGAGCACCTGCTTGTAACCTGGCGTCTACCCAAGGTGCTGGGAGTGATGCTGCTGGGCATGATGCTGGGCCGCCGTCTGATCGCGGGCACGCTGCTGGCCGACCGTGCCATGCTCAAGCGGGTGCTACTGTTCGGGCTGGCGATCGGAGTGCCTTTCACGTAGTCTTTGCCTTCGACCAGAAGGTCTACCAGGAGCACTGGAGCTCGATCATCGGCACCGTGCCGCTGGCGCTGGCCTATGCCGCCGCCTTCGTGCTGGCCTGGCCGCGCTGGCATGGGGTGCTGGGGGTGATGGCCCCGGTCGGCCGGATGGCGCTGACCAATTATCTGCTGCATTCGGTGATCGGCGTGCTGATGCTCGGGCCGTTTCTCGACATCGCCGGACGCATCGGCCCGGTCGCCATCCTGCTGATGACGATCCCGATATTCGGCTTCCAGATCCTGTTTTCGCGCTGGTGGCTGGCCCGGCATGATCAAGGCCCGATGGAACGGGCCTGGCGCTTGGGAACTTACGGCGCGGTGAAGCCCGCCTGACGGATCAATTCTGGCGCCCGGCCAGCGGGAAGCCTTCGAACAGGCTGGCGGCGAGCTTGCCGGCGATTGCCTGGTCGTCCCACTGCTCGTCTCCCTCGCGGGTCAGCACGGTCGCGCGGCCTTCCCACAGCGCCTTGCCGCTCGCCCGGTCGCGAATCCGGACCGAAAGCTGGGTCGAGAGCAGCGCCGTCAGCGGCTTGGTCTTGTCGATCATGATCGCCATGCCGACCATCGAGCCGCGATTGGATACACCCACTTCCATCGAACCGCTGACCGGCTTGCGCGGCGGCGCTTCGGGTTCGACCACGGTGCGCTCGATGGACAGTTCGGCCACCTGCCCGGCGGCATTGCCCGGGGCGGTCGTGTCATAGCCGCCATGCGCCAGCGCATCGATCACTGCGGCCTCGAAGACAGCACGATCGCGCGCGACGGGCTGAACTTCGCCCGCCCAGCCAACGCTGGCCGTGCCCTTGCCCAGAGCTTCGACTTCGGGGTCTTGCGCGACAAAGCGGTCGACGACCACCTTGCCTTCGCGCGAGCGGTCCGGTCGCTGGCTCTCGCGCGACGAGCGATCCCACGGCGACATCGGTTCATCGTCCCAGCGCGAGCGGCCCCATCCGCCGGGCGGGGCGGCGACGGCGCTGCCGGCGATGAACAACAGGGTCAGGGCAACGAAGGCGTGGCGTTTCTCGATCATTGTCGCTCCCGATGGCATGATGCCCCTGCTTGGACTAGGCGAGCCGCGCTTGACCGGTGATGAACAATTTGGCGTCAATGCATTAACCATTTTTCCGAGAGGCTGTGCTAGGCGCCGTGACCATGGTTCAAAAACTCCCCGTGCTCGTCACCGGTGGTGCCGGCTATATCGGCAGCCACGCCGCTCTCGCCCTCAAGGATGCCGGCTGGCCGGTCGCGGTGATCGACAATCTCACCACCGGCTTCCGCTTTGCCGTGCCCGATGGCGTGCCGTTCTACGATGGGGATATCGAGGATGCAGGCCTGCTCGCGCGGATCTTTGCCGAG